>JASLED010000067.1 GCA_030151255.1 Flavobacterium sp.
CTTATTTATTTATCATCCAAATTTATTTTTTTAAAATATTTCTGAATCTTTTTTTATAAGTCTCTCTTTACTTTCTATGAACGTTTACTGCTGTAATGCGGATGCAAAAGTAGTACCTTTTCAATCAATTCCAAACTTTATGCATCCTTTTTTACAAAGTTTTTCGTAACTTTTACTTAACTATCTAGTAACACACACCTTATAGATTAAATGTTTTTTGAGAAAAAGTGAGTATATTTCTATATGAAATCGAATTTAGTGTTTTCCTCCTTTTAGATTACTTAAAAAATCAAAGAATTTAATACTTATCAGCCCTTAGCATTCTATTTCTATATAGAAAGAAAAGCGAATTATGCCTCAAAGTATTTATATATTTGTATGAAATCTGACAAAACAACAAGTATGAAAGATCTAAAAATAGTAGCTTTTGATGCCGATGATACACTTTGGGTAAATGAAACCTACTTTAATGAAGCAGAAAAACAATTCTGTATCTTATTAGAAGATTATTTAACTCATCAAAGTATTTCGCAACTATTATTCAAAACTCAAATTGACAACCTTCCTTTATATGGATACGGAATAAAAGGATTTACCTTATCTATGATAGAAGCAGCTCATAAAATTTCGAAAGGAACAATAAGTACTAAAATCACTGAACAAATTTTGAACATTGGCAAAGATCTATTAACAAAACCTATTGTTTTATTAGATGATGTAGAAGATGTATTAAAAGAGCTTCAGGGAAAATACAAATTAGTTGTTGCAACAAAAGGTGATTTAAAAGACCAACATAGAAAATTACACAAATCTGGTTTAGGATCTTATTTTCATCATATAGAAGTAATGACCGATAAAGAGCCTGTTGATTACGAACAACTATTAAAGCGATTAGATATTGCCTCGCACGAATTTATAATGATTGGCAATTCTCTTCGATCAGATGTATTGCCTGTATTAGAATTAGGCGGTTATGCGGTACATGTTCCTTTTCATACCACTTGGTTACATGAACATATAGGTCACCCTGTGATACATGATAATCTATATTCATTTAAAAAATTATCCGAAATAAGATCTATTCTATTATAAAATAAAAAGTCATCGATTACTCGATGACTTTTTATTTTAAAAACGATATCCTAAATATACTCCTAGATTTTCGTTATACACTTTCAAGTTTTTTCTTCCAGCATTTTCATCTATACCAAATGCATTCGAATTATCAAATAAAGAAGCAAAACCTCTGTTGTATTGTACACCAACCAGTAATCCAAAATTAAATTGATACTCTATTCCAACATTAATTCCATAATCCATCTTCTGTAAATATGGTTGATTTTCCTGATCGTTATCAGCGCTACCAAAAATAGAATGATCTTTATAGATATTTCCTTCTTGGTCAATTGCAGTTATAGAGGAATACAATAACATATTAATGTATGGACCCGCATAAACTTGTAACCCGCCTAACTTTAAAGTTGGACTAATTGGATTTAACCGAAAACTATGCATTTCTAAAGTTGCCTCAAAAACCTCATCATTCATACTTCTGTTAAACTTTGCTCCATAACTTTGGTAAAACAATTCGTGCTTTAGTCCAAAATATTTACTTAAACTGTTATCTACACTTACACCGACAAAAAAATCATTCTTTTTATTAATTTTTCCATCCGTTGTTAAAAGCTTAGCATCACTTCCTTTTAACGTAGATTGCAACCAGCCAGCTTTAATTGCAAAAGTTGTGTTTCCTTCCTGATTCAATTCTTGCTGTTGAGCATGAACAGTAATACTCAACAAAATCATTATACTTATAACTATATTTTTCATGATTCACTTTTAAAAATCAATATCCCAAATTCCAACTGCTTTTTCTAATTCTACCAAAGCTTCTGCATAAGCAAATAAAGTTTCGGCATAAGCTACCTGAGTTTCGTTATAGGTACGTTGCGCATTCAAAACCTCTAACAAACTACTTGCTCCGCGCTGATAACTGTATTTAATTCCTTCAAATACTTGTTTGGCCTCTTCTAACATACCTTTTTCGTAACGCTGAATTTGATTTTGTTTTGTTTGATAATTTCTAAATGCCTGTAGAATCTCCTTTTCTAGATTTAATTCTACTTCATTGTATACTAAATCTGCTTGAGATTCTTGATACAATGCTGTTTTTAGCCCCGCTTCTTTGCGATTAGAGAATTTTAACGGCACAGAAATTCCTGCTTTTACTACGGTATTTCCAGGTGTTGGTGCAATTACATTTTTTACAAAAGAATTATTTTCAATACCTAAATTTAATCCTAAATCAATAGCACGCTCTGCTTTCGCCAAAGCCACTGCTCTACCTGCAACCACTTTATTTTGTTTTGCTACCAAATAATCAGCCCTGTTATTTTGTGCTGTAACAATTAAATCATCTGCATTAAACAATCGATCGAACTTGCTAAAATCGCCTTGAGGAACATATAATGAATCATTTCTATTTGCGCTAATAAATCCTCTCAACTCAAGCAAACTATTTTTCCACGTATCATCAGCATCTTGTAATTCGTTCCACATGGACTTAGCTTCTAATTTACTTTGAATAGCATCAACCTTGCTAATTTGCCCTAAGGAATAACGAATACTGTCGGATTGAGCAACTTGCAACATAGACTGATATGAATCTTTCTGAATATCGTATAACAATTTATTTTGCAAGGCTTCCAAAAAAGACAAGGTAGATTCGGCTCTCAATGCATGAAAAAACTCTTGTAATTCTAACTCAGCCAACACTTTTTGATCTTTTGCTAAATTTTTTCTTGCCTTTCGCTTTCCACCCATTTCTAAATCCCAAGACAATTCTGCTTCAAAACCATATCCCATTTGCATTCTATTTTGCTGATTATCAAACCAACCAAAACTTAACTCCGGATCAGGAAAAGCTTTTGCCGCTTGTATTTCAGCTTCTGCAATGTTAATGTTATACTTTTCGGCAGCATAACTTAAATTGTTTGTAACCATTTTAGTCAAAAACTCTTTATAAGAAAGTTTCTGTTTGTTTACATCTATTTCTTGTGCATGAGTAACACCTACAAACACAGTGCAACAAAATATTGTTTTTATATATTTATTCAACATTTTCATGATTTACTAATTTTCTTCATTTTTTGTTGGAACAAAATCATCTTCTTTTCCCCATTTCTTTTCTACCAAATAATATAAAGCTGGTAAAACAAACAAAGTAAGCACTGTAGCAAACAATAATCCGTATACAATTACTGTTGCTAAAGGTCTCTGTACATCAGAACCAATTCCTGTTGCTAATGAAGCTGGAAAAAGTCCTAGCACAGCCACAGTTGCTGTCATTAAAACAGGTCTAAAGCGCTGTTCAGCACCCAATAGCACGGCTTCTAAAAGCGCATAACCTTTTTGTCTAAGATCATTAATATGTGAAATCATAATAACACCATTTTGAATAGCAACTCCAAACAAAGCAATGAAACCAACTGCTGAAGACACATTCAATGACATTCCTCTCACATTTAGTGCCAACATTCCACCAAATAGAGCTAACGGCACCACAATCATTAATAATCCTGCTTGTCTGAACTGTCCGAATGCACCATATAATAACACAAACATTAAGCATAATGTTAATGGAACAATTACTGCTAAGCGGCTATATGCTCGGTTCTGATTTTCGAACTGTCCTCCCCATTCGATATGAAATTTTTCATGATCGTATGTCACGTTTTGTTCAATCTTTTTATGAGCTTCATCTAATAAAGAGCCTAAATCGCGATTACGAACATTTAACTTTACCGTTAAATGACGACGATTCATTTCTCTAGTAATTGTACTTTCTCCAGTACTTGTTTTTACATCAGCAACTTGAGATAAAGGAATTTTTGCCCCTGTGCTTGATGTAAGCATCAAGTTTGCAATTTTTTCGGGTGTATTTCTACTTTCCTCTATATATCGCGCACTAATATCGTATACTTTATTTCCAATAAATATTTGCGAAATTGCTTTCCCTCCAATAGCTACTTCAATCAGTTCGGCAACATCAGATACATTTAAACCATATTGTGCAATTTTATCTCTATCTGCATGAATTTGTAACTGAGGAAGTGGCGGTTCTTGATCAATAGCTAAATCTACAGCGCCATCAATTGTTTTTAATGTTTCGAGTACTTCACTAGCAATTCTACGTGTTTCGTGAAAATCATCTCCATAAACTTTTACCACTAATTCGCTATGCGCTCCAGATATTTTATCCATTACACCATCAATCATTGGTTGAGCAAATCCAACCGTAAATCCTGGTAAAGTTTCGTATTCAGCGGCCAATTCTTCAATTAAATCATCTTTTGTTTTTCCTTTTGGCCATTCTTTATAAGGTTTTATCCCAACCGAACATTCAAAATGAGAAGGAGTAAAAGGATCTGTTCCGTCGTCATTACGCCCTGCCTGAACCATAATATAAGTTACCTCATCATGTTTCATTGTACGTGCACGAAGAGAGTCATTTAATTCTTTTGATTTTTCTAAAGAAATTCCTGGTGGCAATGTTACTTGCAACCAAATTGATCCTTCATCTAAAGGTGGAAGGAAATCTTTTCCTACTCTTGCCGTTAACCCAACTGTAACAACTAATACAATTATCAGTGGAAGAAACACTTGCTTTGGTTTATTTACAATTTTTATAATTCGAGTGTGATATAAAGCAGTTAATTTCTCTAACCATTTATTATGATACAACTTTGTAGGTTTTCGATATACGGCATATGCCAATCCGGGAATAAGAAATAATGCAACTATTAATGCTCCTAATAATGCAAATCCGACAGTGAATGCCATAGGTGTAAATAGTTTTTTCTCTACGCGTTCAAAGGCAAACAATGGTAAATATGCGGTAATAATAATTACAGTAGCAAAGAAAATAGGTTTAGCTACTTCTTTTGCTCTATCGGCAATAGATTTCTCTTTTAGTTCTTCTTTTGGATGATCTTCTCGCTTCTTGAGGATCGTTTCCATCATTACAATAGCGCCGTCAACAATAATTCCAAAATCAATTGCTCCGAGCGATAATAAATTTGCTGGAATGTTAGTAAAATACATCAAAATGAAGGCAAATAGCAATGAAATAGGAATTGTAATTGCAACTAACAATGCACCTCGCCAACTGCCTAAAAACACAATTAAAACAATTACAACTAAACTTATTCCTTCTATAAGCGTAGTAGAAACGGTATGTAATGTTGTATCTACTAAATCAGTACGATCTAGAAAAGTGTGTATTTTAACCCCTTCAGGTAAAAGCCCGTTATTTAATTCATCTACGTATTTATGAATTTTTTCTAAAACAACTGAAGGATTTTCGCCCTTTAGCAATAATACAATACCTTCAATGCTATCCGAATAATCTCTTTCTCTATCTGTATAACCTAAAACGCCTTTACGTTCAACGTTACCATACTTTAATCGTCCTAAATCATTTAAAAACACTGGCACTCCGTTGTCTGCTTTAACAACAATTTTACCAAGATCTTCCAAATCTTTTACCAAACCTATACCACGAACCACATAACCCAAATCACCGCGAGTAAGCACACTTCCTCCTGCATTTACGTTATTTTCTTCAATGGTTTGTGTAATATCACTTAAAGACAAATCATATTGTTCTAATTTATGTGGATCTAACTCAATTTGAAATTGAGTAGTAACTCCCCCAAAATTAGTTACCTCTGCCACACCAGGCACTTGATTAAGCTTAGGTATAATTACAAAATTTTGTAAATCGGTTAATTCTCTTAAGCTATATCCATCTCCTTCAATAATATATCTGTATACCTCTCCTATTGGCGAAGTTAAAGGATCTAATTCAGGTACTGCCTCATAGGGCAATTCTACTCCATTTAATCGTTCTTGAATACGCTGCCTTGCAAAATAATCATCAATTCCATCTTCAAATACAATAGTAATCATTGATAAACCAAATGTACTATTGCTACGCATTACATGCATTCCGGGCATTCCGTTTAATGCTCTTTCAATAGGAATTGTAATTTGTAATTCTATCTCTTCTGCAGCCAAGCCAGGCACCTGAGTAACTACCTGAGAAGTTGTATCTGCAATGTCTGGATATGCTTCAACAGAAAGCTGTTTCCAAGAATAATATCCAAAAACACAAAGTAATACAAACAAAGCCGCAACCAACCATCTTTTGTGAATTGCTGTTTCTATAATATTTTTCTTCATTTTGTTTACTTTTAATCATTTATAGCTTTGGCAAATAAATTCCACCTTCACTTACTACTTTATCTCCCTTTTGCAATCCAGAAATAATTACTGTTCTGTCTCCCGAAACGCCGCCAACAACTACATTTTTACGTGTAAATTCATTTGTATTTACCTCAACAAACACAAAAGACTCATCCTCTCCTTGAAGTACAGCTCTTGAAGGCACTAATATTACTTGTTCTGGTTGGTCGATGAAACGAACGCTTACGTACATACCAGGTTTTAAAATGCGCTTATCATTATCAACTTCTATTAAAACATCGATGCTTCGAGTTTCTTCATCTACAATTTCGTTGATGTGATAAATGGTTCCTTCAAATGGCTGATTTGGATAAGCTGCTAATTCTACCTGAACTTTATTCAACTTTGCTAAATGTTGAATATCTTTTTCTTTAATTTTTCCTACGATCCAAATTTTACCAAGCGAAGCCACTTTCATTATAGGTTCTGCATCCTCATTAATATATTGACCTAAAACGATATTGTTTTCTAAAATTTCTCCTTCAATTGGGGAACGAACAACAAGCGGCTGACCTAATACCAATGAACTAGCTTGTGCATTATAAATTTTTATTGCTGCATTTGCATTATCAAAAGCAGCTTTTGCCATTGAATTTTGGGTTACTGCCTCTTCATATTCCTGACGAACACCTACTCCATGAGACAATAAATCTGCCTGGCGTTTTAGATTTAATGTTGCTTGCTTGTATTCTTGCTGAGCATCAAAATATTCCTTTTGCGCTGCGAAATAATCTGGCGAAGAAATTTCGAATAAAGGTTGATTAACCGTTACTCTTTGTCCTAACTTTACGAACGACTTAACTATTCGTCCTGAAAACGGCGAGGCAATTTCTGCATATTGATTAGGAATAGCCTTAACTAAACCTGCGGTAACTAAATCAAAAGTAAAATCTTCTTCTTCGACAGGTGTAACTTTAATTCTATTTTTTAAATTAGAATCTTCTGTTAGTATAATTACCTGATTAGATATTTGATATTGTGCCTGATCTGTTACTGCTTCTTTCTTGTCTGAACAAAAACTAAACAACAAACCCAATACTGAAATACTAATTATTTGTAGTCTTTTTATCATTATTCCTTATTTTTAATTCACATTTCTACTCTTATACTTTACCTATCAGTAAACACACTTAAAATTAATCTATTTTACTATTTAAATCACAAAAATCAGCGTTAACAAATAAATATTATTCTTGTTTTTAAATAAAATTGTTTTTTATATTATTAAAATTTACATAATAAACAAACAATTACAAAGCTAAATTAACACAACAAAACAATTGCGCTTTATTTCTGTATATCTAATATGTAATCAAAGTATTTGTTCGTAAACCTGCGCTTTTTTGTCTTACTTGTCGTTCAGCGCCGATTAAAGCACCTAAGAAAAACGACAATAATAATCTTGTAATACATACTGTAATTGTCATAAAATTGTGTTTTTTACCCCTACGAATAATACACAACTATGTTATGAGCAATTTCGTAGGATATTAATTTCTTTTACTTAAAAAGGAGTCTACATCCATAAGTATTCTATTTTTTTCTGAGGCAAAACTAAAATATATCTCGCAAAGAGATTATTAGAAAGCTTATAGAAAAAAATTAGAATTCTATTAGAATGAACAAAGTAAAAAATTGGAAATTCCACGAATTACCTAACAATAAAGTATTTAAATAGTAATCATGCTCTTTTAATAAAAGTTAAAAAAGCGTAAGCTAAAATCTATGTTTATAAAAGATTTTTAAAACAAGATAGTAAATGTAGTTCCTTGCCCAACAATAGAAGAAACAGACAAGGTTGCCTTATGTAAAGCAATAATTTTTTGTGTAAGTGACAAGCCTATTCCATTACCTTCATTGTAAGATTGATTCTTACCTCTATAAAAAGGTTGGAAAATTGATTCTAATTCGTCTTTATCAATACCTATTCCCTCGTCTGAGAAACGAATACCTAATTGATTATTGTTACAAAACACCAATATATCGCATTGATTAGCCGCAGAAAATTTACAAGCATTATCTAATACGTTTATTACAGCAACTTCAAGTAAATAGGCATTTGCTTGTATAGTTAACAGTTCTGGATCATCAATAGAATCATCAATATTAAAATTGAATTTGTAACTATTATTTTTCTTTTGCAATTTTTGACAAGCATCTAAAACAACTTCATCCAATCGGAGTGCTTTAAAAACAATTTCGGAAGGATCGTAACTTGCTTTGGCAAAATCTAGCAAACTATCAGATAATCGAACAATTTTTTTAGAATCGCTCAACGCATTTTGTATTGTTTGTATGTAATATTGTTGCAAATGTTCTTTACTTAAAGCCAATTCTAACTCAGCAATAATTGCTGCCAAGGGTGTGCGAAGTTCATGAGAAATATTCGAAACAAATTGCTTTTGTGCATCAAAGGAATTTTCTAATCGATCGAGCATTTCATTAAAAGTATTAGCTAACGCACCTAATTCATCTTTTTTATTTTCAGTACTTATTCTCAAATCAAGATGAGTAGCAGTAATATTATTTACCTCATCATTCATTCTCTTTATCGGCGAAAGTACTTTATTGGCAAAAAACAATCCGACTGAATAAATAACTAACAACGATATTACAATCAGAATAATAATTGTAAAAAGCAAACTTCTCAGCTTTGTATAACCATATTCATCGTAGGCTGTAGCCGTAATCACGTACTCTTTTCCTTTAAATGAATATTTCATTCCAATTACCTGCCAATCATTTTGCATATAATGCAAAGATCCTTTAGCAATAATTTTAGCAATCATCTCTTTGGTTTCTTTTACCCGATCAATTGCCTCTGCATCATGATAAATCAAATTAAAATCATAATCGTAAACAGCAACCTCAACCTCATTAATTATTTCACTGTTATTTAGATATATTTTATGAAGTGTTTCTGGCTTTACTCGGGCATCTAAAACTAATTTTGCTTTGGTAATTGCTTCTTTTTCTAATTCGTCATAAAATTCAACTTCTCTATTTTTTGCAGACGACCAATAAATAATGCTGGCAAATACCAAAAGAATGGATGCCACTAAAAGCGTAAATAAAAGCGTTAAACGAACTTTAATTCTCATTTTTCTTTAAAATAAAACCCATTCCAGATTTTGTATGAATCAATTTTTGAGAAGGATTTATATCTATTTTTTTTCGAAGATAATTGATGTAAACATCAATAAAATTAGTGCCTGTATCAAAATGTGTATCCCAAACTTTTTCAGAAATTTCGATACGAGATAAAACACGTTCAGGATTTTCCATCAAATACTGCATCAAGTTAAACTCTTTTGGTGTAAGATGAATTTCAACATTATTGCGCTTAAATACTTTTTTATTCAAATCTATTTCTAAATCAGCATATACAAGCTTTGTAATTATTGGCTTATCTACATTTTCAAACCTTTTTAGTAAAGCTCTTATTCGCACATACAATTCTCTTAATTCAAATGGTTTAACCAAATAATCATCCGCCCCGGCATCAAATCCTTCTACTTTATCATCCGTTGTACCTAGCGCTGTAAGCATAATAATAGGAATATTTGGAATCAGTCCTTTTAATTCCTTACAAAGATCTATGCCGTTAATTTTAGGCAAAATCACATCTGTAATGATTAAATCAAACTTATGCTGAAGCGCCAATTTCTTTCCCATATATCCATCAAAGGCAACATCCACAATAAAGTTCTGTTCCTCCAAACTTCTCTTTAAAAGCTCAGCAACTCTGCTATCGTCTTCTATTACTAAAATATGACTCACAAAAAATTATTTAATTAATGTAGCCAAGATAGTGTATTTTCAGAAAAAAGAGGCTGTTTTGTCTTACAACCTCTTTAAAATTTCATTAGAATTTACTTTCCTAAAAGTAAAATCTCGTGCACTACAACCTCTGTAATATATTTTTTATTCTTATCCTGATCTTCGTACGATCTACTTGTTAGCTTTCCTTCTATTGCCATTTCTTTTCCTTTTATAACAAATTTTTCAGCAATTTCGGCTACTTTCCCCCAAAGCACCAGCGTATGCCAATATACATTTTCTACTTTTTCGCCTTTATCATTGTAATATATTTCATTTACGGCAATTGGAAAAGTAGCTTTTTTCTTATTCTCTCCGAATATGGTTATTTCCGGATCTTGACCTGCGCGTCCAATTAATTGAACTCTGTTTTTTAATGAACTCATAAAAAACTGTATTAATTTTTAAAAAAATAAATTAAAAAACACATCTACATGTATTTAATATGCTTAAATATACTTAATTTTAAACAATTAATATATCTATTATTAAAAATTACAACAAAATTGACATGGATGCAACTATTAATAAAATTGAACTAAGAAACTTACAACTTGACGATTACTTAGAACTTAAAAACTCTATGCTTGAATCGTATTCAGGAATGGAAGATTCATATTGGAATAAAAGCGAAATAGAAACATTGCTGGATACTTTTCCAGAAGGTCAGCTAGTGGTTTTGGTAGATGATATAGTTGTAGGATCGGCGCTATCCATTATTATAGATGAGAAAAAGGCCTTATCAAGTCACAACTATGAACAAATTACGGGTTATTCCTCGTTTAACACGCATAATCCAAAAGGAAATATTTTATACGGAATTGATGTTTTTATTCATCCTAAATACAGAGGATTAAGACTTGGAAGAAGATTATATGATGCACGAAAAGAACTTTGCGAACAATTAAATTTAAAATCAATTGTTTTTGCAGGAAGAATTCCAAAATATGCTAAATATGCCAAAGAACTTACGCCAAAACAATATCTTGATAAAGTAAAAGCCAAAGAAATAAATGATCCAGTAATGTCATTTCAAATGGCAAATGATTTCCATATTGTTCGCTTAATGTCCAATTATTTGGGCGGTGATAAAGATTCTAGAGAATATGCCGTTTTATTAGAATGGAATAATATTTATTACGAAAAGGATGTACAGCTAATTAACACCAAAAAGAGTGTTGTTCGTTTAGGATTAATTCAATGGCAAATGCGTCCATTTAATGATTTGGAAGAATTTTTTGATCAAGCTGAATTTTTCATCAATGCTGTATCAGATTATGAGAGTGATTTTGCAATGTTTCCCGAATTATTTACTGCTCCATTAATGGCAGCATATAATCACTTATCTGAAGCCGAAGCTATAAGAGAGCTTGCAAAACACACCGATCCTATTCGCAAGAAGTTTCAGGAATTTGCTATTTCTTACAATATCAATATCATATCTGGAAGTATGCCGTATCTTTTAGATGGAACATTGTACAATGTTGGATTCTTATGTAAACGAGATGGAACCTACGAAATGTATTCTAAAATACATATTACACCTAATGAAGTACATTATTGGGGAATGAAAGGTGGATCAAAAATTCAAACTTTTGATACCGACTGTGGAAAAATTGGAATAATTATTTGTTATGATGTCGAATTTCCTGAACTATCAAGAATTTTAGCCGACGAAGGAATGGATATTTTATTTGTTCCATTTTTAACAGATACTCAAAATGGCTACACCCGCGTACGAAATTGTGCAGCTGCCCGAGCGATAGAAAACGAATGTTATGTAGCTATTGCAGGCTGTGTTGGAAATCTTCCAAAAGTAAATAATATGGATATTCAGTTTGCGCAAGCAGCTGTATTTACGCCTTCTGATTTTGCTTTTCCTACAAACGGAGTAAAAGCCGAAGCTACTCCAAATACTGAAATGACATTGATTGTAGACGTAGATTTAGATTTACTAAAAGAATTGCACGAACATGGAAGTGTACGAATTATGAAAGATAGAAGATTAGATTTATACGAATTGAAAAAACTTCCTGATTAAATTAATTTAATCAAATTTGAAAAAAAGTACAATTCCTCTAATTTTATAACATTACAATTAAAAACAAAAACTTCTAAACAATTTATTTAATGAACAAATTGAAGCAATTATTACTCGTTTTATCTGTACCGCTATTGTTTACGGCATGCATTAAAGACGAAGAACTAGACACTAATGCAGATATTTTAGAAGCATTTATTCCGAGCGAATATCTAAAAATGGATCCAATTATCAAAAATACATCTGTTGAATTTAGAGTAAAATCAAATATCGACTTAGAGAAGCAATCTCCTGTATTTATTATTTCTCCAAATGCAACTATCGATCCACCAAATGGAGTTACAAGAGATTTTAGAAAGGCACAAAAAGTAACTGTTACCGCACAAGACAGTAAATGGAAAAAAGAATATACAGTTAGTTTTACTAGTGATGAGTTAAGTACAATTTATACCTTTAACAATGCAGAACTAACAGATAAAGATCGTTATTATCGCTTTTTTGAAGTTGCTTCTAATGGAGATAAAATCTACGACTGGGATAGCGGAAACGAAGGTTATGTAACAGTTGCTGGATCAACTCCTCCGGAAGGATATCCAACCACAATTACTCCAGGAAGAAGAGGTGGTTTAGCTGTAAAAATGCAAACTGTTTACACCAACAAATTAGGCGAAAGCACAGGCAATCCAATTGCTGCTGGCAACTTATTTATTGGAACCTTTAAACTTAACATCTTCAATACTTTAAAATCAACCAGATTTGGACTTCCATATCATGGAGAATTACCAAAAAGAGTAAGAGGTTATTATAAATATAAAGCAGGAGATGTTGTTACAGATAACAAATTCAATGTTATTCCTGATGCTATAGATACTTTTGATATTTATGCTATTATTTTCGAAACAAGTAAAAAAGATAATTATTTAACTGGCGATCATCGATTTAAAGATTCAAGAAATATTGCCATTGCCCGTATTGAAAATAAAGATCGATTAGAAACCGATTCTTGGACAGAATTTAATTTTCCTTTCAAACTAATTGAAGGAAAAACATTTGATCCAACAAAAGATTATATGCTAACCATTGTAATGACTTCCAGTATAGATGGCGCTGATTTTAAAGGTGCTATTGGAAGTGTTTTATTAGTAGATGAAATAGAACTAGTTTATGACAACGAATAATAAGATGAGAAAAGTATACATGCTATTATGTTTTGCCTTAATACAAACAAACATTACAGCGCAAGAAAACATAGATAAATCAAAATTTGCTCAATTTTTTGAGAAAAATATCGAGTATCAAGCCAGAGCCCAATTTAGTATTGGTGGTAGCTCACCAATGGGTATTCCCGCAACCATAAGAGAAATTAACAGCTATAACCCAACATTACAATTAGGTTTAGAGTTAAATGTAACCAAATGGGTTGATGATACTCACAAATGGGGAATTAGAACCGGATTGCGTTTTGAAGGAAGAGGAATGCGTACAGATGCACGAGTAAAAAATTATTACACAGAAGTAGATGGCGGGGATGGAAAATATACAAAAGGATATTTTACCGGAAATGTTAAAACAAAAATGAAAAACTCTTATATTACCTTTCCTGTATTAGCCGTTTTTAATGTTTCTGAAAATTGGAATTTATCAGGAGGTGTTTATTTTTCAGGTATCATTGATAAAGATTTTACAGGATACGTTTACGATGGTGTATTAAGGGAAAGTTCTCCTATTGGAACTCCTGTTGAATTTGAAGGAGATTCTAAAGGAGATTATGATTTTTCAGAGAATCTAAATCGTTTCCAATGGGGAGTTCAACTTGGTGGCGAATATAAAATGAATAAGAACTTTAAGCTTTTTGCAGATTTAAACTGGGGAGTAAACAATTTATTTCAAAGTGATTTCACAGCAATTCAATTCAATATGTATAGTGTTTATGTCAATTTAGGTTTTGGTTATACATTTTAAAAAAAGGCAGTCGAAAATCGACTGCCTTTTTTTTTATTTTATTATAATTGATTCTAAAATTTCTTCTTTTCCATCTATAGATTGTCTATCATAATCTAAGTCAAGAATTCTCGAGATCAGTGGATAAATATGTATATTTTGAAACGACTCAATTTCAACTCCTTTTTGAAAATTAGGTCCGTAAGCCATAAAAACAGCTCTCATTTCTTTTACCTCTTTCGGATCAAATCCATGACTTCCAGCCAAAGGTTTATTTGTAAAATAATATGGTGCTTTTGCGAGCACAACAATATCACCTAACCTACCAAAACGATCATTTTGTCGGTTAAAATTTAAATCTTCTGGTAATTGTTCAGATAAATATACTTCCATCAAATTGCTATCAGCACTAGAACGTAATCTCTCATAAATTCGTCCTATATTTTCGGAATCCTTTACAAAAATACTCATATAAGTACCATTACTTACAATATCCATCTCATCTTCGCTCACCTCAATTGGTAATTTCAGTAATGTTTCCTGATCTAAACTAACCATTCCATGATCTGAAACTATAATAATATTTACAGGTAAATTACTGTGTTTTACTATATCGAATAATCTTTCAATTGCATGATCAACATGCTGAACAGCTTGTTTAGTTTCTTCTGCATCTGGTCCAAAGCTATGTCCAGCATGGTCAACTTCTGGCATATAAAATGTAATAAAATGAGGGCGTACTGCTTCAGGTAACTTCAACCATTTATCTATCTGTTCTAATCGATTCGCAATATCTATCTTTTCAGAATAAGCATATGAATAAGTTGGATAAACATCTTGAATATTCGCTTCTGAACCTGGCCAATAATAACAGGCACTCAACATACCTTGTTTTTCTGCTAAAACCCACAAAGGGATTCCTCCATACCATTTTGGATCTTTTACTGCTTTAGCATTTCCTAAAGAATAACGATCACCAACTTTTCTGTCAAACATATTATTTCCTACCAATCCATGATGTGCAGGATACAACCCAGTAACAATAGTGTAATGATTTGGAAATGTTACTGAAGGAAAAGAAGGATACATCGATTCTGCACGAATTCCCATTTTAGAAAATTCTTTCAAAAACTTTGCGTCATGTTTTTCAACATAGTCAAATCTAAAACCATCTAAAGAAACCAAAATGACATACGGTTTATCTAATTGTTCTTTACCATTCTTTCTGTCTTTTATGATCAATTGCTTTTCAGCTTCTTGCGCAACAGAACTTGACATTCCAACAAACAATAAAGCTATAATTGATAATGCTATTTTTTTCATATTTCAATCATTTAGTATTTCAAATATCCGTAGTTAATTTTTGTGAACAAAGAAATTGTTTAACTTTATGATTAAATACAACATTAAATTAATGAAAACAATAGGAATTTTAGGCTGTGGTTGGCTTGGTTATCCTTTGGCAGAATATTTACTAAAATTAAATTTTAGCCTAAAAGGAACTTCTACCACAAAGGAAAAACTTGATAACTTACAAAAAACAGGAATAACATCATTTTATATTGATTTACAGCAACTCAATATCGCTACATTAAACTCATTTTTAGCCAATTTAGATGTATTGATTATTACAATCCCTCCAAACCGAATGGAGAAAGAGCCAACTTATAAAAAGAATTTCGAAACACTTATTCCGTTTATCAAAAATGCTGATATAAAAAAAGTAATTATGATGAGTTCTGTTTCTGTTTATGCGGCTAATACCAAATTAATTAATGAGGAAACAACTGCATTTAGCACAGACCCAACAAGCAAACAAATTTTAGAGGCAGAAAACACTTTACTCAATCAAAAAGATTTTGCTACTTGTGTGTTGCGTTTAGGTGGTTTATTTGGCAATGATAGGCGTCCGATTAGATATATTGCTCAAAGAGGAATACTAGACAACCCTGAATTACCCATCAATATGATTGAACTACGAGATATTATTCAATTTACCTCAGCAATTATTGAAGAAAACTTCGAAGAAAATTGTATTTACAATATTGTTTCTCCTCATTACAAAAGCAGATTGGATTATTATACCAAAGAGGCTGATAAATTAGGTATTGCTTTACCTCCATTAGGAGACAACAATTGGATACAAGCCAAGCAAATCTCTGGAAATAAAATTGTTCAAAAAACTAATTTATCTTATCAATATTAAACAAAAAGTCGCTATTAAGCGACTTTTTTTATTATTCAATTATCATTTCTGGAATATCTCCTTCGATAATTAATTTAGCTTCTGTAGCTTTTAAAATGTCTTCTACTGAAACACCTGGAGCTCGTTCTAACAAACGCAATCCGTTTGGAGTAACTTCCATTACTGCAAGCTCTGTTACAATTCTTTTTACGCATCCAACTCCTGTTAAAGGCAAAGTACAATTATTAAGAATCTTAGATTCTCCTGCTTTATTTACGTGCATCATTGCTACAATAATATTTTCTGCAGAAGCTACCAAATCCATTGCACCTCCCATTCCTTTAACCATTTTTCCAGGAATTTTCCAGTTAGCAATATCTCCTTTTTCAGAAACTTCCATTGCTCCAAGAATAGTTAAATCAACGTGTTTTCCTCTAATCATTCCAAAACTCAAAGAAGAATCAAAGAAAGATGCTCCTGGCAATGTTGTAATTGTTTGCTTACCTGCGTTGATTAAATCTGCATCTTCTTCTCCTTCAAAAGGAAATGGTCCCATTCCCAATACTCCATTTTCACTCTGAAATTCAACACTCATTCCTTCTGGAACATAATTAGCAACCAATGTTGGAATACCAATCCCTAAATTTACATAATATCCATCTTGTAATTCTTTTGCTATACGTTTAGCAATGCCTACTTTATCTAACATAATTTCTCTTTAAGGTTGGTTAATTTTTTGTACGAACGGTACGTTGTTCAATTCTCTTTTCATACTTTTCTCCTTGAAAAATACGTTTTACGAAAATTCCAGGAACATGAATTTCATTTGGATCTAATGTTCCTGCTGGCACTAATTCTTCTACTTCAGCAATAGTTATCTTTCCTGCACCTGCCATGCATTCATTAAAGTTTCTTGCTGTTCCTTTAAAAATAAGATTTCCAGCCTCATCTCCTTTCCATGCTTTTACAATAGCAAAATCAGCATCAAATGCGTGCTCCATAATATGAGGTTTTCCATTGAATTCTCTCACTTCTTTTCCTTCTGCTACTTCTGTACCATAACCTGCAGGTGTAAAAAATGCTGGAATACCAACTTTTGCAGCTCTACATTTTTCTGCTAATGTACCCTGAGGCGTTAGCTCTACTTCTAATTCTCCTGACAACATTTGGCGTTCAAATTCAGCATTTTCTCCAACATAAGAAGAAATCATTTTATCAATTTGACGTTTTTGAAGCAACAATCCCAATCCAAAATCATCTACTCCTGCATTATTAGAAATGCAAGTTAAACCTTTAATATCTTTCCTAACTAACTCAGCAATAGAGTTTTCAGGTATTCCGCACAACCCAAAACCACCAAGCATAATAGTCATATTATCTTGAACATCAGCTAATGCTTCTTGAACATTATCTACCTTTTTATTTATCATAACTTTTGGTTTAATTAATCCGTCTAAAATATAAAAAAAACGCCTTTAAAAAAAGGCGTTTTTTATTATTAGAAATCAAACTCATTTGTTGTTAACTCTTCATCTTCTGTTTCTACCTCTTCGACTACTTTTCTACAATCTACTCGAATAGATAAATTTTCAGGTACAGGAAATCCACTTGTTGACACATGTAAGCTTTTATCTGCATAACACTTATTCATAAACAATCCCCAAATAGGTAATGCCATTGTAGCACCTTGTCCATAAGTCATTGATTTAAAGCGAGCAGCTCTATCATCATTTCCTACCCAAACACCTGTTGCTAAATTTGGTACCATACCTATAAACCATCCATCACTTTGATTTTGGGTTGTTCCTGTTTTTCCTGCAATTGGATTTGTAAATTTATAAGGATGTCCAGTAACTCTATTATACCCTGCGCCTTGCCAAGTAGTTCTTAATCGAACACCCGATCCGCTTTCTGTAACTCCTTCAAGTAATTTAATTACTGCATAAGCTACATCTTTACTCATTACATCTCTTGTTTCTGGAACGGCATTATAAAGCACAACTCCATTTTTATCTTCAATACGTGTAACGAATAATGGTTTTACATATACTCCCTGATTTGCAAAAGTACTATATGCAGCAACCATATCGCTTACTGTTATATCTACTGCTCCTAAAGCAATTGCTGGCGATTGTGGAATATCAGATTTAACACCCAATTCTCTTGTCATGTTTACAACTGCTTTTGGCCCTACTTTATCCATCAACTTAGCTGTTACCGTATTTACTGATTGAGCTAAAGCAGTTTTTAATGTCATAATACCTTTATAGGTTCTTGTGGAGTTTTGTGGCGACCAATCATCGCTAATTCCATATCTACCTTTTGGCATTGTAAATGGCGAATCTATAATAGAATCACAAGGCGAATAATGTAACTGCTCAATTGCTGTTGCATAAACAAAAGGCTTGAATACTGAACCAACCTGACGTGCTCCTTGCCCTACGTGATCATATTGAAAATGTTTATAATCAATTCCACCAACCCATGCTTTGATATGACCTGTTTGAGGTTCCATTGCCATTACTCCCGTTTGTAAAAAATGTTTGTAATACACAATAGAATCTCTTGGTGTCATCACAGTATCACGCTCTCCTTTCCAAGAAAAAATACGCATTGGTGTTTTTACTTCAAAGGATTTTATAATATCGTCTTCTGATTTTTCTTGATCTTTCATTTGGCGCCAACGCTCAGAAGTTTTCATAGCTCTTGTAATAATTGCTTCTGTTTCGTCTTTATTGATGCTATAAAAAGGAGCGTTTTTATTTCCTTTTTGCTGAATAAAGAACTCCTCCTGAAGATTCGAAATATGCTGTTGCACCGCTTCTTCTGCGTATTTCTGCATTCTTGAATCGATGGAAACATAAATCTTTAATCCATCTCTATAAATATCATAGGTAGATCCATCTTTCTTTGGATTTTCCTTCACCCAACGACGCATAAAATCGCGTAAATATTCTCTAAAATAAGTTGCTATTCCTTCTTTATGACTTTCTGGAGTATAATTTAAAGACAATGGTTTTTCTTGTAATGCAATACTTTCTTCTTTAGAAATATATTCATTACGCGCCATTTGGTGCAAAACTACATTACGCCTTTTTTCTACCAATTCTGGTCTTCTTACCGGATTAAAATACGATGGATTTTGCAACATTCCTATAAGCATTGCTGCTTCATCTATCGTTAAATCTTTGGGTTCTTTTCCTAAATAAACTTTTGATGCCGAACGAATTCCCACTGCATTATTTACGAAATCGGCTTTGTTTAAATACATTGTTAAAATTTCGTCTTTTGTGTACTGACGCTCCAATTTAACAGCAATAACCCATTCTTTTGCTTTTTGAGCAATACGTTTTACTAAGTTTCGAGAACCTTCGCCGTGAAATAATAATTTTGCTAACTGTTGTGTAATTGTACTCGCACCTCCGCTGCTACCAATAGAAGTTACTGCTCTTAACGTTCCACGAGCATCAATTCCTGAATGTTCTCTAAAACGCTCATCTTCTGTTGCTATTAATGCATTTACTAAATGTGGCGGAAGATCGTCGTATTTTACAGGAACACGATTTTCTAAATAAAACTTTCCGATTGTTTTTCCATCAGATGAAATAATTTCGGTAGCAACATTACTTGATGGATTTTCCAACTCATCAAATGTTGGCATTGCCCCAAAAACACCCCAAGATGCGCACAGAAAAAATAATATAATAGCTGTACATAAACCAGCGAATCCTATCCAAAAAGCAGAAATATACTTTTTAAATTCATTTGATTTGTTTTTGCTTTTTTGTTTTTTGTTTTCCATAAAAACTATTCTCCTTTTTCGATACTTAAACCAATTTCACTAACGCCTTTTAGAGCCGGAACTCCTTCAATATCTCCTAATTCTCTAACAGCTTGTTCTATCGTCATTTTGTATTTTCCTAGCTCATTAAACGTAAAGTTTTCTTTTAACCAAAGTTTACTTTCTTTAACGTCTGAAAAACCATTACCCAACAATTTACCATCTGCATCTGCCATTTGAAATTGAATTGTATCGATAACAACTGCGGTGCTAGGTTTATGTATTTTAAAAATAACATACATATTGTTGTAAGGATAGTTTTCATTTACTCTAAGATTCATATAAATATTTGTCGGTTGCACGGTATCTTGTACGTCCCAAACAAAGGTTTTAATATCCTCTTTTTTCCATTCTCCATCTGTGGTTTGAAAATCATCAAACAGCACGTTCTTATTGTGCTGACAAGCCGTAAACATTGTCAATACAATTCCTATAACGAAAAATAAATTACTAAATTTCACTACTTGGTTTATTAACTTTATTATTTGTTTCGTCTGCATTTCGCGGACGTTTTGGTTTATTTCTATGCGGGCGAGGTTTTTGATCTCTTGGCTCTTTTGATTTAACTTCTTGTGCTTTTACGTCTTTTACACGAGGTTCTGCAACTTTGTCTTGAGATTGTTTTTCGCCATTCGCATTTTTATGTTCGCGAGGTGGTTTTTTAGAATCGTTTTTTCTTTCTCCTTTCCTCTCTACTTTATTTTCAGGTCTTCCTTCAGGTTTTTTATTCTGTTTTAAGGCATCATCAGAAGTTGATTTTTCTTTGCGATCTTCATTTTTGAACTTATTTACACGCGGTCTAGATTTTCTGTCTTCTCTTTGTGTATGTTTTTCCTTATTATCTTCTGAAGAATTTTTATCTACAGTAATTCGATCGTCTTTTTTATCTTTCGATTTATTGTTTTGTCTTTTGCGTTTTGGTTGATCAAAACGCGTAACGCTATCTTGCTCTACTGCGCTTTGAAAATGATCTTTTGTGTCTTCAACTTCCTCGCTATAGCTTTCTAATTCGCACCCTTTTTCATTGTTTTCATTAAGTGCTAAAATTTCTTTTACTTGATTTGTAGTAAGCACATACCAATTGGCAGAATTATTTGCATAAGCAAACCACATTTGTCCTTTAAAAATGTCTATTTTTTGACAGAATGCAATTCCTCTTACTGTTAGCAATTTTGTATCAGAATCTGGCATATCTTTCAATGCTTCTAGATATGTATCTAATTCAAAATTTAAACAACATTTTAATTTTCCACATTGTCCGGCTAATTTTTGCGGATTTAGTGATAATTGTTGATAACGAGCTGCTGCTGTATTTACACTTCTAAAATCTGTTAGCCAAGTAGAGCAACACAATTCTCGTCCGCAAGATCCAATTCCCCCCAAACGAGCAGCTTCTTGACGAAAGCCAACCTGCTTCATTTCGATGCGAATACTAAATTCTCTTGCAAAATCTTTAATAAGTTGTCTAAAATCTACACGCTCAGACGCAGTGTAATAAAATGTAGCTTTTGAACCATCTCCTTGAAATTCGACATCAGAGATTTTCATTTCCAAGTTTAAACTAATAGCAATTTCTCTTGCTCTCATTCTTACTGGTTCTTCTTTTCCTCTTACTTCTTGCCAAACATCAATATCCTTTTGAGTAGCTTTTCGGTAAATTTTTAGTATTTCCCCGTCAGGATCTGCTTTCTTTTTCTTCATCTGAACTTTTACAAGCTCACCTACTAAAGAAACAATTCCTATATCATGCCCTGGCGAAGATTCTGTTGCAACAACATCTCCCATTGCCATTGTAACACCTTCTGGATAACGGTAAAAATCTTTTCTACCATTTTTGAATCTAACTTCTACTATATCAAAAACGCTGTCTGAATTTGGATAAACCATATTAGACAACCAATCAAAAACTGCTAATTTATTACAACCATCTGTTCCGCATGTTCCCTTACTCTGGCATCCGCGTGGAACGCCATTACTATCTGTCTTCGTCGAACAATTTGTACAAGCCATTTATACTTTTTTTCAATTTATATGTTAATCCTTAACAAAATGTAAGGAGTACTTTAATTATTTATAGGCTGTAAAGATACTATTTTTTATAGCTTAGTTAAGTTTTTTTTCTGTAAGCTTTTAAGATAAGCAATTAAGTTTTTTTATTAGTAAGTACTTTAAAATCAATTTACATCTATTGTCTCTTTTTGCAAAATTATTATGATTACAAATATGTCAATCAAACTAAGTTTTACCGATTTACTTTTTTACTAATTAAAATATTTACTTTAATCTAGTTTAAAAACAACTTTTGGAGATTACTTGACTTGGTACATTCTTTTGGTAGATTCTGAACTATTCTTTTTAATTTTGGAGTTCTATTAATAAGTAAAGATGAAAAAATCAGTAATTGGAATATTAGGTGCTATTCCGCAAGAAATTGATGGAATTATTACCATTTTAAAAGATAAAAAAGAAATAACAATTGGTAATCGAAAATATTATCAAGGACTTTTGGGCGAACAAGAAATAGTTGTGGTATATTCTCGAATTGGAAAAGTAGCCGCAGCCACTACTGTAACAGCATTATTGCTTCATTTTTCTGTAAACGAAGTAATTTTTATCGGTGTTGCTGGCGGTATTGCTCCACATATTGAAGTTGGCGATGTTGTACTTGCATCAAATCTTATTCAATATGATATGGATGTATCTCCTTTGCGCCCAAAATATGAAATTCCATTACTTGGTAAAACTTATTTTGAAACTTGTAACGAACGCAATGAGCAATTATTACAGCATATTAGTCATTTTCTTTCTCCAACAATTTTAAACAATACTATTTCGGCAAACGAACTAAATCGATTTCAGATTACGGCCCCAAAAGTATATTTAGGTACAATTGCAAGCGGTGATCAATTTTTTTCGACAGAAGAACAAAAAAAGAATTTACAAAAAGCACTTCCGGAAGTATTGTGCGTAGAAATGGAAGGAGCGGCAGTAGCACAAGTTTGTTATGAATTTAAAACACCTTGCACTGTAATAAGAACCATTTCAGACAAAGCAAACCACGAAGCTAGCTTTAGCTTTGAATCTTTTGTAGAAAATGTATCTCAAGTATACGGACAACAAATTATATATCGATTATTTCCATAAAAAAAGCGAGTAATTTTTATTACTCGCTTTTTTGTCTATTATATTTGTTCTTTTATTAAGTAAATGTAAACAGGAAAGTGATCGCTAAATCCTGGCTCGCTATTGCTATTTCTAAGCGGATAACCTTTATATTGTCCTGTAGATTGAATCATAAAAGGTTTTTTGAAAATTCTAGCTTTCCAAAACTTCCAAGAATCATATCCATCCGTTAAATAAGGTTCGGTTAAAAGCATTTGATCAAAAACATCCCACGCATCTCTATAAGCCAATGTACCAAGTCCGTCTTTTGCCATTTTTTCCATTGGGTTATAAATTCCTTTAGCACCAACTTCTTTTTTATCTCCTTTAGCTTTTAAAACTTTTTTGATACTGTTATTATATGGTCCATCATTCATATCTCCCATTGTAATTACTTTTGCATTAGGATTTATTGTTTGTAATGAATCAATAATTTTTACGTTTAAAGCTGCTGCTGCCTCTCTATTTGGGCTACTCGCTTTTTCTCCACCAACTCTAGATGGCCAGTGATTTACAATAAAATGTACTTCTTCTCCATCTAACAATCCTGTAACTAACAGTTGATCACGTGTATAAATACGTTTTCCTGGTTCGCCAGTTGCTTTATTTTTTTTCGTATTATCATATATATATAAAGGATGCTTTGATGTACTTGTTGGCACAAAATGATCTTTATTGTACAAAAATCCTACATCAATACCTCTTCTATCTGGAGAATCATAATGAACAATTCCATAATTTCCAGGTTTCATAGCTGGTGCATTTACTAAATCTTCCAATACGCGTCTGTTTTCAATTTCAGCTACACCAATAATAGTTGGTGTTTTTGGATTATCATCAGTACCAATTTGCGACATTACCTTTGTAAGGTTATCTATTTTTTTATTGTACTTCTTTTTTGTCCAAGATTGAGCTCCATTCGGCGTCCACTCTTCATCATAAATATTCGGATCACGAATAGTATCAAATAAATTCTCGCAGTTATAAAATGCAACTGTATGAATTTGGAACTTCTTATCTTGTGCCTTTGCAGTTAGACACAACATTGAAAATAATGCAAAAATTAGTGCTCTTACCATAGTAATATTAAATTAACGTAAAGTTGAATTAATTATCATACACAAAAGTAGTTCATATTGAGTTAAAAAATTAACTTTGTTGTGTGAAATATCTATTAAGTTTTTTTCACACTAGCACTTTAATTATTTTATAACAACTTATGAGGAAACTTTTATTTGTTTTGCTTTATGCTACGTCGACGTTTACGTATGCGCAAAGCAGTCACGAAATTAAAGGAAAAGTACTCGATGCCAAATCAAAGACACCACTAAATGCAGTGGTTGCACGAGTGGTTGGCACGAATATTTCTTCTTTATCAAACAGTGAAGGAGTCTTTGTTCTTGAAAATTCACAATCGGGTGATCAACTTGTTGTCATTTCCTATCCAGGATTTATCAGCAAACAATTCCCAATTGCGATTAATCTTGATCAAGCGATTGATTTAGGTGAAATTTTCATTGAAGAAGATTTTGCAACCGAAGCTAAAATTGGCTTCATTACATTGTCCGAAAATGAACTTGGCGACGACAATTCTGGTTCAGATACATCGTCAGGATTATTACAGGCAACTAAAGATCCGTTCCAGCAAGTTGCTGCGTTCAATTGGGGAGGGGCATTTTTTAGAGTACGTGGACTTGATAACGAGTTCGGAAAAACATTAATTAATGGAATTGTGATGAATCGTATTTTAGACGGTCGTCCGCAATTCAACAACTGGGGTGGTTTAAATGACGCTATGAGAAATCAACAATTCTCATCAGGTTCTACACCTTCAGATTTTACATTTGGTGGTATTTTAGGTACTCAATCCATTTCTACAAGAGCATCTCACATTCGTAAAGGCTCTCGTGCTGGATTCTCTGGATCTAATACAAACTACACATGGAGACCAACTTTCATCCATTCTTCTGGATTAAACAAAAATGGTTGGGCTTATGCAGTGTCTGGTTCTTACAGAGGCGCTAAAGAAGGTTATTTTGAAGGTACAAACTACGACGCACTTTCGTTGTTTGCTGCTGTAGAGAAAAAGTTTAATGATGAACACAGTCTTAACTTCTCTGCTATTTATGCTAAAAACAAAAGAGCAAAAACTTCTCCTTTAACGCAAGAACAAAGAGATTTAAAAGGTTTTAAATATAACTCTTACTGGGGATGGCAAAATGGAGACAAAAGAAACTCTCGCTACAAAGATGTAGAACAGCCTATCTTTATGCTTACACATTACTGGAACATCAGCGATAAGAGTTCTTTAACTACAACAGCTGCTTATCAGTTTGGGCATATTGCAGATAGCCGTTTTGGATATCAAGACAATTTAAATCCGGATCCTGCATATTACAGAAACTTACCAAGCTATTATGACACCGAAAGTTTAGCAGATATGGCTAAAGATGCTTTTGTAAATGGTGGACAGGTAGATTGGGATAACATCTATTTGACTAATTCTAGTTTTGGTGGACAAAGTAAAATTGTTTTATACGAAGACAGACAACAAGAAAATGCTTTCTCGTTTAACTCAACTTTCAAAACAAAATTAGACGATAACATCACTTTAGATGCTGGAGTAAACTACAGAAAATTAAAATCAAATAACTTCCAAAAATTAACGGATTTATTAGGCGGATCTTATTATAGAGATATTGATACTTATCAACCAGAAGCTCTTCAAGATAAAGATTACAATCACCGTGATAGATCTGTTACAAAAGGTGACAAATTTGGTTATAATTACAATATGTTTGCTGATGTAGTAGACGTATTTACTCAATTTGTTTTTGACTATGATAAATTTGATTTTTATGTAGCTCAAAATATTGGATATACATCTTACGAAAGAGAAGGTTTGTACAAAAATCCAATTTACATGAACAATTCTTATGGAAAAAGTGGTCGTGTAGATTTTAATAATTTTGGTTTTAAAGGAGGAGCAACTTACCACATTACTGGTAGACACTCATTAGATGTAAACCTTGCTTACTACAACCAAGCACCTTCTATCAAAAATACTTTTGCAAATGCTAGAGTAAACAATTATCTAGTTCCAAACTTAACGAACGAAGATATTTTTAGCGTTGATGGTAGTTATATCTTAAGAACTCCAAAAATTAAAGCAAAAGTTACTGGATACTTATCAGAAATTAAAAACAGCACAGAAATTAATTTTTATTTTGCTGATGGTATTGGCTTAACAGATGAAAATGGTGATTTATACAACAACGGTAATACGTTTGTATCTGAAATTTTATCTGGTGTAAACAAAAGAAATTTAGGACTTGAAATTGGCGCAGAATATCAACTTACTTCAACAGTAAAAGCTATTGCTGCCGCTGCATTAGGTCAATCTTTCTACACAAGTAATCCAAACGTAACTCTTACATCTGATAACCTTGCAAGATCTTTCGACTTTGGTGAAGCAGCTTTAAATAAATACAAACTGTCTAACGGTCCGCAAACTGCATTATCATTTGGTTTAGAATATAGAGATCCTAAATTCTGGTACATTGGTGCAAACATCAACTATATGGCAGATGCTTATACAGATGTTTCTGCAATCAGAAGAACGCGCAACTTTGTAATAGATCCTTCAACTCCTGGTCAACCATTTGCTGACCTTACTGAAGAAAAACTACGTAGTATCTTAAAACAAGAAAGACTTCCTGATTTTACAACAGTAAATCTTACAGGAGGAAAATCTTGGAGATTGCAAAACCGTACTACAATCGGATTCTTTGCTTCTATCAATAACGTATTCGATAGAGAATACAAAACAGGAGGTTTTGAACAAGCAAGAAATGCTAATTATGCTCAAGAAGTTAAAAGAAATAATGGTCAATACAACGCATTTGGCAACAAATATTTCTACGGGTATGGACGTAACTTCTTTGTAAATGTTTATTACAACTTCTAATTCATCTAAATTTATGAAAACGACTTTTAAATCAATACTTTTTACAGCACTGACGGGGTTATTACTTACCAGTTGTGCTAAAAATGATGACTTTTCTGTACCAACACTAAATTGTGATAACCCACAAGTGAATGCAAACAAAAGCATCGAAGAAATTTATTCAATCTCTACAAGAGATGTAGTGCCTTACACTGGAAATCAAGCAGACGTTATCAAAGGTGTTGTTGTATCTAGTGATAAAGGAGGTAACTTCCACAATAAATTACATATCGTTGACGAAAAAACGCAAATGCCAGCAATTATCAGTATCGATAATGGTGCGTCTTTCGCTCAATTTCCTCCAGGAACTATCGTTTATGTAAAACTTGGTGGGTTGTATTTCAATACTAGCTTTGATTTATTAAACATTGGTGGTGGTATTTATACTTCATCTGGAGGTAGTAAATACACAGCTGCTATTCCAAAAGGAGCTATTGGTAAATACATGGGTAAATTTTGCGAGCCTGTAAAAGACTTCTCTATTTACAACAACGTAATCACATTAGCTGAATTAAAAGCAAATATTAAATCATATAAAGGAAAATTAGTAACAATTAAAAACGTACAATTTGATCGTAATTTAATTGGCCAAAAACTATATGATGCTGCTAATGTAGATTCTCAAGGTCAAACATTAAGAGAAATGGTTGATGCTGAAGGAAACAAATTCTTTGTTAGAACAAGTCAATATTCTAAAGATTTCATTAACTATGAAATCCCAACACACAGTGGATCTATAACAGGTATTGCTGACGAATTCAACAATACAATTCAGTTCTATCCTCGTGTTATTGAAGACATCAAATTAACTGAACAACCTTTTGGTGATGGACCTGTAGATCCAGATCCAGAAGATGGAGAAGTAACTCCTGGTAAATTCTTAGCTTTCCCTGGTGCTGATTTTGAAAACTGGGATGCATTTTTAGGTGTTATTTTCAAAAATGCTTTAAGCGATGCTACTGCTAAAAAAGCAGATGGTAAAGGATGGGAAAACTCTAGAGGTTTAGCTATTGAAGGTACAAGAAGTTCAAATGGATTCTTATTCTCTGTAGAAAACGTAAAAACTCCAACAGATGCTACTAAATTATCTTTCCTAGTAAAAGGTACTTCTGCAAAATCGTTATCTATCAACATCTACAAAGCTAACGGAACAAATTTCTATGCTTATAACGTAGAAAACCTAACAACAAGTAAAACAATTCAACCAAACATGACAGAAACTGTATTCAATGGAGTTCCTTCTGGTAATACAACTAATGTATACACAGGAGCTATTGATACAAAAGGTAAATGGGTGAAAGTAACTCTTGATTTAGGCCCATTAGCTGGTGACTATCACAAAGCTGGCACGGGTACATTTATTGGTTTTAGAAGTGGAAATAATGCAAATTATGACTTAGTTATTGACGAAATCCGTTTTGAAAATGGTACTCCAGTTGATAACACTACTCCAGTTGATCCAGACCCGGTTGATCCAGATCCAGTTGATCCTGTTAGCACAGATATTCTAGCTAATTTCAATGATTGGAATGGTTTTGTAGCTAGTTTAAGCACTCATGGCTTAAAAACTTATGCAACTCATGCTCCAGGTGAAGGTAGAAATGGAAAAGATGCAATGAAGATTAGTGGAAATGTTACAGCTAATGAATTTGTCTTTACTGTTACAAACAAACAAGTTCCTGTAGGAAAAACTAAACTTGTAATTTGGGTTAAAGGTACATCTACAGCTAAATCTTTATCTTTCAATGTATATAAAGCCTCAGCTTATGATCCTTTCAATACAGGTACTGTTTCTACAACTAATCTAGATCTATCTAAAGCGGCAAACAATCAATATACTGGTACTATTGATACAAATAATCAGTGGGTAAAAATTACTCTAGATCTTACTAGCACTCAATATAATGATAGTGGATCTGGTGATGTATTTGCTGTAAAAACAGGTAAAGACTCTGTTTACAATTTATTAATCGACAGCATTACTTTCGAATAACAGTATTACAAATATTAGTTAAAATAAAAAGCCCAGTGTGTACACTGGGCTTTTTTTATTCACAAAACACACACTATTAGTTGTGTATTTGCTTTTTCCAAAACAAACTTCTTTAAAACGAAGTTAGATAAACTCAAAGTTAAAAAGTCTTTAATATGGCTTTAAAACAATCTGTGAGAGTAAACTTATCGATAACTCAGAAATGTAAATTAGAAAACAATTAATATTATTAATTCAATCTTTTTACAAAAAATAAAAAAGGAGAAACTATTTCTAGTTTCTCCTTTTTATAACTTATATTTTAATCAGATTAGTTATTTAAAGCTTCAGCTCCACCAACAATCTCTAAAATTTCATTTGTAATAGCTGCCTGACGTGCCTTGTTGTAAGTCAATTTCAACTGATCTCTAAGATCTTTTGCATTATCAGTTGCTTTATGCATAGCAGTCATACGCGCTCCATGCTCAGAAGCTACAGAATCAGCAATTGCTTTAAACAATTGAGTCTTTAATGACAAAGGGATCAATGTTTCGATGATTTCTTCTTTTGAAGGCTCGTATAAATAATCAGAAGCGGCTGTATTTTCGTTCGTTTCAATTGGCAATAATGGCAAAAATTGCTCAGTTACTACGATTTGAGTTGCAGCATTTTTAAATTGATTATACACAACTTGTACCGAATCATATTTTTCGCTTACAAAATCAGCCATTACTTGTTCAGCAATAGCAGCAGTGTTATCAAAATCAAAATGATCGAAAAGGCTACTTTGATTATCTACGATATTCAACGTTTTACTCAAAATATCATTTCCTTTTTTACCAACAGTAATTACATCAACTTTTGCATTTTTATAAGTTTCCGTTGCTAATACGTTTACTTGTTTAATAATATTTGAGTTGAAAGCACCACACAATCCTCTGTTTGATGTAACAGCAATTATTAATACATTTTTTACCTCTCTCAGTTGAGAATATACACCAGAGTTATCTCCTTCCAATGTAGCACTAACGTTCTGAATAATCTCTGTTAATTTCTCAGAGTAAGGACGCATAGCTGTAATTGTATCTGTTGCCTTTTTTAATTTAGCTGCAGATACCATTTTCATTGCAGAAGTAATCTGCATTGTAGATCCAATAGAAGAAATCCTATTGCGTATTTCTTTAAGATTTGCCATTTGAAAACGTATAAATTTTAAAATGAGTAAGTCTATCGAAATAGACTTACGCATTTACAAATACTTTATTAATATTTTGAAGCTACTTCTTTAGCTACTTTGTCTAAAACATTCGTTTGATCATCTGAGAATTTACCAGCTTTTAACTGATCTAAAGTATCTCTATGACGTGTATTTAAAGCTTCTAAAAATTCAGCTTCAAATTCTTTTACTTTGTTTACAGGAACGCTTCTTAACAAGTTTTTAGAACCTGCATAGATAATAGCAACCTGATCTTCTACAGTATAAGGATCGTTTACTGCTTGCTTTAAGATTTCAACGTTACGTTTTCCTTTTTCAATTACGTTCATTGTAACAGCATCTAAATCAGAACCAAATTTAGCAAAAGCCTCTAATTCGCGGAATTGAGCTTGGTCTAATTTTAATGTTCCTGCTACTTTTTTCATCGATTTGATTTGAGCAGAACCTCCAACACGAGATACAGAAATACCTACGTTAATAGCCGGACGAACACCTGAGTTAAATAAATCTGACTCTAAGAAAATCTGACCATCTGTAATCGAAATTACGTTTGTTGGGATATATGCAGAAACGTCACCCGCTTGAGTTTCGATAATTGGTAAAGCAGTTAATGAACCACCACCTTTAACGAACGGCTTGATTGATTCTGGTAAATCATTCATATTTCTAGCAATATCGTCATCTCCAATAACACGAGCAGCTCTTTCTAATAATCTTGAGTGTAGGTAAAAAACGTCTCCAGGGTAAGCCTCACGTCCTGGTGGTCTACGTAAGATTAATGACATTTCACGGTAAGCAACTGCTTGCTTAGATAAATCATCATAAATAATTAACGCTGGACGACCTGTATCACGGAAGTACTCACCAATTGCAGCACCTGCCATAGCAGAATAAACTTGCATTGGAGCTGGATCTGAAGCATTAGCAGCAACAATAACTGTATAAGCCATTGCTCCTTTATCTTCTAATGTTTTTGCAATTGCAGCTACAGTAGACGCTTTTTGTCCAATAGCTACATAAATACAATATACTGGCTGACCTGCATCATAAAATTCTTTTTGGTTAAGAATTGTATCAATACATACAGTAGTTTTTCCTGTTTGACGGTCACCAATAACTAACTCACGTTGTCCACGTCCAACTGGAATCATAGCATCAATAGCTTTAATACCTGTTTGTAATGGCTCAGTTACTGGTTGACGGTAAATAACACCTGGAGCTTTACGCTCTAATGGCATTTCATATAAATCACCTTCAATTGGACCTTTACCATCAATTGGTTGTCCTAAAGTATTAACAACACGACCTACCATTTTCTCTCCTACAAGAAGTGAAGCGATACGTCCAGTTCTTTTTACAGTTGATCCTTCTTTAACATCAATAGAAGATCCTAATAATACAACACCTACATTGTCTTCCTCTAGGTTTTGTACCATTGCTTCTAATCCGTTTTCGAATACAACAAGCTCTCCGTACTCTGCATTTGTTAACCCGTAAACACGAGCAACTCCATCTCCTATTTGTAGTACAGTACCAACTTCTTCTAATGAAGCTTCTGAGCTAAATCCAGATAATTGTTTCTTTAAAATCGCTGATATTTCAGCTGGTTTAATTTCCGCCATTTTTATCTATGTTTATACACGAAAAATTCGTGCGGTGATTTTTTAATTAGTTAATTGTCTTTTTAATACTTGTAATTGATTCGCTAACGAAGCATTATATTGAATATCGGCAATTTTTAGGATGAATCCACCTAAGATTGATTCGTCAACAACATTTGTAATTTTTGCTTGTTTACCTGGCGCAATCGATTTTACTTTATCTAAAACCTTTGCTTCCAGTGCTGCGTCTAAAGGTATTGCAGTTGTAACTGTAACATTTTCAACTCCCTTATAAAGATCGTACTGTGTTTGAAACTCTTTGCTAATAGCAAAAAGAAGTTCAAATCTAGAATTTGCACAAAGTAATTTAAATAATTCCTTTGTTCCTTCATTCACAGAAGCGAATACTTCTAACAATGCATTTAACTTTACTTGATCTTTCACAATTGGATTTACCAAGAAATCTCTTAACTCTTGCGTTTGAGAGATTGATTGAGAAATAAGGATCATGTCATTATTAATCACATCAATGTTTCCTTTTTCTAAAGAAACCTCAAGCATTGCTTTTGCATAACGTGCTGCTGCTCTTGTGCTCATAATAATGTATTAGTTTAATTTTACATCATCCAACATCTTCTCAACTAATTTAGTTTGAGCGTCTTTGTTAGATAATTGATCTTTCAATAATTTCTCAGCGATTTCAATTGAAATAGATGAAACCTGTGTTTTTAAGTCCAAGATAGCTGCTGCCTTTTCACTTTCAATAGTTGCTTTTGCTTGAGCAATAATACGCTCACCTTGAGTCTCTGCCTCAGTTTTTGCTTCTGCAATCATTTTTTCTTTAATCTCACGAGCTTCTTTCAATAAAGTGTCGCGCTCAGCACGAGCTTCAGCTAATAACTTTTCGTTATCTGCTTTTAAATTAGCCATTTCTCTTTTTGCATTTTCTGCTGCTGCTAAAGCGTCAGTAATACCAGCTTCACGCTCTTCTAAAGCGTTTACAATTGGTTTCCATGCAAACTTCCCTAATACGAAGACAATTACTAATAAAATAATAAATTGCCAGAAAAATAATCCAAAACTGAAATCGTTAATTAACTTATCCATTATCTAAAATTATACTTTTTAAAATATACTAACTTGTTTAATTTAAGAAGTTTATCTGCAACCAACCGTTACAGATAAACTCTTATATTCTTTGGACTATTTACCTAAGATTAAAGCACCGAATGCTAAACCTTCTAATAAAGCTCCAATAATGATCATTGCAGTTTGGATTTTTCCAGCAGCTTCTGGTTGACGAGCAATAGCGTCCATTGCAGAAGAACCGATTTTACCTAAACCGTAACCAGCTCCGATTACGATAAGACCTGCACCAATAATAGTTGGGATTGTCATAATGATTGAATTTATATTAATTAAACAATTTACGAATTAATGCTCTTCAGCATGATCATGATCTGCTACAGCCATTCCAATAAACAATGATGATAACATTGTAAAAATAAACGCTTGTAAAAATGCAACTAAGATTTCTAAGAAAACTAAGAATGTAGATAAGAAAAATCCTATTCCTATTGCTCCTCCTGTTCCTAAAGTTTCTTTCATCACGAAAATAATTGCAATAAGACCAAATACTACTGAGTGACCTGCTATAATGTTTGCAAACAAACGAACCATTAAAGAAAAAGGCTTGATTAACGCTCCTAAAACTTCAATTGGTGCCAACATTATTTTCATTGGCACAGGTACACCTGGCATCCAGAAAATATGTTTCCAATAATCTTTATTTGCAGAAAACTGAGTAATAATAAATGTGAAGATTGCCAAACACGCTGTTACTGAAATACTACCTGTAACGTTAAATCCAAGTGGTGTTAATCCTAATAAATTCAATAAGAAAATTAAAAAGAAAACAGACAACAAGTATGGCATGAATTTTTTGTATTTGTCTTTTCCGATGTTTGGCACAGCCATTTCATCACGAACGTATAATACTAAAGGCTCTAACGCTCTTGCAAATCCTTTTGGAAGATTATTTGGTCCTTTTTTGTAAGTTTTAGCTAAACCTAAGAACATAATGAAGATAAGCGCTGTTGTAAAAAACAATGAAGCTACGTTCTTAGTAATAGAGAAATCTAATGGTTTCTCGTTTGTTGGATGATGATCAGCATCATAATTAATTACACCTGCTGCATCAGTTTTGTAGATTTTACCGTGGTACAATTTGTATGTTTGTCCATCTTTTTCCACTAATTTCTTTCCGTGGTCAAATTCAGAAGACATAAATACCTTAAGCCCATTATCAAATAAAATTACGGGTAATGGAAAACCGAAATTCTCACCTGTTTCCTCATTAGAGAAGAAAACAAAAGAATAATCGTCAGCTAAGTGGTGTTGAATATGCTCTTGCACTTTTTCTGCCTGAGTTTTTTCTCCAGTTACTTCATGCCCTTCAACTACTTCAAGGGTTTCATCAATTGATTGCTCCGTTTCTTGAAGAGATTTTTCAAGTTCTTGAGTCGTAGTTTGTGCGTATGAAAATACCGACGATGCTGTAAATAAAACAGCTACTAATAAATTCAGTGATTTCTTGAGAGTCACCATATCTTAACTTCTTTGAATTTTTATGGTTCTTAAAATTTTGTGCAAAAGTACAATAAATCTTATACAATCATACCTTTATACAAAACTTTTTTTACGAACATTTTTTTATGTATTCTTCTTATTTAAAATATTATAGGCTACAAATGCATCTCCCGCTAGGAAAATCAAGACAATTGCCAAAAAATTAAATTTAAATGCTTGCTCTACCTGTTCGTTATCCAAAGCTTCCTGAACATATAAATAACTAGCAATCAATCTCAAAGTAATTAATCCTAAAAAAACAAAACCTAAATTTTCTGGCAAACTATTTTTAATACCATACAATGCGAAAAACACAATTAGAGAGAATAAAATTTCGAATGCGTAAAACTTTTCTAAAGTAAATCCCATATTTGTTAAAGATTCGCTACTGTCGGTAAGCGCTACAAATGCATAATGCAATGCAAAAATCACAATTAATGCAATTAATAATTGTAAACCTACTTTTATACTTCCTTTGTCCATGAACTAATTCATTTTATTTAATTGATTAACTTGTTTTATAACTTGATACAAAGCTAATCCTACTCCCAATAACGTACAAATTTTATTTGCCAAACCATCTTCCAATGTATATTTTTGGTCAATCCAATCACCTAATTTGCTCGATAAAAAAATGGTTATACCCATCTGTAAAGGAATATTAATGAGTGACAACCAACGTTTTGAAGAATTATTTTTACTCATTATTTTTTCTTTTTTGACGTATTATATTATTTAAAAACAGAATTTTATTTTTTAATGCGTTTTTTAGACTATAAAGATATTAATTATCACTTAATATTCTGTTTATCAAACTATAAGTTCAAAAAAAGAGTTCAAGACTTGCCTGAACTCTTTTTAAAAAATTTAATATTATAATTCTGTATCGCCCTTCATTTGGCAATTTACCTGAAAATCCGCGCCTGGCTCAACAGCCAACCTTCCTACCTGAACAGCTCCTTTTACTTTTGCACGTGATTTTATTGCTAATAATTCTTTTACAATAATATCACCTACTACTTCTCCTTCAATCTCTGCATTTTCACAAGAAATATTACCTGTAATCTTAGCAACTGGCCCTAGTACTAACCTACCTTTTATTGTTACATTTCCATCAATTATTCCATCGATACGAATATCTGCAATTGCTTCTATATCTCCTTTTATTTTTGTTCCTTCAACAATACGATTGGTTTGTCCCAACAAATCCAATCCTAAAGTTTTGGTGTTTTTTTTTGTTTTCTCAAACATATTATTTACTGTGTTATATCAATTACTAGCGTAATAAATTCGTTTAAATTTTTCTTTATTTGAACAACAGCATAATCTTCTTGCATAATAGCAACAAACTTTATAGTGCTTGCTAATTTGTCGATAGCTGCTTCAGCTTCTGCCTTAGATTTAAATCCGTGAAGCACATAAATGCTTTGTCCTGGCAGATAATAATCTTCTGTAAACTTCAATCCTGTATTTGTTTCTACACCAGCCAAGCGCTGCATTCTTGTTTTTAATTCTGCCGCTAAAGTAGCATCTTGTGACGGAGCTAATAAAATAACCTTCCAATGATTAGAATCTGCTGTTGCAAAATTTTTACTTTCCAATGCAGGAATTACATCTTTTAACAAACGAGCTGCTTCTCTTCCTTCTGGCGTAGAGCTATATGTTAATGCTAAATAATTTAAAGCCTCTTTATATTTTCTAACTCCTTGTGTTCTGGCAATAATGGATGCGTTTAGCAATTCAAATTTACTAATAAATTCGCTATCTACATTTTCCATAGCATTTTGCATCAATGCAATCGACTCATCATAATTTTCATTAGCAAATGCTCGATATACATTTGCATAAATTTGCTCTGCCGAAAGATCTGTATTATTTTCTAAACTTAAATTTTGCAACAACTTAGCATATCTCGAATTTGGATAAGTGCTTACTATTAGCGCTTTCATGTATTGTGCTTTTGCCTCGTCAGTTTCTTCATATAGCTTATAAAGCTTATACATTGTAGGCAAAATTAATCGTTCTTTTGGATCAAATAAAAGTAATTTTTCAAATCGATCAATTCCTTCAGAAATTTTACCAAAGCGTTCGCTATAAATAGACCCTAATTCAAAATAAGCTAAATCTCTACTTTCTTTTAGCTTTTCTATTACAAGGCTATCTGTTGGAATTTTATTAATATATGTAGCTATATTATAACGCGGATCGTCAAACGTTTCTTTTTCCGAAGCCATCTTTTTAGCTGTTTCTTCTGTTTTCTGTTCTTCTTCAGTATTTTGTGTTAACGCATTTTGAGAATCTTTCCATCTCCAATTATCAACCAAACGCCTGTTGCCCCATCTGCGTACAAAATCTGTTTTACCTTTCATCAATGCTTGATTAGAATAGAAATAAAATGTTGATTTTCCTCCTAATCCTGCCAAATTTGTTTCGCCCAACGACTTTTCAATTGCTTCACCAAAATTTGCCGTATTAAAAAAGTCTTGTCCTTGGCTTTTTCCACCTAAATTTGCCTGAAGTTTTCTAAAATCTTCTTTTTTAAGTTCATCAACATATTTTTGAAAATAAGCATCTCGTTGCTCTTTTGTCATGGCAACCAAATTTAGAATACTGTCATTGGTATGTGCCAATACTTCTAATCCAACCACTTCTTTTAACGATTCTCTTCTTTTGCTAATTCTAAAGGTTTCTTTTGCTTTCGCTGGCAACAATGTAAGTGCGCTATCGTAGAATTTACCTGCTTCTGCATATCCGGCAGAATTAAAATAAATATCTCCAATACTCAAATAATTTTTAGCTTTTAGCTGTTTATCATCTTTACTTTGTTTAACGGCTCTCTTTAAATAATTGATTGCCATTTTATCATTATCCATTTCTTCATAATACAATCCAACCTGACGATTTAGAACATCTAAATACGGGCGATTTTCTCTATCAGATAATAATTTTTTGTATTGTTTTAGAAAAGTTATAGAATCTGTTTTTTTGGCATCAGATAATTCAAACAATTCTGCATAAGCATGAATTGTATAAACACGTGGTGCTTTTCTGTTCATAGCTATAATTTGCTTGTAGCTATTTACGGCATCTGTTTTTTTATTTAACCTGCTATCTAATTGACCAAGAATAAAAAGATAACGCGTTTTTAATTCATTGTTGGTACACAATGTTATTGCTGATTTTAAGGCTGTACTTGCACTATCAAGTTGTGATAAGTTTATATATCCTTGCGAAAGCATTGCATATGCTTCAGATTCGGTTTCTTTTCTGAACTGACCTTTGTGTAAACGCAATAATTCTTTTAGATTTTTGATTGCTAAATCATCATAACGCAAACGCAAGTTTGTTTTTTCTCGCCAAACCTTAGCTTCTGCTACTTGTTTGCTATTTGGATATTTGTACAATATGTAGTTAAAAGCTTCTAAAGCCGGTACAAATCGTCCATCGTAATAACGAGATTTACCCAACAGTAAATAAGCATCTGCCATTTGTCTGTTGTGTTCTCTACCTTTTATGTACATTGAATGCTTCTGAATAGCTTTTGCTGCTTTGCTTTCTGCTAATGCAAATCCTTGTCCTTCTTCATTAGCTTGATTTCCAAAACTTTTTCCATCTAAATTAATGTTATCAAGAACAGAGCTTTGTTTTGATTCTAAAGAAATTCCTTTTGCAAATTCGCGTTCAGGATCTACAGTAATTGCAATTCGTTCTATTGGTAAAATTTCCCAATAATCGTCAAAATATTCTTTTTTCAAGGCTTCTAAAGCCTCGCTATATGCTTCATTTCCATGAAATAAGATATTATACTTTGTAGTTAAAGCATGATATTCTCTGTTTATTAATCGGTCTTTTTTTACAGAACAAGCCATAAAAAAACCCAAAGCCAAAACGATTCCTGTAAACTGTATGAAAGATATTTTTCTCAAACTATGTAGCAAACTTTATATACAAACTACTTTATTACTTATTTAGTATTCCAATAGCAGTAAAAATACATCACTTTTCTAAACTATTTGCATCTGTTGAGAAATAAAAATTAGATTGTAGATAATCTTTTTGGCTTTTGAACTATTTTTTGCTAAATATGAAAATAGCTTTCTAGCTCTTGATACGTAATATCTTTTGTATGAACGTTGTGTATCACATTTCCTTTTTCTAATACAACAATACGATCAGACACTTCAAAAGTATGTTGTAAATCGTGACTTGAAATAATAATTGTAGTTTCTCTTGTTTGCATTTTAGATTTTACTAACTCTTTTAACCTAATTTGAGTTGAAGGATCTAAGTTTGCGAATGGTTCATCTAAAATTACTAATTCTGGCTTTCCGATAAACGCGCCAATAATTCCTATTTTCTTTTTATTTCCCAAAGAAAAATCTCTGATATATTTCTTTTGGTTTAGCACTTCACCATTAAAAAAGTATTCGTGCTCTAAAATAAATTCTGCCACAACATCTTTTGACCAACCACGCAAACTACCTAAAAAAACAAAATATTCCTCTGCAGTAAGATATCCAATTAAAAAACTATCATCTAAAAAAGCAGAAGTATATGACTTCCATTGTTCTGAACTATTTACATCGTGTTCTTTTGAATAAATTTTTCCTGATGTTGGCTGAATTAAATCTAACAACACACTAAAGAAAGTAGTTTTTCCGGCGCCGTTGTTTCCAACCAAACCAATACTTTCTCCTTTTCCGATTGTTAGTTCTTCTATATTTAAAACTTCGGCTGCACCGTATCTTTTCGTTAAATTTTCTACTCTTATCATGTTTTATTTCTTTTTATAAGCAATTAATGCTTTGTATTTTTCTCTTTTATAAATCTGCTCTATTTTGGCAAAAATTGGTTTATTAAAAAACAAGCCAATTATTCCAAACAAAATCAATAAACCAATTCCGCCCCAAAAAGGATACATCAAATTGCCAATTACAAAAAACAACATTGGTAATAACATCTTTGGAAGTGTAATTAATAATAACTTCAAACTAAAAGCATTTTTATCGCCAAAAACACCTTTTGATGAAGTTAAATCTATTGGAGATTTTAAATAAGCCCCTCCCCACAATACAATATAACCGTTAATACCAATATTGTATATGCCCATCCCTATTATCAGATAAAACAATTCAGGATAAATAAAATAATAGAAGAAACATAGAACAGTAGATATAAGTGTTCCAAAAGCTATAATTAACCATTTTGACTTTAAATAATCTACATAACTAACATTTTGAGTCATAAACAATGGGTAATAAGCAGAATCCCAACTTGGCACATATTGTCCAAACATCATTAAAAATCCACCAGTAGAGAAAAAGGCACCAAGTAATAACGTACTAGGAACTTCATCATTATAAACCAACAATGCATAACCCATAAATAGAACGCTCAGAATTACAGTAACTCTTGCTCTCTTATTACGAAGAATTAAACGAATATCATTACGTAAAAAAGGCGCAAAACCACCTAAATTATCTAGCCAAGATAATTGTATATCTCGTCCAATATTATCATTTCCTTCTCCAAAATTATCTAAATACAATCGCTTTATATAAAATTGATATAGCACATAAATTACAATTATCAATATCAAAAAATACGCTATTGCTGAAGCTGGAAAAACATATGGTAAACTATATATATATTGCGTATAAATTGTTGGATCTACAATTTCATAATATTGTAACAAACCTCCGGCGCAAACCACACCAACAACAGCATAAAACAAAGGCGAATATGCTTTTGTAATAATAGTTATTGAATGTAACATAAGGACAATACAATACATACCAATGCTCCAAGCTACAACTGTAATTGCACTTTCTCCTTTAGTATAAGCCATTATTGCAAATGGAATTAAAAATAATAATTGCACTGTGTTAAAAGCGGTGAAAAAAGTTTTTCCTACATAAAAAGCAACAATTTTTTTACGCGGAATATTTAAAATTAAATATTGCTTTATACTTGCTGTTGGCACTTTTTGAAGAAAAAATCGGAAAGTAAACTCCACTGTAAAATAATAAACAATAAAACGACTAACCGTAAGTATTGCGCTTTGATTTGGAAAATATTCTTCGGCCATTTCATAAGCAGAAAAGCCAAACAACAACATCATCAATCCGATATAAACTATCCCAATCCATTTAAAGATTGTAACAACAACATCTAATTTACTCTTGTTGCCTCTTGCTAAACTTTTTTTCTCTAATGCTAAAAACCACTTATACATTCGCTATAAATTTTAAATAACAATTAATTAGTCCTTAAACTTACACAAACGTTACAAAGAAAAAAAAGAAACCTCTCGAAAATTACTCCAAGAGGTTTCTTAAAAACTTAAACCAAAAAAACTATCATTATGAGTATTGTGTATTACAAATTTCAGACCAAACTTGTTTTTTATGCATAAAAAAGTAGAATAGCAGAAATAATTTTATCTTTGTTTAAATTTTAATCTCATGAAAAAAGATATTGAAATACCTGTAGTTACTGATGTTGAAATAGTAATTGTAAAAGAATATAACGATGATTTTTTACAAGATGCTTGGTATGCTTATTTATTTAATAATACAAATGAACCAATAGAAGCTATTATGATTGTATCTAAAGCAGATGGTGAATTAAACGATGAGCAACGCACATCTAGTATTTTTAGACATGCTTTTCCTTCATTAGGCGCAAACGAATCTTTAAAAGTTGAATTGTTGGATGAGGCTATTTTTGACCTTAGCAATACATTTATGCTTACCTATTTTCAGGGAGCTAAACTTTTTGACAAAAACTTCGTGTTTCCTGCACAAAGTATTTCGGACGATGTACTAACCGAATTAAAGTTTTCTGATAAAAAAGGAATTTTAGCAAAGTAAACTTTTTATACTAAAAACGGTCTGTTTCTTTAAACAGACCGTTTTTAGTTTTATACAGTAGGCTTTGGTGGAAATAATAAAGATAGAATTACCGATAATAATAAAACGCTACCAATTACTGCCAATGAAACCATTGAATCTACATGAACAAATGGCGATATAATCATCTTAACTCCAATAAACGATAAAATGATTGCTAAGCCATATTTTAACTTAGAAAATTTATCCATAAAGTTTGCCAGCAAGAAATATAATGAACGCAAACCAAGAATTGCAAATATATTTGATGTGTATAAAATAAACGGATCATCTGGCGCAATAGCAAAAATTGCAGGAATGCTATCAACAGCAAACACAAGATCAGTAAATTCAATAACCATTAATGCTACAAATAACGGAGTTGCCATTTTTACGCCATTTTTAATTGTAAAAAACTTTTCTCCATCGTAATCATCACTTACTTTAAAAAATTTGTGTACCATTCGTACAGCAAAGTTCTTTGATAAATCTTGCTCTTCGTTATGATCATCTTTTGCAAACCAAGATTTTATTCCAGAAATCAATAAAAAAGCCCCAAAAATGGTTAATACAACGTTTATTTCTACTTCTTTTCCAAGTAATTCAAACGCAGGCAAATAAGTATGATTGATTAATTCTACTCCTGCAAAAATAAATATAGCTCTAAAAACCAATGCGCCTATAATTCCCCAAAACAATACACGATGATGTAGTTCTTTCGGAACCTTAAAAAAGGTAAACACAAGAATAAACACAAATAAGTTATCTACAGATAGCGCTTTTTCTATCCAATAAGCAGACTGAAAACGAGCAAAGTTTTCAAAATCCATATAATAATAGATAACTCCACTAAATGTCATGGCAAGTCCAATCCAAACTACAGTCCAAATAAGTGCTTCTTTGGTAGAAACCTCATGACTTTTTCGATTAAAAATTCCTAAATCAAGCAGAAGCATTACAAAAACAACAATGCCGAAAATTGCCAAAAGACCAGGATGGTTAATTAAATGATCCATATTTTTTTATTTATTTGAGTACAAAAGTAAATCTTCTATTTTTCTCCAAGGAAAAAACAATTAACAATCTGACATATAGGTATTTACATCTTATTTGATGTCAAAAATAATTATCGCAAAAAAAGAGATAAGTTTTTGATTAACAAATACTTATCTCTATATTTTATATATAAATACGATATGACGCTAAAAAATAAAAAATTAATCTAATTTTTCTGTTAGCTTTCTAAATGTCTTTTTGGGATCTTTTCCGTTGTATAAAATATCATATACTGCATTGATAATAGGTGTTTTAGCACCGTGCTTTAAATTTAATTCATAAGCACTTTTTGTTGCATAGTAGCCTTCGGCAATCATGCTCATTTCCATTTGTGCAGATTTTACGGTATATCCTTTACCTATCATATTACCAAACATACGATTACGAGAGAATAACGAATAACCTGTAACCAATAAATCGCCTAAATAAGCCGAATTATTAATATTTCGCTTCATATGATGTACTTTCTTAATGAATTTTTTCATTTCGCGAATAGCATTACTCATTAACAAAGCCTGAAAGTTATCGCCATAGCCCAAACCATGCGCCATACCACAAGCAATAGCATAAATATTTTTTAACATTGCTGCGTATTCTGTACCAACAATATCATCTGTTATTTTTACTTTTATGTAATGACTGCTTAAGCATTTGTCTATCACTCTTGCTTTCTCTTCATTTGTACAAGCTACTGTAAGATAAGACAAACGTTCTAGTGCTACTTCTTCTGCATGGCAAGGTCCTGTAATTACAGCAATATCATCATAAGGAATATTGTAAATCGTATGAAAATGTTCTCCTACAATTAAACTAGTTTCTGGTATAATTCCTTTAATAGCAGAAATTATAACCTTATTTTCTAGGCTTACGTATAAGCGTTCCATTTCTTCATTTAAAAATGCCGATGGAATAGCAAATATTACATAATCTGCGTAAGAAACTGCTTTATTTATATCATTGGTTAGCAATAACTGATCAATATCGAATTCGACAGAGCTAAGGTAATTAGGATTATGACAATTTACTTTTATCTCTTCTATCGCCATTTCATTCCTCATATACCATGCAATTTGCTGTAGGTTTTCACTAAGCATTTTTACGATAGCAGTTGCCCAACTTCCTCCACCAATTACTGCAAACTTTGGATAATCATTCATAATTTTAAGTAATAAATCTGTCAAAAGTAAGTAAAAAACATATTGTAAGCAATTAGATATCTACTGACTTAACTTAAAGAAAACACTAATTCGTCAAAGAATGTCATCTATCTTGCTAATTTCGATTCGAAATCTCTTACAAAAAGAATACGTTTACTTTTATTTCAATTTTTATATTTTTAAATCACTAAAATTCAAAATCACTCTTTATTAAATACTTAGCAAAAGTATTTCTTTAATTTTTGGAATTGTGATATTTTGTTTTTCTCCCATTGCTGTCCATCCTCTTGCTTCAAAACGAGAAACTATCCAATTGATTGCTTTATCAGATTCTGTTGTATAATTACTTAAAGAAGTTTTTATTCCTAATAAATGGAAGAAATCAACTAGCTTATCTATTGTCATCAAGGCTACTTCTTCGTCATTGCTTCCTTGTAAATTAAAAACCCTTTGTCCTAATTGACAAAGTTTTTCTTTTTTTGTTTCGAGCATTACTCTGTATAAGTTTGGACCAACAATTGCCAAAGTACAAGCATGATCTATATCATATAAAGCAGTTAATTCATGGCCAATCATATGCGTTACCCAATCTTCAGCAACACCTTTGGATATTAATCCGTTTAATGCCATAGTACAACACCACATAAAATTCATTGCTGCATCATAATCTGTTGGATCGTTTACTACTTTTGGCCCTACTTCTACCAATGTTTTTAGAATTGATTCTGCAAAACGATCTTGTAATGGAGCATTTTGTGGATAAGTAACATATTGTTCTAAAACATGAACAAATGCATCTGTAACTCCATTAGCTAATTGGCGTTTGGGTAAAGAAGCAATAACTGTTGGATCGCAAATAGAAAACTGCGGATAAACCTTTTCTGACATAAATGCCAGTTTTTCGTGAGTTGCATCGATTGTAATTACAGAGCCACAATTCATTTCGCTTCCTGTTGCAGGCAAGGTTAGCACTGTGCCATAAGGTATAGCATCCCAAATAATAGGTATTCTTTTTTGTACAATATCTAATGTGTTTCCGCAATAATTTACTGCTGCCGAAATAAATTTTACTCCATCAATCACACTGCCGCCGCCTACAGCCAAAATAAAATCAATTTTTTCTACTCTGATAAGCTCAACTGCTTTCATCAAAGTTTCGTATTTTGGATTGAGTTCAATTCCAGCAAATTCAATTACTTCAAAACCTTTTAAGCTTTCGATTACCTGATTGTAAATTCCGTTTTTTAAAATACTACCGCCACCATAAGCTAATAATACTTTTTTGTTTGTATCTAATAATGTAGACAAAGACGCAATTTGTCCTTTTCCATATAATAATCGCGTTGGATTAAATAACTCGAAATTTAGCATAACCTTTTTTTAGAATCCTATAAAAATACAAAAAGGAATACCAAAGTATTCCCTTTTTACTATAAATAATAGCTAACTATTTCTTAAAAAACAAATTATGATCAATATACTTCCATACTTCTTTATCCAATAAAGGTTGTATGTTTTTCCCTTCTTTTATTGCATTGCGTATAAAAGTTGCCGAAATTTCTATAACTGGTGCATTTTCTACCATAATAACATTCGGATGATGCATCAATTCGGAGCATTCTCTATTTCTATCTAAACGAGGATAAACATAAATAGGATAACGTTCTAATAATACATCGTAATTTTTCCACTTTGTAAACGTATCCAAATTATCTTCGCCCATAATTAATGAAAACTCATTCTTTGGGTATCTTTCATTTAAATATGCCATTGTATTAATTGTATAATTAGGCTGAGGCAAATTAAATTCTATATCAGACGGACGAATATAATCATAATCTGATGTTGCAAGATTTACCATATGAATTCGGTGAAAATCTTCTAATAATCCTTTTTTCTTTTTGAGTGGATTATGAGGTGTTACCACCATCCAAACCTCATCAAGATCGGTATATTGAACCATATGATTGGCAATTACAACATGTCCTATATGTACAGGATTAAACGTTCCGAAGTATAAACCAATCTTCATTTATATTTTATTTGATAAAACCTTTTACTAACTGATACGCTTCTTCTTTTGCTGTATCTAAGTCATAATTTTTAATAATTGTATCGAATTGTGGCGCCGTTGCAAGTTCTACTGATGCCTTTGCAATTCGCATATTAATTTTGTCTTCGCTTTCTGTTGAGCGCTTTTTTAAGCGTATTTTTAACTCATCAATACTTGGTGGTTTTACAAATACAGCCAATGTTTCGTCTGGAAATTTTCTTTTAATTCTCAATCCTCCAGCAACATCAATATCAAAAATCACATTTTTACCCAAAGCCCAAATGCGTTCTACTTCAGATTTTAAAGTTCCATAAAAATTATCTCGATATACTTCTTCCCACTCTAAAAAATCATCATTTTTAATGTGTTTTTTAAAATCATCTAAAGAAATAAAATAATAATCTTTTTCATGTTCTTCTCCTCCGCGTGCTGCTCTTGATGTACATGAAATTGAAAATTCTAAATTTAAGTCTTTTTGTTCTAAAAGATGTTTTACGATAGTGGTTTTTCCTGAACCTGATGGAGCTGAAAAAACAATTAACTTACCTTTAGCCATTATATATTGTGTTGCTTTCTGTTTTACAGAACGTTTAATACTTGTTCTTTTATTTTTTCTAATTCGTCTTTCATCTTTACCACTGTTTTTTGCATTTCTGCGTGGTTTGACTTTGATCCCATGGTGTTGATTTCTCGTCCCATTTCTTGAGAAATAAAACCTAACTTTCTACCGTTTGCTTCACCATTTTCTAAAGTTTCGATAAAATAATCTAAATGTTTAGATAAACGAACTGTTTCTTCAGTAATGTCTAATTTTTCTAGGTAATAGATCAATTCTTGTTCAAATCTATTTTCGTCAATATTCAGCTGTAATTCTAGCAAATTATTGCGCAAACGTTCCTTTACCGTAATAATACGTTCTTTATCTAACAACATTACATGCTCCATGTAAGTGCGAATATTTTTGATGCGTTTTCTAAATTCGTCTTCTAAAGATTGTCCTTCGCTAGCACGAAACAATTTCATGCTTTTTATTGCATCATCAATAACATTTTGAATAAGAGCCCATTCATTTTCATCAAACTCACTTCTTTCAACTTTTAATGCATCTGGCATGCGTACAGCCATTTTCATTAATTCCGTTTCATCAGCATTCGGAATAATTTCTTTCATCTGATTGATGTAAGCTCTCACAATAGGTCCATTAATCTTATTTGAGGTTTCTTCTGCTGTGATTTCACAAAACAAAGAAAAATCGATTTTTCCTCTCTCAAGCTCTTGTGCAATCTGATTTCTCAGTGTCAATTCTTTTTCTCTATAGCTTGAAGGTATGCGTACATTCAAATCTAAACTCTTACTATTTAGAGATTTTACTTCGATTGTAATTTTCTTTGTGGTTAATTGTAAGCAAGCTTTACCAAACCCTGTCATTGATTGTATCATATTTCCTAAAATAATAGCTACAAAGGTAATAAAAACTCTAATAATTCATTGGTAATGATAGTAATTAAGTAGAATCTATTCTTCTTCCACAAAATTTTAATTTTATCACAATAAAAAAAGGAGGTAAAAACCTCCTTTTTTCTAAACTTCACCGAACTTATTATATCTTTTTTGAAATAAATCAAAATCCCTACAGATATTGTTAAGTTAAATAATAATCACCTAAAAAATTCTTCCCCTTAATAGTTAATAGCAATTTATTTCCTATACTGTATATTTTTACGATTGAACCCCTTAATAAACAATAATAATAATTTTTCAGTATAGTGTCTTTTTTTCTATTTCACCAAAGAACTTTAAACGTAATGTTTTTTCTTTTTCGTTATTAAGACACCAAAAACTGATATTGGTCACATTATTTTTGAAAAAAAAACACTAAACAAACTCAAATAACTAATAAACAATTTGTTACGTTTTAAAATATTTTTTATTTTTTAATATATATATAGGCAACCTACTTTTTTACTCTTTGTAATACTCATTTTATAAAAAAAATAGCCAAAGTTTTCACTTTGGCTATTTAAAATATCTGTTTTAATTTTTATTTAGAAGCAACTACAATTGCTTCTTCAATTACTTTTTTACTATTTCCTACAAAAATATCATTCCCTATAAAAATTACTGGACGATTCAGAAAAGTATAATGCTCTTCTATTAATGCTTTAAAATCTTCTTCTTGTAGATTTTGATCTTTTAATCCTCTGGCTTTATAAAGTTGTGCGCGTTTATTAAACAGTTTTTCATAACTTCCTGTTTTACTGTACATTTCTTGTAATTCGTTTGCCGTAACAGGATTTTTTTTTATTTCCTGTAGTTCAAAACTTTCTAGGTTTGGCAATTCACTCAAAATTCGTTTACATGTTGTGCATGTACTTAAATAATATATCTTTTTCATTTTTATACTTCTTTTACGGTTATAATATGTACAGGACATACTTTTTGGGCCAGTTCGCTGCTTTCTAAAATAGTATAATCTGACGATTTTATTGTATGAAATCCTTTATTATTTACAGATTTTAGCAAAACCGTTTTTCCGTCTTTTTTAGACATCTGAAATTGGTTTGGCGCAACCTCAACACAATAATTACAGCCTATACACTTATCTCGTTGTAAAGTAATTACAATCATTATTCTGTTGCTACAATTTTATACATTTTATCAGAAAGACGAATTCTAAAAGGAATTTTAATGGTACAATCATCTCCTTTTCTTGCCTTTTCTACAGCTATTTCATTTACATAAAGCTCTTCGATAATTAATTCCTGAGCACCTGTACTAGGTCCTGTTATCAAAATCTTATCGCCTATTTTTACATCATAAGCTTCAATTTTAAATTCACCGATTGAGGCTTTTTGAAAATAATGTGCTGCTTTTCCTACATAAACCTTCTTCTGTGTTGCATTGCTTCCAGGATTATCACTCCATTCACCCAATTTTTGTCCTAAATAATATCCGCTCCAGAAACCTCTGTTATAAACAGTTTCCAACGCTTTCATCCATTCAGCTACTTTTTCTTTGGTATAAGTACCTTCTGCAATTGCATCGATTGCTTCGCGATAAGCTCGAACTACGGTAGCCACATATTCTGGCGCGCGTCCGCGTCCTTCTAGCTTTAATACTTTGGTTCCCGCCTCAATAACTTGGTCCAAGAAATCAATTGTACAAAGATCTTTTGGCGACATCATATATTCGTTGTCAATCTCTACTTCAAAACCACTGTCTTGGTCAATAACCGTATATTTTTTACGACAATTTTGCTTGCACGCTCCTCTATTTGCAGAAGAATTGTGTGAATGTAAGCTCAAATAACATTTACCTGAAACTGCCATACATAAGGCACCGTGACCAAAAATTTCAATTTCTACTAAATTTCCCGAAGGTCCTTTTACTTCTTCGCGTTTAATTGCTTCGGTAATCATTTTTACTTGACGTAAGCTCAATTCTCTTGACAATACAATTGTATCTGCAAAAAGACTGTAAAACTTTACGGTTTCAATATTTGTTACGTTCAGTTGAGTTGAAATATGCACTTCCAAACCAATTGCTCTTGCAGAAGCAATTACAGCCTGATCTGAAGCAATTACGGCTGTTAGCCCTGCTTCTTTTGCTTTGTTTAAAAGTGTTTTTACAACAGATAAATCATGATCGTAAATAATGGTATTTAATGTTAAATACGTACGCACTTGCTTTTCGTTGCAACGCTTTACAATTTCTGGCAAATCATCTACCGAAAAATTTACCGTAGATCTTGCACGCATATTTAATTGATCTACACCAAAATATACAGAATCTGCTCCATTATCTATTGCTGCCTGAAGTGATTCAAAATCTCCTGCAGGAGCCATTAATTCAACTTTTCCTGAAACTGTCATAACTTATATTTACTCTATTATTTTAAATATTTGATCGTTTTTACGAACACGGAAATTCAATTCCAGCGTCATTCTATCTCCTTCATTTACTTTCGTTACTTCTTGTCCGTTTACCAACATTTTTTCAAGAATCAAACGTTCATCTCCCGTTGTTGGTCCAACGATAGCAATCTTATCTCCAAGGTTTATTTCTTTATCTATCAAAAATTGCCCCACATTTGCCTTGGTAAAATAATGTTGTACTGTGCCTACCAAAACTTTACGCTCTGCTTGTTTTTTTCGAATTTGTGTTACAGCACTAACTTTTACAGGAACTACTGGTTTGGTTTCTGTTGCGTTTGCCTTAAATTTTAATGATTCAGATCTTCCTTTTTTGAAGATTAAATTTCCTTTCTGAATTCCTTTTCTCAATTGTTTTTGTTCGGCTTCTGGCAATTGAACGATTTCCAAACATTCGTTAGAACAACAGCCGTGCATTGCTTCGGCACATTCATCACATTGGATGAATAATAAATGACATGCTTCGTTTGCGCAGTTTACGTGTGTATCACATGGCTTTCCACACTGATGACAGCTAGAAATAACGTCATCTGTAATACGTTCACCTAAACGATGATCGAACACAAAGTTTTTACCAATAAACTTGCTCTCTAATCCTTCATCGCGAACTTGGCGTGTATATTCGATAATACCACCTTCTAATTGGTAAACATTTTTAAATCCGTGGTGTTTGAAATAGGCCGAAGCTTTTTCGCATCGAATTCCCCCTGTACAATACATCACAAGATTTTTATCTTCTTTAATTTCGTCTAATTGATCTTTAATAATTGGCAATGACTCTCTGAATGTATCTACATCTGGCGTAATAGCTCCAACAAAATGACCAACTTCACTTTCATAATGATTTCTAAAATCAACAACAACAGTGTTTGGATCTTCTAATAAAGCATTAAATTCTTTTGCTCTTAAATGAATTCCTTTATTGGTTACATCAAAGGTTTCATCGTTTAAACCATCAGCAACAATTTTGTTTCTAACTTTTACTGTTAGTTTTAAAAATGATAAATCATCTTGTTCAACAGCAACATTTAGACGAATGCCTTTCATGAAATCATAAGCTTCTAACGTAGCTCTAAAAGCTTCAAAATTTGAGGCTGGAACAGACATTTGTGCATTGATTCCTTCTTTGGCAACATAAGTGCGCCCAAGCGCATCTAATTGGTTCCAAGCTAGGAATAAATCATCTCTAAATTGTTCTGGGTTTTGAATTTTGGCGTAGGCATAAAAAGACAAAGTCAAGCGTTTCTCTCCTGCTTGCTCTATAAGTTGTGCTCTTTCCTCCGCGCTTAAAGTGTTATACAGTTGCATGCTATATATTTTATAAGTGAAGAATATAAAAATGGTGAAATTCTAAAATGGAAGAATTTCGATGCAAAGATATTATTTTGTATTCAAAAAAAATAGGGTAAATTATACCTTTTACGTATAATTTACCCTTATCTTGTTATTTATCAATCGATTAATCTTTTATTCGTTTTAAAGGAAGATCTTCTATTGGATTAATGATTAAAGGAAAGCGTTCAATTTTTACAGCGCTGCTATCTAATCCGAATGCCTTTTCTTCTGACAAAGAGATTTTCTTCAGAAAATCATATAAATCCAAAATAATCTTTTCTTTCATTGGCAAATCATTATCGTAAGACAGTTCTTTTTCAATTAAAACATATTCAAAATCGCCAATCATTTTCTTTTCACTTAATGAAGCATAACGACTTGTAATATCAATTTCTCCACTTTCCATTAGCTCATTTACAACTTGCTTCATCAATACGTTTATACGTTGTTCATTTCTAAATCCGAGGTAAAAATCCACACGCAAAATGTTTTTATTTGGCCCGTGTTTTACCACTCGATAAGCTAATTTATAAGGTTCGTCAATAACATTTACATGTACAAACCAATAATTATCAGCTCTTTTTGGTCTTCTATTAATAATAGAATACATGGCTTTATATTCTACTTGACCAGGATAAAATGAATTTGTTAAATACACCAAATTTGTAGCATATTTAGGCATTGTTTGATCTTGACTTAAATCGTCTAAAATTTGTTCATAATCAGCAATATCAACTAAATCGGTGTAGCCTCTTCTAATCTTTTTTCCTAAATAATTAATGGTCATTACTGAAGCTAGAATTCCAGCAATAAAAACAGTTACATAACCACCGTGTGAGAATTTTTGGATATTTGAAATAAAAAATGATATTTCGATAGCCAAATAAATAATTACAACCGGAATAATAAATAAAATATGTACGCGCTTTAGCACCATAAAATACCCCAACAAAATAGTTGTAGAAATCATACAAAGCGTAATTGCTAATCCGTATGCTGCTTCCATGTTGCCCGATTCTTTAAAATGCAAAACAACAAACACACAACCAATAAACAACAAAAAATTGATGGATGGAATATACAGCTGACCGCGAATATTTGTAGGGAATTTTACTCTGATTTTTGGCCAAAGATTTAATCGAACAGCTTCATTAATCAACGTAAAAGATCCGCTAATTAATGCTTGAGAAGCAATAACTGCTGCCATTGTTGCAATTCCAATTCCGAAAGGCAAAAACCATTCTGGCATTACAAGATAGAAAGGATTTGCAGGCTGATCTGAATTTGGAGATAAATCGATCAAAGTTTGCCCAGCATACTCAATAAGCAAAGCACCTTGCCCGAAGTAACTTAAAACCAACATTGTTTTTACAAATACCCAGCTAATACGAATATTTTTAATTCCACAATGCCCTAAATCACTATACAAAGCTTCTGCCCCCGTTGTACATAAGAAAACAAATCCTAATACAAAATAACCTTCTGAGTGGATAGATAATAAATGGAATGCATAATATGGATTTAATGCCTTTAAAACCGATAAATTACCAATTAAATGACTAAATCCTAAAATTCCCAACATTAAAAACCAAATCAACATCATTGGTCCAAAAAACTTTCCTATTGTTTTTGTACCAAATTGCTGAATAAAGAAGATTCCACACAAAATTCCTATAACAATAGGAATTGTAGCCAAATCAGGTGAATAGATTTTTAAACCTTCTACTGCCGAAGAAATTGAAATTGGCGGAGTAATAATTCCATCTGCTAGCAAAGCACTACCTCCAATAATTGCAGGTACAATAAGCCATGTTTTTTTTAATTTCTTTACCAAAGTAAACAACGAAAAAATTCCACCTTCGCCATTATTATCAGCCTTTAGCGTCAAAAAAACATATTTAATTGTTGTTTGTAACGTTAGCGTCCAAAACACACAAGAAATAGCGCCTAATACAATTTCTTCTTTTATTGTACTGCGTCCCATTATCGCCTTCATTACATATAAAGGAGATGTTCCAATATCACCATAAATGATCCCTAAGGTAACTAAAAGCGTACCTACACTTACTTTACTAAGATGGCTATTACATTGTGGCATTACTATATTTTATTTTAAATTATTCTATTAATATATGAACACATTATCCTGAATATATTTGCAAAGGTATATACAAGAATAGAATGACAATCAACTTTTGTTGAAAAAAAATTATTTTAAACATCGATTTCTAAAAATTAATCAATAAAAAGACAATTTTTCTGAAATATACATACATCAAGAAATTTCATTGTATTCGCTTCATCTTCTTTAGTTTTTTTTACTAACAGAACTACATACTCATTTTCATCATTTCAACTAATTTAGTTGTAATAAGTATTAAATTCAGTTGCTATATTTTATAGCATAATTACTTCTTATCATTGCACTATAAAATATTTATCTTATTTTTACATTAGTAAAATTAAATTTTTATAGAAATGAGTGCAGATAAAGAAGCTAAATTAAAAGCATTACAGCTTACATTAGATAAATTAGATAAAACCTACGGTAAAGGAACAGTAATGAAATTAGGCGATAAAGCTGTTGAAGAAGTTGAAACTATATCTTCAGGTTCATTAGGAGTCGATTTAGCTTTAGGTGTGGGAGGATATCCAAGAGGAAGAATTATAGAAATTTACGGACCTGAATCATCAGGAAAAACAACATTAACACTACATGCCATTGCAGAAGCGCAAAAAGCAGGCGGAATTGCAGCATTTATTGACGCAGAACATGCTTTTGATCGTTTTTACGCACAAAAATTGGGTGTAGATATTGATAATCTTATTATTTCTCAACCTGATAATGGTGAGCAAGCTTTGGAAATTGCAGAAAATCTAATTCGTTCTGGTGCTGTAGATATTGTAGTAATTGACTCAGTTGCTGCCTTAACTCCAAAAGGAGAAATTGAAGGAGATATGGGTGATTCTAAAATGGGATTACACGCTCGTTTAATGTCACAAGCACTTAGAAAACTTACTTCAACAATTAGCAAAACAAACTGTACTGTATTTTTTATCAACCAATTGCGTGATAAAATTGGAGTAATGTTTGGTAGCCCAGAAACCACAACAGGTGGTAACGCATTAAAATTCTATGCTTCGGTTCGTATTGATATTCGTAGATCTACTCAAATTAAAGATGGTGAGAATGTAATTGGAAATAGAACAAAAGTAAAAATCGTTAAGAATAAAGTTGCGCCTCCTTTCCGTACAGCAGAATTTGACATTATGTACGGCGAAGGTGTTTCTAAAGTAGGAGAAGTACTTGACTTAGCAGTTGAATATGAAATTGTAAAGAAAAGTGGTTCTTGGTTTAGCTATGGTGAAACAAAATTAGGGCAAGGTAGAGATGCTGTTAAATCTTTAATTAAAGATAATCCAGAGCTGATGGAAGAATTAGAAATTAAGATTAAAGAAGAAATAAAAAATAGAGAAGAAGCTTAAGATAAAAGAGGGAATCAAATGATTCCCTCTTTCAATTTTTATTTTTCTATCTCTGCTTCCCATTTTTCTACTGAAGCATAAATCAAATTATAACTCTCTTCTTTTACTATTTTCTTGTCATTTTGTGTTTTTCCATCAGTTGATATTGCTTCAAATAAGTAAACAGGTACTTTTCCTGGATAACCTTTACCCCAAGAAAATGGAAAGAAGTATTTTAACTTCCCTAATGCTATTGGAACAATTGGAATTTGATGATCAATAGCTAATCTAAATGCTCCATCCTTAAACTTATCCAAAACAATTGCTGTGTCATCTGGCACTCCTCCCTCAGGAAAAATACAAATACTCAAACCTTTATTTAAACGCTCTTGAGCACTTTCAAACACCTTGTGTCTGCTCTTTGCGTCATTTCTATCAACTAAAATACAAGTTTTTTTATAAAAGAATCCAAAAATAGGTAATTTGGCCAACTCTGCTTTTCCAACAAATACAAACGGATTATCTTTTATTAAAATCAACATCATCATAATATCCATCATAGATGTGTGATTAGCAATAAACATATAACTTTTATTAGGCTCTAACTTATGTTTGTTCTCGATATGATAGGACATTCCCATTCCAAAAAAAGTAAGTTTTGCCCAAATTCTCGCAATTTTATAAAAGGAAGGATAAGTATTAATTGATCCGATAGTAACCAATAAAAAAGGCGATAAAACAATAATCACTAAAAGCATCCAAAGATAAAACCAAGAACGCCAAACAATACTTAATGCAATTTTAAAATACTTCATCTAATTGAAAGAAAAATTCAAAAATGGTAAGCCTCAAATGTAAAAAATAAAAATAGGTAAAAACAATACTATGCAAAATAAAGAAACAATACATACAAATCCTTTATCTTTGTTGTTTATATAAAAATACAAACACGCAATGGCTAAAATTCTAACAGGAGTTCAAAGTACAGGAACTCCACACTTAGGGAATCTCTTAGGGGCTATTCTACCAGCTGTAGAAATGGCAAATAACAAAGAGAATGAGTCTTTTATTTTTATTGCGAATTTACACTCGGCAACGCAAATAAAAGATGCAAAAACATTACAGGAAAACACCTATAGTGTTGCGGCTACTTGGCTTGCTTGTGGTTTAGATGTTAATCATGTAACTTTTTACCGCCAGTCTGACGTACCGCAAACGACAGAACTATCATGGTACTTAAGTTGTTTTTTTCCTTTTCAACGACTAACGTTGGCTCACTCTTTTAAAGATAAAGCAGATGTTTTATCTGACGTAAATGCAGGATTATTTACTTATCCAATGCTTATGGCTGCAGATATCTTATTGTATGATGCTAATATTGTTCCTGTAGGAAAAGATCAATTACAACACTTAGAAATTACTCGTGATGTTGCTTCTCGATTTAATCATCAAATGGGAGAAACTTTCGTTTTACCAGATGCTGAAATTTCAGAAGAAGTAATGATTGTTCCTGGAACAGACGGAAACAAAATGAGCAAATCGAGAAATAATACAATTAACATTTTCTTAGATGACAAGACGCTGAGAAAACAAGTTATGGGAATAGAAACAGATAGTACACCGCTAGAAGAACCTAAAAACCCTGATACTTGTAATGTATTTACAATTTATAAATTACTTGCTACTCCAGAACAAATAGAAGAGTTAAGAGCTAAATACCTGGCTGGAAACTACGGATATGGACATGCAAAACAAGAACTTTATGAGCTTATAACTTATAAATTTAAAGATATCAGAGAAAAATATATTTACTACATCAATAACTTGGAAGAAGTAGATAAATTATTACAAATAGGCTCTGATAAAGCTGTTGTTATTGCAAATGCTACTTTAGCGAGAGTACGAGAAAAATTAGGATATACAAAAGTATAATAAAAAGATAGCCAAAAGGCTATCTTTTTTTATGGTATAATTTCAAAATACTTTCCTGGCAACGGGCGCACCAAACCTTGTAACTCTAATTGTAACAAAATAGTACTTACTTTATAAATCGGTAGTTCGCACCCAATAGCTATAATATCCAATAATTCCTTTTCTTTCTCTAGAAGAAAATCGTAAACTATTTGTTCTTCATCGTTTAAATTAAGAAATAATTTTGGTTGAATAAGTTTTACATCCTTTGCCATTATATCCCAATTTAAAGCAGTTATAAACTCCTCTGCACTGGTTAATAATTGTGCTCGATGCGAGCGTATTAACTCATTACAACCCTGGCTCATTATATCGCTTACTCTGCCTGGTACGGCAAAAACATCTCTATTGTAATCATTAGCAAAATTTACTGTAGACATTGATCCACCTTTTATAGCACTTTCAACCACAATAACCGATTGGCTAATTCCAGCCACTAACCGATTGCGCTGAATAAATTTCTCGCGTTCAATTTTACTTTGAGTCCAATATTCACTTATCAAGCCGCCTTGTTCCAAAATTTTTTTTGCTTCATTTCTATGCTGTGCTGGATAAAGTTGATTTAATCCATGACCAAGAATTGCAAATGTATCCAATCCGTTTTCTAATGCTGCTTTATGTGCACAAATATCAATACCGTAAGCCAAACCGCTAACAATAATAGGATTATATGGTTTTAATGCTTCAATAAATTCATTGCAAAAATCCTGTCCTCTTTTTGTTGGATTTCTTGTTCCTACAATGCTTATTACATTTCTATTTTGCCAATTATCTATATTCTTTCCTTTTAAAAAAAGTATCAAAGGAGCATCATCACATTGCTTCAATAACGTTGGATATTCGGCTGTTTTATAAAAAATTGGCTGTATGTTTTGCTCTTGAATATTTCTTACCTCAACTTCAGCTTCTTTTAAAATATCAACAGCTCCAAAATTTTTAACAATCTGTTCATTTACTTTTTGTCTAAATAACTCTTGTTTGGAAGCCGCAAAAACATTTTTTGCAGTTCCAAATTTATCAATCAATTTTTTGGCAGTAATCGGACCTATCCCTTTTACTTTTGTAAGCGCCATTGTAAACAACAAATCATCTAAATTCATAATATTAACTTTTTTAAGCAATTTTAAATTGTATATTGGCAATAAATAATAAAAAAACGAATCAAAACAAACTTACAATTTTTATACATTATAAATGCATTAAGTTTTTTACTAATATTTTCAATTTTTAATTGTTTATCCCTTTAGTTTCCTTTAATTTTGTTTTTATGAAGATGACTCAACACATATCGGCTTTATTATATCGCTATCAATGCGTTATTGTTCCAGGATTCGGTGCTTTTATTACCGAAATTCAATCGTCGTTTTATGATGCAGAAAAACAATTATTTTTTCCACCCGAAAAACGAATTTCATTCAATAAAAACATTGTAAATAACGATGGATTATTAATGAATCATATTTCCCTTGAAGAAGGAATATCGCACGATGAAGCGATGATTAAAATTAATGATATACTAGAAGATTGGAATAGCACATTACAATCATTTGGTACACTTCACTTAGATTCTGTTGGTTCTTTTCAATTAAACGAAGAAAAAAATCTTGTATTTGAGCCTATCAAAAATCAAAACTATTTAGCTACTTCGTTTGGATTGTCTTCTGTTGGTGTAAATGCAATTGAAAGAGAAGCTTCTAACAAAGTTGTTTCATTACATTCGCCAGCCAATACAGCAAAAAGCAAAACAAAATTCAATTTCTTCAAATATGCGTCAGTTGTTGTATTAACATTAGGAATTGGTAATATTTTGGTACAAAATGGTTATACCGCTTATGTAAACGACCAAACTTTGTCTATTGAAAACAATGTGCAAAACAAAATTCAAGACAAATTACAGCAAGCAACATTTGTTATAGAACCATCTATTGATGCTATTTCTTTGCCAGTAGAATCTATTAAAGAAGAAAGTTTAAACTATCATATTGTAGCTTCTGCCTTTAGAAATGAAGAAAATGCAGCCATTGAAGTACAAAAGTTAAAAGCAAAAGGTTATGAAAATGCTTCATTCTTAGAAAAAAACAAATACGGAATGTATCCTGTTTTATATGGAAGTTTTGCTACACATGACCAAGCAAAAGAAAGTTTACGAAAAATCCACAATACTGTTAACAGAGAAGCTTGGATTTTTATTAAATAAAAAGTTAAATATACTAACCGAACGGAAACCGTTCGGTTTTTTTTTGCAATATGCTATCTTTGCATAAATATTTTTTATGAAAGCAAAATACGTATCAGAATCAACCACTATAACAAGTGATTTGGTTTTACCAGGAGAAACAAACCCGTTAAACAATATGTTTGGTGGAGAGTTATTGGCAAGAATGGACAGAGCAGCAGGTATTGCAGCCAGAAGACATTCTCGTAGAATATGTGTTACTGCATCCGTAAATCACGTTGCATTTAACCGTCCTATTCCATTAGGAAGCGTAGTAACTGTAGAAGCTAAAATTTCTAGAGCATTTACTTCATCAATGGAAATTTACTTAGACGTTTGGATTGAAGATCGTGAATCGGGTATGAAAATAAAAGCCAACGAAGCCATTTATACTTTTGTTGCTGTAGATGATATGGGTAATCCTGTAGCAATTCCGGAAATAATTCCAGAAACAGAATTAGAACAACAAAGATATGACGCTGCTTTAAGAAGAAAGCAACTAAGTTTGGTACTTGCTGGAAAAATGGCACCAAGTGATGCCACTGAATTAAAAGCACTTTTTAACAAATAAACAAATCATGAAAAAAATCTTATCCGCTTTCTTATTAGCGTTATGCCTTTTTCAATCTGCGGCAACATTTGCGTGGGGAACAATTGGACATAGAGTTGTTGCTGAAATAGCAGAAAGAAACTTAACGCCGAAAGCAAAAAAGGAATTGAAAAAAATTCTTGGCGAACAAAAATTGGCATATTGGGCAAACTGGCCAGACTTTGTAAAATCAGATCCTGCATGGAAGTTTGCCGATAGCTGGCATTATATCAACATGCCAGGCAACTTAGATCGCACTGAATTTGATAAAGAATTAGCTAATTCTACAGATGCAAATATGTATAAAAGATCGTTATTATTAATTGAAGAATTAAAAAATAAAGATCTACCAATGAAAGAAAAACAACAAAAACTATATTATTTGATTCACTTAATTGGAGATGCTCATCAACCATTGCACGTTGGGCGACCTGGCGATTTAGGTGGAAATAAAATAAAAGTAGAATGGTTTAGAAAACCAACTAATTTACACAGTTTATGGGATTCTGCTTTGGTTGATTTTGACAAATATAGCTATACAGAATATGCAACAGTTTTGGATGTAAATGGAAAAGCGTACAATAAAAACCTAACTACAGGAAGTCTTGAAGATTGGATATTTGATTCGTATTCTATTGCTAATAACATTTACAATAGCGCAGAAGAAAACGAAAATTTAAGTTATCGCTATTTTTATGACTTTAAAGATACGGTAGAAAATCAGTTACTTAAAGGAGGACTTCGTTTGGCAGAAATTTTAAATCAGATTTATAAATAAAAAAACGAGCAGTGGAAATACTGCTCGTTTTTTTTATCTGCTATAATTACTACTTCTTGATGAAGAAGATTCACTGCTTCTTGAATAATTTGAAGAACCACTTGAACTTGAACCAGATGAACTTCTGGAATAATTATTAGTATTACTTCCGTTGCTATAATTACTATTTGACGAACGCGAATAAGTATTGTTTGTATTAGAATTAGAATTGCTTCTTGGCGTTGTTGTATTGTAATTTGATGAACTTCTTGAATAATTTGAATTAGTACTTGTAGAAGGTGTATATCTTGTTGATTCTACACGTTGCGCATTATTCGATGTAGAATAAGATGAGCCTCTTGAATAATTGTTATTACTCGGTGTTACTGTTGAATTGGTAGAAACTGGGCGTTTTGCGCTTTCATCATTTATTTTATCTGATGCATTAACTGATCCTCTAGAATAATATGATGATGATCTTACTCCTTCAGTATTATTGTTTCTATAATTGTAATTAACGTTATCAGAATTATCTCTGCTTACAGTTGTTGTGTTATCAATTCGTTGTCCTCGGCTGTAATTTACATTTTCTGCTCTTACATTATTTCTCGAATAATTTCCTTCCGTTCTGTTTGGAGTTCTAGAATACATATCGCCACGTGTGCTATAATCTGCAACTGTTCTTTTACTATCTAAATCATATCTATTATTATAGCCATTATTTCTTTGATAGAATGAATTATTAGGATTTGTACGTTCATAATAATTTCCTCTCACATTGCTATACAATCCGCCTGCATTATTGTTATAGCGGTTATTTGTATACACATATCTGTTATTTCTATTAATGTGATAATTAATATTTACAATATATGTAGGTGTTGAATATGGTGCATAATAATTGTAATAAGAAGGATAATATCCCCAATACCAAGATGAATAATAAGGTCTGTAACTGGTAGACCAAAACAAACTATACATTGGCGGAGTTGCTACATAAACAGGTTCATAGATATAATTTGGTCCATACAAATAACTATTACCAATAATTTGCACAGAAACGGTGTTTCGGCTCTTATTTTTCTCTACTTCAATTGTTGCCACATCTTGATAAAGATCTTTGCCTAAAACAGCCTGAATTACGATTAAATGCGAATATCCTTCTGTCACTTCAATTACTCTTAAATAATCAACATAACCATCGTTATTCAAATCTAGATTATTGATGCGCATATTTGGATCATTTAATCTTCTTTCAAAATCTGCCAAATCTTTAGAATCTCCAAAGATTGATGCAACAGCCTGCAAATCTAAATTGTCAGAAATATCATAACTATTTGCTGTTACAACCGTTTTTTGTGCTTGCATTGTTAAAGCAAAAAGCACCATAAACGCACATGCAATTGTATTATATAATGATTTCATTTTTTTTAATTTAAATGTTTTAATATTATCAATTAGCAAACAATATGCCATTAGCTTCAACTAATATAATAAAAAAGTCCTTACCTAAATGGTAAGGACTTCTTAAAATTTATAAAGAGAAATTAATTACTTAATAATAATAAATTCACTTCTTCTGTTGATTGCATGTTCTTCTTCAGAACAATTTTCTTTACAGTTGATCTTCGGTTTGCTTTCTCCATAACCTTGAGACTCTAATCTGTAAGGCTCAATACCTTTAGAAATTACATACTGAGCTGTTGTTTTTGCTCTATTATCAGATAATTTCTGGTTGTAAGTATCGCTACCTCTGTTATCTGTATGAGAACCAATCTTAATTCTCATTGCAGGATTACGCTTCATTACTTTTACTAATTTGTCAAGTTCAAACGCACCTTGCTGAGTAATATTAGATTTGTTGTATTCGAAATAAATATCTCCTAAAATAATTTCTGTTTTTTCGATAATTACTTCAATTGGACGAAGTGCAACATTTACCAATTGACGACCTCCTTTTTTATTTAATGGCACTTCTAATGACTTACCTTCAAAATCTTCCTTGTCTACTTGTAAGTGGTAAAATTTTCCACAGTCTACAACGTATTCCACAATTCCTCTACGATCTGTGTATTTCGTTTCAATTAGATTTTTACGATCATCGAAGATGTCTACTTTAGCTCCTTCTAACACCGCACCAGTATCTCTATGAGTAACCGTTACGTACATTTCTGTATTACAGATTGGTTTTGCTTTATAAATATCGTCACGTCCGATTCTATTTGTTGAGAAAAACCCAATGTTTTTATCTGCGTAGAACGAAAAAGCAAAGTCATCTTTAGCAGTGTTAATTGGCGATCCTAAATTTTTAGGATCTGCTTCAGGAATAGCTAAATCTACAACATAAATATCCAATCCACCGAAACCTTTTCTTGAATCAGAAGCGAAATATAATTTTCCGTCATCTGAAATAAAAGGGAAAGATTCTCTTCCTTCAGTATTTACCTGACTTCCCATGTTTACAGGAGTTCCGTAATTTCCGTTCTCATCAATATCTACTTTCCAAATATCTGTACTACCCATAGTACCTGGCATATCTGAAGAGAAATATAATGTACGACCATCTTTACTTACACTTGGATTACTTACCGAATAATCGCTTCCGTTGAAAGGAACTGGTTCAAAATCGGTCCATTTTCCTTTTTTCTTCGTAGCTCGATAAACGCTAACTTTTCCAAGTTTAATTAATTTTGCTTTATTTTTTACGAATTTTCCTTGACGGAAACTTTCTGTTGCAAAATACATTGTATTTCCATCTCCTGTTACCGTTGCAGGCCCATCATGATACTTTGTATTTAATTCTGAAACAGGTTCTACATCGTATAAAGGATCATCTGCATTTTTATATTTAGCTTGATAAATATCTAAATATCCTTGATTATCCCAACCATATTTCTTTTTATCATTGTTTCCTTTACGAGTCGATGCAAAATACAGCGTATCTCCTGCTGTTAAAAATGCACCGAAATCATTTCCTTGACGGTCATTGATTCCAGATTCTTCAAAAGTAAATAACTCTTCTTGCTCACGTAAACGAGGAATATAATCTGGTTCGCGCAAATATGCAATTGCTCTTTGATCTTCTGGATTGCGTTCTGCAAATTTTTTCATTGCTGCATTAGCAGAATCATATCTACCACTTGCTTTTAGCATTTGTGCATAGCGATAGTAAATTTCAGAATCTAAAGTTGGATCTTTCTCTAGCGCCTTGCCATAAAACTTTGCCGCCTCAACCGTATTAAAAACATTATAGTAACAATCTGCTAATTGTAAATAAACATAATTATCAGTTTTTGCTCCCCTAACTAACTTTTGATAAACTTTAGCCGCATCTACAAATTCGTAGTGTTTATAATGTTCGTCTGCAATTTCTAAGGGAGTTTTTTTAGGTTCTTGTGCGCTCATCGATTGAGAAGCAAACAAACCTGCTAGTAATAAACTAAAATAAACTCTTCTTAACTTCATCCTATATAATTATTGATCTGGTTTGTATTAGAAGTAACGTGAAGAACTCGATACTTTTTTAGATAAAAAGATATCATACAAAATCATAAATTCGTGAGATCCTTTCGCTACTTTATTGATATCTGAAGTTACATAATCATAAGCATAGCCTACTCTTAATTGAGGAGTTACTCTATAATTAACCATTGCTCCAACAGCATCATCTAATCGATAAGTTGCTCCAACTTCAAATTTATTAGCATATAAGAAGTTTGCGCTAAGATCAAAAGACACTGGAGAATTTGCAGCGTACTTGATCATTGTTGATGGCTTAAATTTCCAATCTGAATCTAAATCAAACACATAACCTCCTGTTAAGAACATATGCATTTTTCTTTGTCCATAATCTTTTCCGTCAAAACTTAAATAATATTCTTCAATCATATTAGGTACAGACAAACCAATATAATATTTATCTGTATAATAGTAAGCTCCTAAACCTGTATTAAAAAATGTTTTTTTACTATCTGCTCCAAACGCTGGATCATCAGGATCAATTGTATATCCGTTACCAATTTGAGAAAAATAATCAGCGCTATGAAACGTTAAACCTGCTTTTAATCCTAATGCTAATTTATGCACTCCTCCCAAATCCAAAGTATAAGAGAAATCTCCATAAACATTATTCTCTGTTACAGGTCCAATTTTATCATTAATAAACGATAAACCAACACCTACTTTCTTACCAACTCTACTATTGATAAAAAGGGTTCCTGTTGACGGAGCTCCATCAAAGCCAGCCCATTGCTTTCTGTACAACGCACCCATTGATACTGCATCCTTAGAGCCAGCATAAGCAGGGTTCACAATACTCATATTATACATATACTGAGTGTATTGTGGATCTTGTTGAGCGTTAACATTAATTGTTCCCAATAAGAATAAACTAGCGACAAGAGTATATATTTTCTTCATAAAGATCGGGTTTTTAAAACATTAATTGATACTATCTAAATCCTCAGTGGTAAATATATAATTTTTTTTTACATAAAATTAACATCAAATGTTAAAAATTAACAAGAGTAAAAAAAAAGAGTGTGAAATGATCTTCACACTCTTTTTCTATTCTAAGTTATTACTTATTTATCTGTACCCAACCTGTTCTGGTTTTTTCAAATGCTTGGATTACATAATAGTAAGTACCTGAAGATAACTCTTTACCTTTTTTGTCCTTACCATCCCATTGATTTGTATATCCTAAGCCATGAGAATAAACTTCTGTACCATTGCGATTATAAACTTTGATGCTAGTTACTCCATGATTACTTAAATCAAAACGATCATTGATACCATCTCCATTTGGAGAAAAACCTTTTGGTATTGGACAGTCATTATACCTAACAACAAAACTAGTTTCATCATAACAAATCTTATTAAGAGATTCTGCAACAATATAGACTTTTGTATTAGTTTGAGGAATCAAAGTTCCTGGTAAAAGCTCAAAACGAGTACCCTCTACTTCTATAAAATATTTGTTATTTATTGGAAGTTCTGGCAACTCATAAATTTCACATTCTAATGTTTGATCTTCAATAACCATTAAATCTATACGATCTGTTACCTCTACTTTAAAGGCTACTTCTTCATAACAGAAATCTCCATTATCTTGGAACAAGAATAGATTATGAATACCTGGACCTAAAATATCACCTCCTTTATACTTAGTACCTTTTCCTCCTGGCTCTGTATAATACATTTGATTATCCTCTGTATTCAACAACGCATAAGATTCACAAACTAAAACATCTATTGGTTTTTTAGGAATACTACCTTCATTAAACTTGATATTAAAATTAAATACCTCTGTACATCCTGTGCGTAGATCAACAATTTTATAATAAATTTTATGATCTATTCTACCATTTTCTAATATATATTCTTCAGGTATTTCAATTAATTCCTTAGCATTTTCGTCATAGAAAAACTCTAAAGAATAATTTGAATCATCCACTTTACTAAACACATCTTTAGTTGAGTTAGTTAAATCAATCGTCAAATCTTCAGTAGCAAAACGGCACAAATCAATTTTTAATGCTTCATTAACTACAGTATGAATTGGTGGGAAAATTTCAGCGAAAACTTCACCTGCAATTTCACAATTAATATCATTATAATGACCTATTACTTTATAGGTTCCTGTTTCATTAATAAATAAAGATGGGTTATGTTCTCCCTCAATTAACTTTCCGTCTTTATACCAAGTAATAGATACAACTTCAGGATCACCTACTAAACCAGAGTTAATTTCACGAAGCTCTCCATTACATAAAGCTGTTCCATTATCAACTGTTAAATCTGCTCCCATATCTAAACTACCTAAATTAAAACTTCCTGCTTCTAAGAATACTGCACTTTGATAAGCAGTATCACTGTAATTAGCAATGGCTAATTTAATATGGTATTTACGCCCTGGCTGTACTTTAGATTGAGCAATTAAAGGTGTTGTCATTCCTCTATAATTAATCGGATCTAATATTGGTAGTAATCCATTTGTACCAAAATACTTACCAAAATAATCAATATTAGCACTTTCACAACCAGTATTATACTTTTTATCTCTAATTGTAGTTACTGCAACCGGAATATTAGTATTTGGTATAACTGCTAAATTTGTTACCTCTCCTGTGGTTAAATCTGTCAAGAAAAATGCAAATACATCAGCAAAACTACACTGAAAAGTACCATATTCTTCTGATGCAAATAAGAAATTAAACGCAATATTTTCTACAATTGGCACAAAATCAAACTCTAATACAGAAGCATTATTTGTACCAGCTGTTTGCCCATTTTTAATTAATAATCTATCCAAATCTGTATCTCCAAGCCAATTATATGAATTACTTCCATGCGCACCTGTTTGAGGACCTGGCACATACTGTCTGCCGTTGGTTGCTAAAACAATTCCTTCTTTGAAAGGAAACAAATTAGACTCATTGGTAAAATAACCAATACCATTTCCTTCTCCAAAATTACTTCCTGTTCTAGATGTTACATTAGAAACTAAATCACAATCTGAAACTACAAGAACATCCTTTATTAATTGTTCAACAGTATAAGGCTGATCTGCGGTATCTAAATACTTAGGAGTGCTTAAACATAACTCAAACAATAGATCTGAATTAGAAGTACCTGAAACCCCTATACGAATATAATATTTCTGACCAATAACCAAGTTTGTTAACATTCTTCCTGGTGTAGTTGCTGACAGAACAAAACACTCTCTAGCCGTTCCACCAACCAAAGTATTACATGGTTGATTGTATAATGCTACGTTTACAGACAGTGTTTGATTACTTAAAGAAAATAATTCTGAAATATTCAAGAAATGCTGTGCACTCTGTGCTGTAAATTCAAACCAAGCATCTTTAACAATACTAGTATTACATGTAGGCGCTGGTATACTTGATGGTAATGCACCAAATAAAGAACCTTTTACTGTAGCTGAACACAATGAATTGTCAGTTACAGGAATTGTTAATGCTGTTCCACAATCTCTATTATTACCCATTTGAGTAATAAAATTAGCAACAGTAGACGGATCACTCTTTGAATCTGCATTACATTTTGCAAATACATAAACAGCATAAGCAGTACTTAAATCTAATCCAGAAATTGTTGTTGACGGTGTTCCTGTAACTTGTACTGTTTTAATTGGTGTAGCAGTAGCAGGACTACCATAAGGAACAACGATAACTTCCCAACTAGTAATACCTGGCATTTGAGACCAAGAAACATCAATTGTTGTACTAGTTGGATTACTTGTTTTTACAGCATAAGGCTCTGGACACGTTGTTACTTTCTTCAAAATAACATTATCTAAATATAGATATGAATACTGCGTATCTTTTGCATTTACATGCCAAGCAATATTTGATTTACCTGTTACTCCACTAAAAAACACAACCTCTTCTACATAATTTGCTTCTCGTTTAATTGTAGAAGGTATTAATACTTTCTTAAACTCACTAGCTACAATTCCATTATTAGATAATACAACTTCAAACTCAGGGTTATGAGTTGCTGTAGTATTTGTTTTATAATGATATTTTAAAATATACATACCTCCATCTAAATCAATATCAGGAGAAATCAACCAATCATTAAAAGGAGTTTTATTAACATCATAGCGTGAGAAATAAACCGCTCTATCTCCTTCATAAGAAGATGTGCTAAATGTCCATGGACTTGTAATGCCTTTTATAACACCTGCTTTATCCATTGTACTCCAACAACGATACTGAACTTCATTACTATTAAATCCTTCCCAGAATGGCGCTTCATAATAATCACATAACGTGGTAAACTTAAACGGTCCTGACCATATACTATATTGTCCATTTCCGCAATCGGTACGAACATAATATTCATAATCCGTATTTCCTTTTAAATTATCACCTTTTCCATCTTTTGTAGCAACAACTTGTTTTGTTGTAGCTGCAATTCCCTTATCAGTTTTAGCTGGTTTATTACCACCTGCATTTTGAATATAGTATTCCCATTTAGTAGCGCCAAATTTATCTTCCCAGAATAAAGTTATATCTTTTTTCCCAGGATCTTTAGCTCCTAAAGATGACGGCAATGGTTCTGGACATCCTTCTACCTCTTCAATAAACACATTATCTATGTATAAATAAGTTCCTGTTGTAGGTGAAGTAACATGCCATGCAATGTTAAAGTCAGCTGTAGGTCCAGTAAAGAACACATACTCCTCAACCCAATTTGACGAAGCTGGATATTTTTTCTTAGAAACTATTGTTTTATTAAAACTTGCTGGTAAAGTATTTGTATCTGACAGCAATACTTCAAATTCATAATCATAACTAGTCGTTGTAGATGTACGATAATGATATTTTAAACGATACGTCTTACCTGGTACAAATTTCATTTTTGGAGAAATCAACCAATCATTATGTGGCAATTTCGTTTGATCTGTTGTATATCCATAAAAATACATTGATCCACTACCTTCATAATACGTATATGCGTAAGGTTGCCAAATCCCACTACTTGTAGGAGATGTTGAATCTTTATTGCCATCAATTATTTCCCAACATCTTGTTGTTTCAGAATCTGCATTAAATCCTTCCCAAAACGGAAGAGAATAAACACCACAATTAGTACGGAAAACGAAAGGTCCGATCCAAATACTATTACCTTTTTCATCTCCACACATAGTACGAACATAATACTCGTATTCTGTATTAGGTTGAAGCGCACCTCCACCTGTAACAGCGGTAACATTAACCGATTTAGTTGTAGAAGCCACACCACTTGTTGTTGCAGCTGGAGCTGTTTTTCCAGTAGTTTGAACAAAATATTCCCAAGAAGTTCCAAAATTATCAGTCCATCCTAAAGTAGCAGAATTAGACGTTAAATTAGAAACACCTAATGCATAAGGCTCAGGACATTGCACTTCTTCAAATGAAACAGCATCAATATAAAAACTAGTAGAACTTGCACCTGAAGTATTAATATGCCACGCAAAGGCCATTGTTCCATTTGTAGCGCTACTTACAGTAATACGTTGTTCTATCCATTTACCACTATTTTCTTTCTTTTTAGTTATAAGTTTGTTAGTGAAATTAGGTATTGATGATCCAGTTGTTGAGGATAATAAATCAAAATCAACACTAGCATATGTATCTGCTCTGTAATAATATTTAAGTACATAATATTTATTAGCAGAAACTGTAAAAGTTGGTGAAATTAACCAAGCATTATGATCTCTAATTGGATATAAATATCCAGAATAAGACAATGAATGTGTTCCTTCTTGTTTTGTAAAAGCATCTTTTGACCAAATATTATCCCATGTTGTAGGGTTTTCTCCGTTAATTAATGTCCAACACGAAAAAGTAGATGAGTCTGTATTGAACCCTTCCCAATATGGTGCTGTAAAAGCCGTACATAATGTTCTAAAACGAATTGGGCCAATCCATTTACTCTTACCTCCTTCACCAACACATGAGCTTCTCACATAAAAATCATATTCAGTATTTGGCTGCAATGCTGCACCTCCAACACCTGTAGTTTGAGTTACTGTAACAGATTTATTTGTAGTTGAAGTACCTGCAGTTGGCGCTGGTGAATTAGCACTTACAACTGCATAATCCCAATTAGCATTATATGTATCTATCCACGTTAAAGTGGCTGTTGTTGCTGTAGCGTTTGTAACAGACACAGACTGATCAGGAGCAATACAACCCACAGATTCTATACGGAACTTATCTAAATACATTTCTGCATAGCCACTATTAACAATACGAATAGCTATATTAACATTACCTGTAGTTCCTGTAACATAATGAACAGCTTTAGTATATGCCCCTATCTGTACTTTTTTCTTTGGCATAATAACCTTCGTAAAAGAACTTATATCTGTTCCAGTAGTTGATAACAATACTTCATACTCAGTATTAGCACTTCCTGTTGTTCTATAATAATATGAAACCTCATAGTTACCTCCATTTAAAGTAAAAGTAGGAGTAATCAACCAATCATCATTTGGTGATCCTGTAGCATAATAATACATTGTGCGGTCACCTTCATATACCGTAGAAGAACTTTGTCTCCATCTATTAGTAGCACTTATCGAATTTGGTTTATTATCCACAATAGTCCAACAAGCAAAAGTTGTTGAATTGGTATTAAACCCTTCTTCAAATGGTAAAACAGTAATAACTCCACATTTAGTTTTAAACTTAAACGGTCCTGCCCACTCACTATACTCCCCATTACCACAACTAGCCCTTACATAAAATTCATACACTGTATTGTCCATCAGTGTATTACCCGAACTATCTTGGTTTACATTCGCATTTTTCTGAGTTGTTGTCGTAGCATTTGTAGCATCAGGCAAGCCAATACCCTCTTCCTGCACATAATACTGCCATGAAGTTCCAAAATCATCAGACCAACCTATTGTTGCACTAAAATCTGTTATATTAGAAGCTTCTAACTTTAATGGTTCAGGGCAGCCTACTACTTCTTCTACAAAAACATTATCAATATAAAGATAAGTAGTAGAAGTAGTAGAAGTTACTTGCCAAGCCAATTGAAAATCAGCTGTAACTCCATTAAAATAATAAACAGCCTCAATCCAATCATTACTTGCAGCGTATTTTTTCTTAGGCACAATCACCTTAGTAAAATTACTTAATGCACCACCTCCATCTGATAATAATACTTGAAACTCATAATCATAACTAGCAGTTGAATTTGTACGATAATGATATTTTAAACGATAAATTTTATTAGGATTATATTTAAAAACAGGAGATATTAACCAATCATTATGTGGTAATTTAGTTGTTGTTGATCCATAAAAGTACATTGACTGATTACCCTCAAAACTTGTGGTACTAGTCTTCCATATTCCATTACTTGTTGCTGACGTAGAATCACCATTCTCATCCTTAATCGTCCAACAACTAAGCCCTGCTGAATCGGTGTTAAATCCTTCCCAAAATGGTAAATTAACTATTCCACACAAGGTGCGAGTTTTAATAGATGAACTCCAAAAACTCTGATCTGTGTCCGAACAATGTGATCTCACCCAAACATAATAAACTGTTGTATTAGTAAGGTTCGGAAAAGTATATGAAGTAGAGTTTACATTGACAACTGTAGCATTAGCAGCCGGTTGGGTTGAACTTGTACTAATATAAACATCATAACTTGGAACACCAGCTTTAGCACTCCAACTTATAGAAACACTAGTTTGTGTTGTTGAAGTAACAGTAATTCCTTCAGGCATTAAACAAGTAATTTGAGCCCCAAAACTTAGCTTTACATTAGGTCTACTAGTTTGAGCAGCAAGATTACCCGTGGGTGGAGCGCTATCACTCCTTACCATAAAGTGCATATTCGTTTCTGATGTTGCTTTTATACTTAAACCGTCAAAACCATCAAGACCAAATCCACCAAAGTTTGTTTCAACCAATACCAATAAATTATTGGTACCTCCAGTATATTTGAAAGATTCATTAAATTGAAAAGTATTAAATCCTGTGACAGAAGGATTAAAAACCTCGTCATATACTAAAGTAGCTCCTTGAATAAAACTACTCCAATTATTTGCTGTTAAAGTAGCAGAAGTAACTTCTTTCAAATAAATTTTCAGAGGTCTTGGGTCTCCCTTGAGCCCAATATCCCAAGCTATTTTATTGATAAAGCCTGTTTGATTAACTTCCGCTGCTGTATATAAAGCAGCCGATCGTTCATACCCGTAATAATTAGACAGCGGGTAATTTTGATTAACTGTCCCTGTGCCTATTGTTACATCTTGACCATAACTGAGTATAGTACAGATCACAAAGACAAATAAGGTTAAAAGTCTTTTCATATTTAAAGTGTTTAGTTACGCGTAAATATAATATTTTTATATTAATATTAACAAAATAAAAAACATCATGTTCAATATAATTTATACATAATTATTCAAACCCATACAAAACAAGATGAAAATAAAAAATACAAAATACAAAATACAAAATTAATACTAATGTTTTTTGTTAATAATAATTATTATACTTTGTTTTTTATATTAAAAAAAGTACAAATAAATATAATACTTTTTATGTTTTTTAACACATTAAAAACTTCTAATATAGCGTTATCTTATACGTTATTAACCAATAACAGAATGTGTTTCTATTCAGCAAACATTTTTTTACTAAATTTGTCTACATAGATTTTATATATGATTGAGAAAGAAGAAATAAACTTTGAGCGATCAGTAATTGTTGGTATTGTCAACAAAGATCAAGATGAAGCTAAGTTGAATGAATATTTAGACGAGTTAGAGTTCTTAACGATAACTGCGGGTGGTGAAGTGTTTAAACGTTTCTATCAAAAACTAGATCAACCCAATGCAAAAACATTTCTTGGAACAGGTAAAATAGAAGAAATTAAATATTATATTGTAGAAAACGATATTCAAACCGTAATATTTGATGACGAGCTAACGCCTGCTCAGCAAAAAAACATTTCTAGAATACTTGACTGTAAGGTTTTAGACCGAACAAACCTTATATTAGACATTTTTGCACAAAGAGCACAAACTTCTTATGCAAGAACACAAGTTGAACTAGCACAATTTCAATATCTTTTACCTCGCCTTTCGGGTATGTGGACACACTTAGAAAGACAGCGTGGAGGTATTGGTATGCGTGGTCCGGGAGAAACAGAAATTGAAACAGACAGACGTATTGTTCGTGATAGAATTGCTCTTTTACGCGATAAACTTAAAGTAATTGACAAACAAATGGCTTCTCAAAGAGGAAACAGAGGAGCGATGGTGCGTGTAGCCCTAGTTGGTTATACCAATGTTGGAAAATCAACTTTAATGAACACTACAGGTAAAAGTGAGGTTTTTGTAGAAAATAAATTGTTTGCAACATTAGATACCACGGTTCGTAAAATTGTTATTGGCAACTTGCCTTTTTTACTATCAGATACCGTTGGTTTTATTCGCAAACTGCCTACACAATTGGTAGAATCATTCAAAAGTACTTTAGATGAAGTTCGTGAGGCAGATTTACTTTTGCACGTTGTAGATATTTCACATCATGATTTTGAAGATCATATCAACTCAGTAAACGAAATTCTAAAAGAAATTAAATGTACTGACAAACCCACAATAATGGTATTCAATAAAATTGATGCTTATAAACCAGAAGTTATTGCTGAGGATGATTTAATGACAGAAAGAACATCTAAACACTATGCTATTGAAGAGTGGAAAAAAACTTGGATGAACAAAGTTGGTCCCGACAATACCATTTTTATTTCGGCTACAAACAAAGAAAACTTTGAAGAGTTTAGACGCAAGGTGTACGAAGCTGTAAGAGAAATTCACATCACAAGATTTCCTTATAACAACTTCTTGTATCCAGATTTTGATCATTTGATCGAAACCGAAAATGAAGATTAATTTTATATTTTTTTACTGATTGTATCAAAAAAATCAATAATTTTAGTCAATCTAAAAATCAGATAATTTATTATATGCTTTTTTCTTTTGTAAACAATACTAATTTCTCTAATAATTTGAATTGCTACCGCAACTCGAAGAGGATTTGTATTGACTGTGAATTAAGCTAATTATTATATTATTTTATTCCGTGTTAAGGCTCCTCTTTCGAGGAGCCTTTTTTATTTTATACATTTAAATCATTTATTATGAGTAAAAAAGAAATTTTACAAACCGAAAAATCAATTGCATTCATCAAAAAAACATTTTCAAATAAATTGAGTAATGCATTAAATCTTTATGCTATTTCTGCACCAATGTTGGTAAACGAAAATACTGGGATAAATGATGATTTAAACGGTGTAGAACGCGCAGTATCATTTCCTGTAAAATTTCTACATAATAATGCTGTAATCGTACATTCTTTGGCTAAATGGAAAAGGATTCGACTGCAAGAAATTGGTTTGGACATACACGAAGGAATAATAACAGATATGAAAGCCATCCGTGCAGATGAAGATTATAGTCCAATACATTCTATTTATGTAGATCAATGGGACTGGGAATTGCGTATCAATCAATCTAACCGTTCTTTAAGTTATTTAAAAAACATTGTTCGTCAAATCTATCAAGCAATGAAAGATACGGCTATAAAACTGGAGCAAGAATTTGAAATACCAAACACATTACCGCCTGTTATTTCTTTTATACATGCAGAACAATTATTGCAACTATATCCGGATTTGCATCCAAAAGAACGAGAATATGAAATAACAAAACAATACAAAGCAGTATTTATTATTGGTGTTGGTGCAAAATTATCCAATGGAAAACCACATGATAACAGAGCTTCTGATTATGATGATTGGACAACAATTTCAGAAGAAAACTATCATGGTTTAAACGGAGATTTACTGGTTTGGCATTCTATATTGAAACAACCTTTAGAATTAAGCTCAATGGGGATTAGAGTTGATAAAAATGCTTTAATTCATCAATTAGAATTAACCTCAACAACAAATCGAAGTAAACTACATTATCATCAGTTGGTAATAAACAACAAGCTTCCGTTGAGCATTGGCGGCGGAATTGGACAATCAAGATTATGTATGTTTTTATTGCACAAATAACACATTGGCGAAGTGCAAGCTAGCTTATGGCCAACAGCTGTTATAGAAGAAACTAAAAACCAAAAAATTAATTTGTTATAAAAAAAGTGCTCGGATATCCGAGCACTTTTTTTATATCTTTTCAATAACTAAAATTTATAATTCACTCCAACGCCCAAAGCTTCTCTCAACTGAAAGCCAGAGTATGCATTATCATCATATACAGCTTGGAAAGTAAAATTAGTAGATAAGTATTTATTTACTTGTAAAACAATATTTAACTGATAATCTAACACAACATTTTCTGGTTTTTTAAGATAATTTGAATATAAATTCAAAATATTCTCCATGCTAACGTTTTCCATTAAATTAAGCTTATAATACCCATTTACCGACATCCCCAACTGATATAGCATTGATTTTCCTTGATGAACACCAAACGCTTCACCCAACTTGGTAAATTCTTTATCTACAAAAGTAAATCTAGAAGTTACAGGTGCAATATTTACACGTAAATTATCACTGTCTTTCCATAACATACCTGGACCAATTTGCAAATAAGCAGGCGACATAAAGTGCGAGTTTTTTATTCCATGCTTGTCAAGCCCTGTATCCATTTGTGTTTTAAAATTCAAGAAAAATGAGTAATACCATTTATCTGTCATTTGCTTTCCTACAACAGAGTTAATTTCTAATCGATCGTCCGTTTTCTTTTGTTCCTGACCTTTTACTTTGCTTAAACCATAATTTAATTGAAATCTTGTATCCCAAGTCCAATCTTCAGCATTATAATTTAAATCATAATTAATGTTTAAATTTCCTGACATTGAATTATCTCCACCTGCTTGCCAATTTGAAAAACTAGATTGATTGGCAAGAAGAGCAAAAAGTCCGCCCATCTTCCAGCTTGGTTCAATAACTTCTACTTCAACAACCTCAACGATTTCTACTTCTTGTGCTTGAGTTACAGTAAACGATGTTAACATCAGAGCACTTAACAAAATTTTCTTCATACTGCGTTTTATTTTAACACAAAAATATGAAAATTTTATACAAATGATTGTTTTTTTTTATTTTTTTACTGAACGTTTATAAATCGGCACTGCCGAACAAGCTTCTCCAAACATTACAGATCGTGCGGTTTTCATCATCATTTGAGTAGCTAAAATATATGCTTCTTCAGGAATTTCTTTCTTAGAACAACCTTTTATAATTACTGGTAAGTCTTGATATTCAGAATAATTGATACTCAATAATAATTCTTGATAAATAAAGCGTTCTAATTCTGTTTTATTACCTAAAAAAACGCGTTTTGCTACGGGTTCTAAATAACTTGTAAGCAACATATAAGCCCAACCTGGTAAAATTGCATCTGTAGAACAAAAAAGTCCTACATAAGCATCTTGATAAATTGACCAATCGGCTTCTTTTAAAGCGATTCTAAACTCTTTTTCTCTCAATACAAAACCTTCATATAACCATTGAGAAATATCAATATCCATACGAGGATTTGTAGGGTACATATCCTCCAGATCAAAAACTTTTAATGCGCTATTAGCTACTTTATTTACAATTTCTCCTTCCATAATTATAATAATCCTAATTCTAATTGAGCTTCTTCACTCATTAAGTCTTTTGTCCAAGTTGGTTCAAACGTAAGTTCTACTTCAACGTTGTTTACTTGATCAATGGACTTTACTTTTTCTTCTACTTCCATTGGTAAAGTTTCTGCAACTGGGCAATTTGGAGAAGTTAGTGTCATTAAGATTTTAACATCGTTTGTTTCATTTACAAACACATCATATATCAACCCCAATTCATAGATATCAACCGGAATTTCTGGATCGTAAATTGTTTTTAAAACTTTTACTATATTTTCTCCTAATTGTTGTACGTCTATTGTTTCCATATTATTTTTCCTATTAATTCCTTGCCTGAAAAGCCAAGGCATACATTCTAATTTGTTTTATCATAGATACCAATCCATTTGCGCGTGTTGGTGATAAATGTTCTTTTAATCCTATTTCGTCTATAAACGACATATTTGCTTCTAAAATATCTTCTGCTTTTTGACCAGAAAATACACGAATTAAAATAGCAATGATTCCTTTTGTTAGAATAGCATCGCTGTTTGCAGTAAAAGAAACAATTCCGTCATTACATTCTGCATGTAACCAGACTTGCGATTGACATCCTTTAATTAAGTTTTCTTCTACCTGGTATTTTGCATCAATCAGTGGCAAGCTTTTCCCTAATTCAATAATATATTCATAGCGTTGCATCCAATCGTCGAACATTGAAAATTCGTCGATAATTTCTTCTTGTGCTTCTCTTATTGTCATAATTATATTTATTTCCTAAATCGTAATTTATTATAAAAGCATTTGTTTTGCTTTTTTTACAGCTTCAACCATACTATCAATTTCTTCTTTTGTATTATAGAAACTAAAAGAAGCTCTAATTGTACCTGGAATACCAAAGAAATCCATAATTGGTTGTGTACAATGATGTCCGGTACGTACAGCTACTCCCAATTTATCTACAATAACACCAACATCATACGGATGAGTTCCTTCAATATTGAAAGAAATTACAGCTGTTTTATGCTTTGCAGTACCAATAATTTTTAGTCCTTCTATTTCTAAAAGTTTTTTGGTACCATATTCTAACAACTCATGTTCGTAAGCTGCAATATTATCAAACCCTAAGCCGTTCATGTAGTCTAAAGCATAACCAAGTGCAATACCTCCTGCAATGTTTGGTGTACCCGCTTCAAATTTATGAGGTAAACAAGCGTAGGTTGTTTTCTCAAAAGTAACAGTTTTTATCATCTCTCCTCCTCCTTGATAAGGTGGCAATTTATTTAACCATTCTTCTTTTCCATAAAGCACACCTGTACCTGTTGGTCCGCAAACTTTATGACCCGAGAAAACATAGAAATCACAACCTAATGCTTGCACATCTGGTTTTATATGTGGCGTTGCTTGCGCTCCATCAATAAGAATTGCTGCTCCAACATGATGTGCTTTTTCTATGATTAATTTAATTGGATTAATAGTTCCTAAAGCATTTGAAACATGTGTAATGGCTACAACTTTTGTGTTTTCATTAATTAATTTATCCAACGAATCTAAAACAAGCTCTCCGTTTTGATTCATCGGGATAACTCTTAATGTTGCACCCGAGCGCTCGCAAGCAAACTGCCAAGGCACAATGTTAGAGTGATGTTCCATTGCAGAAATCAAAATCTCATCGCCTGCTTTTAACAATGCTCCAAAACCATTTGCAACAAGGTTTATTCCGAAAGTTGTTCCGGCAGTAAAGATAATTTCTCTATCTTCTTTTGCATTGATGTGATTTTGCACTTTTTTACGTGCTTCTTCATATGCATCAGTAGCTAATTGACTTAACGTATGCACACCACGATGTATATTAGCATTTATTGTTTCGTAATAGGTAACTATTGCATCTTCAACTACTTTTGGCTTTTGTGCTGTAGCAGCATTATCAAAATAAACCAATGGCTTTCCGTTTACTTGTTGTTTCAATATTGGAAAGTCATTTCTAACTGCTTTTATATCTAACATAATGATCCTTTTTTACATCATATTTAATCACAAAGATAGTGAATCCCATTGGTTTGCAGAAAACTTTAAATCTGTACTAAAACCCTTTTTCTGTATCAAAATCATCAAATCTTTGCTAAAATATATTATACCTTTTACTTCTAATTATATATTTATTAGTTTCTGTGTCAATTAATTAATACTTCGCACAGATATTATTTTTTTAGTTTTTACAATTTTAACATTTCTCGTTTTTAATTAGCTGAAACACAAACATTTCTTACGTAAATATAAGTTGCTTATTTATTAATTTAAAATTAATCTAAATATATTTTGGTGATAAACTGAAAGATTCTATTTTTGCCACTATTAAGACTTAATTAAAATAATTATTTATGAAAAAAATATTAATTGCAGCATTTATAACACTTACTATCGTTAGCTGTAAAAACAACAACAAAGCAGAACAATCTTCTACCGAAAATAATACTGAGGTAAATGTATCAAATGAAAGAATTGTTTCATTAAATGGCGCTATCTCTGAAATTTTGGTTGACTTAGGGCAACGCAATCAAATTGTTGGAATTGATATCACAAGTACTTATCCTACAGATTTAGCAACTACTGCTACACAGCTAGAACACGTAAGTAAAATTAATCTTGAAGGGTTATTAGCCTTAAAACCAACAATTGTGTATGTTTTAAAGAAAGATTTAAATGAAAGCTTAGAAAAACAATTAACTGATGCTGGTATAAAATTAATTGTAATTGAACAAGATTACAGCATTGATGGAGCTAAGAAGCTAATTGAAGAAGTTGCTACTCCATTACAGATTACAGATTACGATAAATTATATGCTAAAATTGATCAGGGTATTAACCAAGTAAAACCTTTAGAAACTAAACCAAAAGTATTGTTTATCTATGCCAGAGGTGCGGCTAATTTATTTGTAGCTGGTACAGATACTCCAATACAAACTATAATTGAGTTAGCAGGTGGTGAAAATGCAGCAAAAGGATTTAGTGATTTTAAACCTTTAACACCTGAAGCATTATTGAACAGCAATCCTGATTATATCCTTCTTTTTGACACAGGTTTACAAAGCATGGGCGGCGTTGATGGTGTTTTAAGTATTGAAGGAATTACAAAAACTAACGCTGGAAAAAACAAAAAAATAATTACAATGGACGGTTTATTACTAACTGGATTTACCCCTAGAATTGGTGAAGCTGTTACTACATTAAACCAAAAAATATCAGAATAAACTCTTTTAAAACATGAGTAAAAAACTCTCATTTTACATAGTTATACTTGCGATACTTCTATTAGTTATCGCAAGTATTTCTATTTTTTTAGGAGTCTATGAATTTGAATCGAGTAACTTTTCTACTATTAAGCATTTAATTCTCGATCCAGAAAGCGTTATTCCAAGTGATAGATATGTTATTTTAAATGTAAGATTACCTCGTATTATAATGGCAATTCTGGCTGGTGGTGGCCTTGCTTTAGCAGGTACATCATTACAAGGCATGTTTAGAAATCCATTAGCCTCACCAGATTTAATTGGTGTTACCTCTGGTTCTGTACTATTTGCCGCAATAGCTATTGTTTTAGGCGAGTTTATTAAAGCTTATATTCCTTCCTTTTTACATTATTCTTTTCTAAGTTTTATGAGCTTTATTGGCGCATTAATAACGATGAGTTTTGTATACAAAATGTCAACCACAAACGGAAAAACAAATATTAGTATTTTACTTTTATCTGGGGTAGCCATTACAGCTTTATCTGGAGCAGTTACTGGGTTGTTAATCTATATTTCAAGCGATGAAGAATTAAAAAATCTTACCTTTTGGACATTGGGTAGTTTAGCAGGAGCTACTTGGCCTAAAATAACAATTGTTTTTGTAATAGTAGCTTTAGCCCTGCGTTATTTAATTCATTTAGGAAAAGCATTGAATGCCATGATGCTTGGCGAACGTGATGCCAATCACTTAGGAATTTCGGTAGAAACCATTAAGAAAAGAATAATCTTATTTGCTGCTTTATTAGTAGGAACCATTGTTGCATTTACTGGCACAATAGGTTTTGTGGGGTTAGTTGTTCCGTATATTTTACGTTTAATATTCAAATCTAATTACTATTTTGTATTGCCACTCTCTTTTCTGGCGGGTGCAATACTTTTATTGGTGGCCGATAATATTAGCCGAACACTTGTTCCGCCAACAGAAGTTCCAATTGGAATACTAACTGCTTTAATGGGAGCACCAGTATTTATTGCTATTTTATTAAAGTTTAAAAAATCTCTTTAAGATGATAGAAGCATTTAATATATCTTTCAAAGCAAAAGAACGCTATCTAATCAACAATATTGATTTTAGTTGTAACAATGGCGAATTTATTGCGGTTCTTGGTCCTAATGGCGCCGGAAAATCAACCTTTTTAAGTTTGTTGGCAGACGAAATTCATCAAAATGGAAATAAAATATCACTTAAATCATGTGAATATCCGCAATGGTGCAAAAAAACATTGCCCCAACACAAAGCTAAATTCTCACAGCAATTTAACACAGATATTCCTCTTCCTGTTGATGAAGTTGTGATGATGGGAAGATATCCTTATTTTGACCATACACCAACTAAAGAAGATATAAAAGCTGTAAAAGAAAGCATGAATTGTATAGATGTTTGCCCATTGCAAGACAGAGAATACAATCATTTATCTGGAGGCGAAAAACAACGTGTGCACTTAGCTCGTGTTTTAGCACAACTAAATAATTCGATTGAAAATAAATTGTTATTTTTAGACGAACCATTAAATAATTTAGATGTATTGCATCAGCACAAAGTACTAAATCTTATTAAAGAATTTACTCAGCAAGGAAATTCGGCAATTGTTGTACTTCATGACTTAAATTTAGCAGGACAATTTGCTGATAAAATACTATTATTAAATAAAGGAGAAAAAGTAATTTACGATACTCCTACCACAGTTTTAACACAAGAAATAATTTCGGAAGTGTACAACTTTCCTTGCATTGTTGCACAAAATCCGGTAAACAATACTCCAATAATTTTATTTGGAGCTTAATATCATTGATTTATGAATACAGAAAACTTATCGTTAAAAGAACGTTGGAACAAATTAAAGGAAGGAAATCCTAGATTGCGTATCAGAAATGCTGCAAAAGAGCTTAATTCTAGTGAAATGGAACTGCTAGCTACAAACATTGGCGACTCTACAATTGTTTTAAACAATGATATGACAGCTCTTCTTAGCGACATCGAATCATTGGGCAAAGTAATGGCATTAACGCGTAATGATGAATGTGTGCATGAAAGAAAAGGAGTTTATAGCAATCCCGATTTTTCAAATCCACATGCTGGATTATTTGTAAATCCAGATATCGATTTACGCATTTTCTTATCACATTGGAAATATGCCTTTGCTGTAATTGAAGTTACAGGAAATATTACTCGCAAAAGCATTCAGTTTTTTGGAAAAGACGGTGAAGCAATCCACAAAATATACCTAACAAATGAAAGCGACGAAGCTGCATTTGACAAATTTGTTGAAAAACACAAAGCAGAAAATCAAGAATTTGAAGTAGTTACAACTCCATACACACAAAATTTAGACGAAAGACTAGATGAAGAAATTGATGTAGAGGGTTTTAGAAAAGAATGGGAAGCTTTAAAAGACACTCACGATTTCTATATGCTGCTAAGAAAATATAACGTTTCTAGAACACAAGCTTTGCGTTTAGCTCCAAGCGAATTTTATGCAAAACAAATTTCTAAAGATGCAATTGTTTCTATGCTAGAGCAAGCATCTGCTGAGCAAACACCAATTATGGTTTTTGTTGGGAATAAAGGAAATATACAAATTCACACAGGAGAAGTAAGTAAAACAGTTTGGCATCAAAACTGGTACAACGTATTAGATCCAGACTTTAATATGCATTTAGACATGGACAAGGTGGCGCAAACTTGGATTGTGCGCAAACCTACCGAAGATGGTATAGTTACTGCAATTGAAGTATTTAACGAAATGGGCGATATCATTGTTCAATTCTTCGGAAAAAGAAAACCTGGAATACCTGAATTAGAAACTTGGAGAAACATTGTTGCTCAATTAAACTAATTTATTTTCTCTATAAATCGTAGAAACCAGCTCTTAATCGAGTTGGTTTTTTTATTTCTACAAAATTCAATTAGCATAAATCAGTAGATTTGCCAAATTAGTTATTGCATTATTTTTAAAATTTCGGAGGTTTAACCAAATCTTATCAACGTAAAGATTAGCCTTACTCAAAGGTCAATAATAAGAAATTTAGTCATATGCATTTTTCAAACAAAATTCCTCAAAAAACCAATTTTAAGAAAAAAAGTTATCAACATCTTTTGATAACTTAATTTGCATTTATTTTTGATTTGTCAAACTCTTAATACTAACTTAGCCAAACTGGCTTTTTAAATTACATTGCTTATAAAGCAATAATTACTAAGGCTTTATGCTAAAAGAGATTTAAAAAAATCGATTTAAAAGTAAAATTTAAAGCTTTTTCTTTTTAAATTAGTTTTCTAACAACCAACACAATTTGCTATGTCTATTTTCGATAAAAGAGTGAACTATAAACCATTTGAGTATCCGGGTATTTATCAGTTCACAGATGCTATTAACAAATCGTTTTGGGTTCACAGTGAAGTAGATTTTACTGCAGATACACAAGACTTTCACTCGCACTTAACTAAACAAGAACAACTTGCTATTAAAAATAGTTTATTGGCAATTGCTCAAATTGAAGTAGCAGTAAAAACATTTTGGGGAAATTTATATTTACACTTTCCAAAACCAGAATTTAACGGATTAGGAGCTACGTTTGCTGAATGCGAATTTAGACACTCTGAAGCATATTCTCGCTTATTAGACGTTTTAGGTTACAATGACGAATTTGAAGATTTATTAAAAATTCCTGTAATTAAAGAACGTGTAGATTATTTATCGTCTGTATTAGAAAACTCAAACAACAACACAGATAGAAAAAAATATGTTGTTTCATTAATATTATTTTCTCTATTAATTGAAAACGTTTCGTTATTTAGCCAATTCGCAATTATCTTATCTTTTACAAGATTTAAAGGATTGATGAAAAACGTAAGTAACATTATTGCCTGGACATCAGTTGACGAGCAAATCCATGCCAATGCTGGAATCTATATTGTCAATATAATCAGAGAAGAATTTCCTGATTTCTTCGACGAAGAATTAGTTCGTCACGTAAACGAAGTTGTAAAACACTCCATTGAAATTGAAGCTAAAATTTTAGATTGGATTTTTGAAACTGGAACAATAGAAACCGTAAACAAACAAGATTTACTAAACTTCATGAAATTTAGAGTTGATGAAAGTATGATGAAAATTGGTTTACAAAAAGTATACAATACAACTCAGGCAGAATACAAACCGATGGCTTGGTTTGAAGAAGAAGTTTTTGCAAACAGCTTAGACGATTTCTTTGCAAAAAGACCTGTTGATTATACCAAACATGACAAAAGTATAACAGCCGACGACTTATTCTAATTAATCTCTAAAATTGCAAATGACCATGAAAAATCTTGAACTACCTTTAGAAACTATAGATAATACCAACTTACAAGAAAAACTTTGGTGGAAAAACTCTGAAAGTGAGCAAATTCTAAACAGAGGTTACTTACTAAAAGGCGAAACTGTTGAAGGCGCAATTGACCGTATTACAACAGCAGCTGCAAAACGCTTATTTAAACCCGAATTAAAAGAATCATTTCAAGAAATGATTGAACGTGGCTGGATGAGCCTTAGTTCACCTATTTGGGCTAATATGGGTACTGAGCGTGGCTTGCCAATTTCTTGTTTCAACGTGAATATTCCTGACAGCATTGAAGGAATTACGCACAAGTTAGGAGAAGTTATCATGCAAACAAAAATTGGTGGCGGTACATCTGGTTATTTTGGTAATCTAAGAGAAAGAGGAAGTGCTGTAACAGACAACGGAAAAAGTAGTGGAGCTGTTAGTTTCATGAAACTTTTTGATACAGCGATGGATACTATTTCGCAAGGTGGTGTAAGACGAGGCGCTTTTGCTGCTTATCTTGACATTGATCACCCAGATTGCGAAGAGTTCTTAAACATTAAAAACATTGGAAATCCAATTCAAAATTTATTCTTCGGAGTAAACATTCCTGATTATTGGATGAAAGAAATGATTGACGGAGATAAAGAAAAAAGACAATTGTGGGCAAAAGTTCTGGAAAGCAGACAGCAAAAAGGAATGCCATACTTATTCTTCTCTGACAACGTAAATAGCAATAAACCTCAGGTTTACAAAGATTTGAACTTACGCATTAACGCAAGTAATCTTTGTTCTGAAATTATGTTGCCATCAACAGATGACGAATCGTTTATTTGTTGTTTATCGTCAATGAACTTAGAGTTATATGACGAATGGAAAGATACAGAAGCTGTAAAATTAGCTATCTTTTTCTTGGATGCAGTTTTACAAGAATTTATAGAAAAAACAGAAGGAAATTACTACTTAGCTTCTGCAAATAAATTTGCTAAAAGACACCGTGCTCTTGGTTTAGGTGTTTTAGGATGGCATTCTTATTTACAGAAAAATATGATTCCTTTTGAAGGATTAGAAGCAAAAATGTTGACAAATCAAATCTTTGAAAACATTAGCACAAAAGCAGACAAAGCTTCACAAGAATTAGCACGTATTTATGGTGAACCAGAAATCTTAAAAGGATACGGACGTCGTAATACAACAACAATGGCAATTGCACCTACAACATCTTCATCAGCTATTTTAGGGCAAACTTCTCCAGGTATTGAACCGTTTAGTAGCAATTATTACAAAGCAGGTTTATCAAAAGGAAACTTTATGCGTCAGAATAAATACCTAACGGCGCTTTTGGCTGAAAAAGGTATGGACAACGAAGAAACTTGGAGAAACATTATGCTTTCTGGCGGAAGTGTTCAGCAATTGAATGGATTGACAGAAGAAGAAAAAGCCGTTTTTAAAACATTTAAAGAAATCAGTCAATTAGAAATTATTCAACAAGCTGCTATTCGTCAAAAATATGTAGACCAATCGCAAAGTTTAAACTTAAATATTCCTTCATCTTTGCCAATTAAAGACGTAAACAGATTAATGATTGAAGCGTGGGAATTAGGAGTTAAAACATTGTATTACCAAAGAAGTCAGAGTGTATCAAAAGAAATGGTTGCAAGCTTAGTAGATTGTGTAAGCTGTGAGGCTTAATTAAAATATTATCAATACAAAAAAGAACCTTTAAAAGGTTCTTTTTTTATATCACTTCATTTAAAAAGGTTTTAAAGCTTTTTGTAATTTGTTTAAGGAATTTTCTTCAGCGAAATAAAAAAACGGTTAAAAACAAAGGCTAAGCATTAAAAAAACGCTTAGCCTTCACTGTTTATATAACTTTAATATTTATTAAATTTCAAATCCCATCGAAACTCCTAACTTAGTTGCAATAACCTTAGCTACTTTTGCTTTTAATTCAGGAATTCTGATTGATTCGGTAACCTCATCTGTAAATGCGTACATCAACAATGCCTTAGCTTCTTTTTTAGGAATACCTCTTTGTCTTAAATAAAACATTGCATCTGAATCTAACTGTCCAATCGTACAACCGTGAGAACAACGAACATCATCAGCAAAAATTTCTAACTGCGGCTTTGCATAAACCTGAGCTTTGTCTGACAATAATATGTTGTTATTTTGCTGAAAACCATCTGTTTTTTGAGCAATTTTATCTACATAAATTTTTCCGTTAAAAACTCCTACAGAATTATCATCGTAAATACCTTTATAATTTTGGTGACTTTCACAATTTGGTTGATCGTGAGAAACCAACGTATAATGATCTACGTGTTGTTTTCCGCCAATTAACGTAATTCCTTTCATTGTGCTATCAATACGTTCTCCATCTTGATAGAAATTCAGGTTATTTCTCGTTAATTTTCCTCCGAAAGAAAACGTATGAACAGAAACTCTACTTTCTTGCTTTTGCTTAACAAATGTATTATCAATCAACGTTCCGGTTTCTAAATCATTTTGAAGCTTGTAGAAATCAACTATTGCACGTTTTGCAGCAAAAATTTCAGTTACAGAATTTGTAAATACATTACATTCTGCCAAACTTTGGTGACGTTCTAGAATTTGAACGTGAGCATTTTCTCCAACAATAACCAAATTACGTGGTTGCACCAACAAAGCTTGTTCTTCAACTGTTGATAAATAAATGATCTCAATTGGCTTAGAAACTACTTTGCTTTTCGGAATATTGATAAAAGCTCCTTCCACTGCATAAGCTGTATTTAAAGCTGTTAAACTATCGTTTTTATCCGTGAAAGTATTGTAATAAGTATCTATTAGCATTTTATATTTAGGCTTTGTTAAAGCTGATGACAACAAACAAACGTCAATTCCTTCGTGAGTTGTAGCTGATAAATGCGCACTAAATATTCCGTTGATGAATACTAACTTATATGTATCAGAATCTCCTAAAAAGTATTCTTTTACATCTTTGTAATCAACAGCTGCTTTAGCTTTTGGCAATACACAAAAATCATTCTTAAGAATAGAGTTTAATGATGTATATTTCCAAGCTTCGTCTTTTTTAGTAGGAAATCCTTTATTTTCGAATGTCTTTAATCCTTCTAAACGAATATCGTGCAAAGTATCATGTTCTCCTTGCAACTGTTGTTCAAAAGCAACAAAAGACGTTATTAATTTATCTTTAAGTTCCATATGTTTTTCTTCAAATTAGATTAAAAATTAGATGTTCTGAAAAGAAATAGAATCTATTACAAAGATTCTTTAATCCAATCGTATCCTTTTTCTTCTAATTCTAATGCTAACTCTTTTCCTCCTGTTTTAACGATTTTTCCATCAACTAAAACGTGAACGAAATTTGGCACTATATAATCCAATAAACGTTGATAATGTGTAATTATAATTACAGCATTGTCTTCGCTTTTCAACTTATTTACACCATTTGCAACAATGCGCAATGCATCGATATCTAATCCAGAATCTGTTTCGTCCAAAATAGCTAATTTAGGATCAAGCATCGCCATCTGAAAAATTTCATTACGTTTTTTCTCTCCTCCAGAAAAACCTTGGTTTAAAGAACGAGATAAAAACTTGCGATCGATTTCTAACAATTCTGCTTTTTCTTTTATTTTTTTCAGCATTTCGTTTGCTGGCATTTCTTCTTGTCCGTTTGCTTTTCTAGCTTCATTAATTGCTGTTTTAATGAAGTTTGTAACCGAAACTCCTGGAATTTCTACTGGATATTGAAAAGACAAGAAAACACCTTTATGTGCTCTTTCTTCAGGAGATAATTCTCCTAATTCTTCTCCAACTAATAACATTTCCCCTTCTGTTACTTCAAAAGCTTCGTTACCAGCAATAACAGATGATAGTGTACTTTTTCCGGCACCATTTGGTCCCATAATAGCGTGCACTTCTCCTGCTTTAACTTCTAAATTAATTCCTTTTAATATTTCTTTATTATCAACACTTGCGTGTAAGTTTTTTATCTGTAACATAAATTGTCTGTATTTAAATTTTGTAATGATTGAGATGGAAAATTAATCCATTATCCCACGCTTCCTTCTAATGAAATTTCTAGTAATTTTTGTGCTTCCACAGCAAACTCCATTGGCAATTTGTTTAATACCTCTTTAGAGAATCCGTTTACAATTAAAGCAATTGCTTTTTCTGTTGGAATACCACGTTGATTACAATAAAAAATTTGATCTTCTCCAATTTTACTCGTTGTTGCTTCGTGTTCAATTTGAGCGGTTGAATTTTTCGTTTCAATATAAGGGAACGTATGTGCACCACATTCATTACCCATTAACAAAGAGTCACATTGTGAAAAGTTACGAGCGTTTTCTGCTCTTGGTCCCACTTGAACTAAACCTCTATAACTATTTTGAGATTTACCCGCAGAAATACCTTTTGAAATGATTGTTGATCTTGTGTTTTTACCCAAGTGAATCATTTTAGTACCTGTATCTGCTTGTTGAAAGTTATTTGTTACTGCTACCGAATAAAATTCTCCCACAGAATTATCTCCTTTTAGGATACAAGAAGGATATTTCCATGTTACAGCAGAACCTGTTTCAACTTGTGTCCAAGAAATTTTGGCATTAGTTTCGCAAATTCCACGTTTTGTTACAAAATTGTATACTCCACCTTTTCCTTCGCTATTTCCTGGGAACCAGTTTTGTACTGTTGAGTATTTAATTTCTGAATCATCTAAAGCGATTAATTCTACCACAGCAGCATGCAATTGATTTTCATCTCTTGATGGAGCGGTACATCCTTCTAAATAAGACACATAACTTCCTTGATCTGCAATAACTAATGTACGTTCGAATTGACCTGTACCTGCTTGATTAATACGGAAATACGTTGATAATTCCATTGGACAACGAATGCCTTTAGGAATGTAACAAAACGATCCGTCTGAGAATACAGCAGAGTTTAATGCTGCATAAAAATTATCTGTTTGAGGAACAACTGATCCAATGTACTTTTTAACTAGTTCTGGATGTTCTTTTATTGCCTCAGAAATAGAACAGAAAATAATTCCTTTCTCTGCCAAAGTATCTTTAAATGTGGTAGCAACAGAAACCGAATCCATTACAATATCAATAGCTACACCAGACAAACGTTTTTGTTCGTCAATAGAGATTCCTAGTTTATTGAATGTTTCTATTAACTCTGGATCAACCTCATCCAAGCTGTTGTATTTGCTCTTTCCTTTTGGTGCAGAATAATATGAAATAGCCTGAAAATCAGGTTTTTCATAATGTACATTTGCCCATTCAGGCTCTATCATTCCTTGCCAAATTCTAAAAGCTTCTAATCTCCATTCTGTCATCCATTCTGGCTCTTCCTTTTTGGCAGAAATTGCACGAATGATATCTTCATTTAATCCAATTGGAAATGTTTCAGATTCTATATCCGTATAAAATCCGTACTCATATTCCTTAGTTTCTAATTCTTTTTTTAAATCTTCTTCTGTATACTTGCTCATATATTAATACTTAAAAGCAATTATTACCTGCTTCTACATTAGACTTTACTTTCTTAAAGACAAGATCTGACCCTGCTCCTTTTTTTGTTTCTATAAAGAAAAACTTTCTCCACAACCGCAAGTTCTACTTGCATTAGGATTATTAAAATGGAAACCTTTTCCGTTTAATCCGCCAGAATATTCAAGAGTTGTTCCTACCAAATACAAAAAACTCTTTTTATCCACTGCAATCTTTACTCCGTTATCTTCAAAAACTTTATCACTTTCTGTAATATCGTGATCAAATTTTAATTGATACGATAAACCAGAGCATCCTCCGCTCTCTACACCTACGCGAACGTAATCTTTTGTGACATCAAAACCTTCATCTTCCATCAAAAGAGCTACTCGCTTACTTGCTATATCTGAAACTTTTATCATACGTTTTTAATTAAAATAGATTAATTCTATAATCATTTACAAAGGTATTATAAAAAAATGGTTTCTAATAGTAACTAACATATTTATAACGATTAGAAGTTTTAATACTAAAATCAAGAAAAACTATAACACTTAGGTATTTACAAAGCTAAAAAGTAGTATGAATTTCTAAAAATATGATTTTTTAATTACAAAGTATTTCTGTCAATTTTGGATTATCTGCCCCAAAATTTAAATTTTCTGCTTTAGCATTAGCGCTAAATAGATAAAACTATTGCTATATGTTTCACCTAATTCTCGTGTATTTTTGATAGGTTAAATTTTGCATTGTTGCTTTAATATAAATTGATTAATTTGCATACTTCATTGAAAAATTATAAAAAAGATGAAATTATATAGCATAGAAAGTGGCAATTTTAAATTAGATGGCGGCGCCATGTTTGGTGTTGTACCACAGGTAATTTGGAATAAAACAAATCCTGCAGATTCAAATAACCTAATCGATTTAGGTGCGCGATTATTATTAATTGAAGATAATAACAGATTAATTTTGATTGATACTGGAATGGGCAACAAACAATCAGAAAAATTTTTTGGCTATTATTCTATGTGGGGCGATCACAGCATTGAAAAATCGTTGGCACAACACGGATTTCATCCTGATGATATTACTGATGTTTTTTTAACTCACCTACATTTTGATCATGTTGGTGGAGCAGTAAATTGGAATAAAGATAAAACAGGTTATGTAAACGCCTTTAAAAATGCCAAATATTGGTCAAATGCTAAACATTGGGATTGGGCAGTACATCCAAATCCAAGAGAAAAAGCTTCTTTTTTACCCGAAAATATTTTACCTATTAAAGAAAGTGGAGCTTTACATTTTGTAGACACTCCTGTAAACGATATTTTAACTGAAACGCCATTGGGGTTCGATATCTTTTTTGCAGACGGACATACAGAAAAACAAATGATTCCTATTCTTAACTACAAAGGAAATAAAATTGCCTTTATGGCCGATTTACTTCCAACTGTAGGACACATTCCTTTGCCTTATGTAATGGGATATGATACAAGACCTTTGTTAACATTAAGTGAAAAAGAAAAATTCTTAAACAGAGCTGCAGATGAAAACTGGCTGTTATTTCTAGAACACGATGCTCATAACGAAATAATTACAGTACAACACACCGAAAAAGGAGTACGTTTAAAAGAACGTTTCAATAGCTCAGATATATTAATTTAATGTTAATCAGGTTGTTTACAATCAACTAATTAATATTTTTATCCAAATTTAAACTGAAAATAAATACAGAACAAAAATGCGTTTAATTAAACCTCTTTATCTTTCGGCTGCATTTGCATTTGCTTTGGCAAGTTGTGGAGGATCGAAAGCTATTACACAAAAACCTATTGGAGATGTAGATAATTTACCTACAAGAGTTAGTAAATTACCTGAAGATCAATTAAAAAGATGGAGTCATTTAGATATTGTAACTGATACAGTACCAGGAATGTCTGTTGATCGTGCTTATGCCGAATTATTAAAAGGAAAAGCATTGCCAAAAAAAGTTGTTGTGGGTGTAATAGATTCAGGAATTGAGATTGATCACGAAGATTTAAAAAATCACATTTGGACAAATTCTAAAGAAATTGCTAGCAACGGTATTGACGATGACAAAAACGGATACATCGACGATATTCATGGATGGAACTTTTTAGGAAATTCTGTACACGAAAATGTAGAATTAGTACGTGTAGTAAGAAGAGGTGATGATGGTTCTGAGCAATACAAAAGAGCTGTAAAAGAATTAGAAAAAGAAATTAATTCTGCTAAAGAAATTCAAATTAAAGCTGACGAATACGATCGTGCAAACGAAAAATTGGTTGAATTTTTAGGTAAAACAGAATACACCATTGACGATTTAGATGCAATTGGAAAGGATGTACCAGAAGAAATTATCAGTGCAAAAACTACAATTACTGCACTTTTCAAAAATGGTCGCACTATTTCTTGGATTGAAAAATACAGAAACTCTGGAGTAAGTAAATTACAATATCATTATAACATTGATTACAAAGGGCGTGAATTAGTTGGTGATGATCATACAAACATCAACAACAAAATATACGGAGATAACAATGTAATTGGTCCAGATAGAGATGAAGCATTACACGGAACACACGTTGCGGGTATCATAGCACAATCTAGAAATAACAATCTTGGTGGAGATGGTGTAGCTTCTGATGTTGTAGAAATTATGGCATTAAGAGCAGTACCAGATGGAGATGAATATGATAAAGATATTGCATTAGCAATTCGATATGCAGCAGATAACGGAGCAAAAGTAATCAACGGAAGTTTTGGAAAATATTATGAAGAAAACAGCCAATGGGTACGCGATGCTATTGTTTATGCTCAAGAAAAAGACGTTTTAATTGTTGTAGCTGCAGGAAATGATGCGAAAGATTTAAACGCAAATGGAGGTATTGATCGTTATCCAAACGACAACGTAAAAATGGGACCTGAAGTTGCTGATAATTTCTTGGTAGTTGGAGCACTTAACCCAGAATTTGGTAAAAATATGGTGGCAAGATTTTCAAACTACGGAGATTATGATGTAGATGTTTTTGCACCTGGAGTTAAAATTTATGCTACAGTTCCACACAGCAAATATGATTTCTTACAAGGTACTTCAATGGCATCGCCAAATGTAGCAGGTGTTGCAGCTTTAATCAGAGCTTATTATCCTCAATTTACTGCAGGTGAAGTAAAGAAAATCATTATGGATTCTGGAGTAGCAGTAAACTTTGATGTTGTAGTTGGTTCAAACAAAGAGGTAAGAAACTTCCAAACCATTTCTACATCAGGAAAATTTGTAAATGCATACAACGCTTTATTATTAGCAGATAAATTAGCAAAAGCTAAAAAATAAATCTAGCTAAAAAGCAAAATAAATAAAAAATACTCCACAACTATTGCAATCAAAGTTGTGGAGTTTTAATTTAAAACAAGACATGAAAAAATTACTGACAACAATCCTTTTCTGCTTGCCCATTTTAAGTCAAGTAAATGCACAAAGCAATCCAAATCCTGGCTATTGGCAACAACATGTTGACTATAAAATGGATGTGCAAATGGATGCTAAAAAGTTTAAATACACAGGTCAGCAATCTGCAGTATACACAAACAATTCGCCAGATACCCTACGCAAAGTTTTCTATCATTTGTATTATAATGCTTTTCAACCCAATAGCGATATGGATGCTTTATTAAAAAGTATTCCCGATCCAGATTCTAGAATGGTTGATACAAAAGAAATAAGAGATAGAAAAGTTTTCGAAAGTAAAATTAGTAAGCTAAAAGACAATGAAATTGGTTTCTTAAAAATTAATCATCTAAAACAAGATGGTCTTGCATTAGAAAGCAAAGTAGTTGGTACAGTAATGGAAGTTACTCTAAAGAAACCTCTTGCACCTAATGAATCAACTACATTAGAATTAAATTTTGATGGGCAAGTACCAAAAATGATTCGTAGAGCAGGTAGAGAATCTAAAGAAGGCGTGGCTCTATCAATGTCTCAATGGTTTCCTAAACTAGCAGAATACGACTTTGAAGGATGGCATACAGAACAATACCTTGGAAGAGAATTTCATAGTGTTTGGGCTAATTTTGATGTAAAAATTACCATCGATAAAGATTATATTCTTGGAGGAACAGGAGTTTTACAAAACAATAACCAAATTGGTTACGGATATGAAGACAAAGGAATAACCGTTCAGCAACCAAAAGGAAAAACACTTACTTGGCATTTTAAAGCCGATAATGTTTTAGATTTTACTTGGGCAGCAGATCCTGATTATATTCATGATATTTACAACGGACCAAATGATGTAAAGCTTCACTTTTTATATAAAAATGATTCAGCAATTATTGAAAACTGGAAGAACTTACAGCCAGTTACAGCTCAATTAATGGAGTTTTTTGATGAAACTGTAGGTCCATATCCATATCCTCAATATTCGGTAATTCAAGGTGGAGATGGAGGAATGGAATATTCTATGTGTACATTGATTACGGGTAAACGAAACTTTGCAAGCTTAGTAGGTGTTACAGCTCACGAATTGGCGCATAACTGGTTTCAGCATGTGTTGGCAACAAACGAAACAAAACACGAATGGATGGACGAAGGTTTTACATCTTTCATCTCCGATTTAGCGTTGTTGAAAATTATGCCAAAAGATAATTTAGAAGACGAAAATCCGTTTGCTTCAACATACAAAAGCTATTACGGAATGGTTGCTAAAAATATTCAAGAACCATTATCTACACATTCTGACCATTATTTAACCAATAGAGCATATTCTATTTCAGCATACAGCAGAGGATCTATTTTTCTGACTCAATTGGCTTACGTTATAGGCTGGGATAATATGATGAAAACATTGAAAGAATACTACAACGATTACCAATTTACTCATCCAACTCCAAATGACTTTAAACGCACTGCAGAGCGCGTTACAGGTGCAAATTTAGATTGGTATATGATTGATTGGACAATGACAAACAACACTGTAGATTATGCCATTCAATTTGTTGAAGAATTACAAAAAAATCAATCATTAGTAACTTTAAAAAGAATTGGAAGAGCAGGTATGCCTTTAGATATCTTGGTTACTTATGAGGATGGAACTGCAGAAACTTTCTATATTCCTTATACTTCAATGTTCTGGAACAAACCTAACCAATATGTAGAATATGAAAGAACCATTTTAGATGGATGGGGATGGGCACAACCTGAATATAAATTTGTAATTAATAAGCCTAAGAGCAAAATTAAATCTATTGTAATAGATCCTAGTCAGCTAATGGCCGATATAAATCAAGAAAATAACGTTTACAAAAAATAGCATAAAACCCTCAGAAAAATCTGGGGGTTTTATTTTGTCTATATTTAGAATTCGTTTTTTACCTTTGTACAACTTATGATAGAAAACGACATTACATACCCTAAAAAGGAAAAGCTGAAAGCTAAAACGCATATTGATGAATTATTTGTTTCCGGAAAATCGGTAAGCAAATATCCTCTGCGTATGGTTTATACTAAGTTAGATGATTTAGAAGAGCAAGATTTACAAGTGGGGGTTTCTGTTTCTAAACGTAATTTTAAAAAGGCTGTTGATAGAAACTATTTTAAACGTCTTTTAAGAGAAGTTTATAGAACAAACAAACATTTAATAAAAGATGCTATTACGGATAAATATGCAATAATGTTTTTTTATCAATCGAGAGATAAACTAACATATGAAGAAATAAATATCAAAATGATAAAATTGATTGAGAAATTTATTCTTCAGCTTCAAGAAGATGAGAATAAACCCGAACTAATTTAAAGCTGTTTTAAACGTCTTTTTTTTAAAATTCTTAGCTACGCTTGTTTTTATATCAATATTATATAAAAAGCGCTTGTAATAACCTTACAAGCGCTTTTACTTTATATTACTTCTAAACTTCTTAGAATAGCTTCAATTTCTAACATTAAACCTCTTTTTCTCATAGATGGATTATATGCAAATCCTTCAAAAATTATATAGGTATTCTCTTTTTCATTATCCACTACATAAGATAAATACGGTCCAGACATAAAGCTATTTTCCATATCCCATTTACCTTTCATTTCAAGTATCCTATAATCTTTATAATTAAATTTTTTGCGGTATCTATATTCGCCTATACTCATATAAATACTAGTATTTGGCTCAATAGAATGAACATATTTTCCAACAATAGAATCTCTAATTGGATCAAGTTCCTGAACAAAATCTTTTGAATAAATATCAGCTTTTATTTTATCCTTTTTTATAGAATAAGCTAAAATATTACTATTTCCAGATGCTATATCTTTCTTAAACCATACAAAATTATCATCAACTAGCACTCTTTTATAAGATTCTGGAAGATTCATATTTAATTGATATCGCTGATTTAAATAAGGAGTATAGGTCATAGGATCCTTCTTAATCACTGCTTTTATATCATCTATTTCTTGATGATGAAATCTAGTAATTATCGAATCTTTGTTCTTTATAAAATTCTCTATTGTACTTTTTTTATCAACTCCTTCAACAACAAAGTAATTTTGCGGATTTGCGTATCTATTCTGTAAAATTGAAAATTGACTAGAATCTCCAAAAACAGTAAAGAAAACCACATTTTTACGTGTCATTGGTCCATGTAAAAAAACACTTGCTGCTTGCTGATCTAACTCAAACATTGGTTCAAAAGGCACTATTCCATCAATTCCTGCTGCTAAAACACTACGAATGGTATCTCCAACTTCACCAAGCCATAAATCATCTTCTATAACAATTAAAACACGATCTCCTCTTTCTTCAGATCTAATCACACTTCCTTCAGACCTAATAGATTTTTTACATCCAATAAGCAAAAAGATACATGCTATATAAAAAAATACTTTATTCAATCGATTAATTAATTCTTAGTTTCATTCCTGGTACTAACGTAGCATTTTCTTTAATATTATTCAATTCTCTTAGTTTAGAGATACTAATGCCCGAAAAGTTTTTACTAATCGAATAAAGCGAATCTCCTTTTTTTACCTCATAATATTTATTGGTAGATGCTTGTGCAATAGTTGATTTTCCAACAATTAACTTCTTACCTGGATATAAAAGATTACTTTTTAAATTATTTAGCTTTTTTAATTCTGCAACAGACATGCCATATTTTTGGGCAATTACACCAACGCTTTCTCCTTTTTTTATGGTGTGATACTTATTTCTAGTACCGGTTGTTTGCGCTATTGCAATATCGTAATTTGGTTTTTCTTGCAATGATTCTTCAAAATCAATATACGAATAAATTTTATCTTCGTTTGATGCCATTAATCCAGCTTTATCAACTGGCAAACGCAAAAAATTCATATTTCCTGACGAATATGGAACAACTTTAAGCTTGTAAGTTGGATTTAAAAACTCTAACTCTTTTGTAGAAACATCTAACAATTTCGATATTTGATCAAAAGTTAAAATCTTTTTCACTCCAATTGTATCGGTTTCAACTAATTTTGAAGGCGAAACACTTGCTTTTAAACCATGTTCTTTTGCAAATTCAAAAATATACATTGTTGCATAAAATGCTGGTAAATAATTTTGTGTTTCCTTCGGTAAATTAGGTCGAATGTTCCAATAATTTTTTTTTCCGTCAGAACGACGAATTGCTTTAGAAACGTTACCTGGCCCTGCGTTATAAGATGCTAAAACCAAATCCCAATCTCCAAAAATTTTATATAAATCGTTTAAGAACTTGGCCGCAGCTTCAGACGATTTTAAAGGATCAATTCGATCATCTTTAAAGGATGAAACTTCTAAATTATATTGCTTACCTGTAGCATACATAAATTGCCACAATCCGGTTGCTCCAACTCTAGAAACAGCTCTTGGATTTAATGCCGATTCTACAATAGTTAAATACTTTACTTCTAACGGAATATTATTTTTTACCAATTGTTCTTCAAACATTGGAAAATAATACTCTGATAACCCTAATAAACGCTCAAACGATTTTTTTCTGTTTTTTAAAAAACCTTTAATAATGCGTTCTAAATTTTCGTTGTATTCTACTTTAAACGGCGTTTTTTCGTTTAGCAATGCTAAACGTTGTTTTAAAACTTCTGTTGTAAGTCCGTCAAATTCAACATCATTTTCAGACAATGATTCATCCGTCAAATCACTTTCCATTTCTTCAAAAAGCTCTTGATTTACCAATTCATCTAGCCAAAGTTTTTCAATACGTTTGCTAGCAGAATGGTTTACAAAACTTGCTTTTATAGAATCTAAGTACACTTGTGGATCTACTTTCTTGTTTATCAATACTGTTTCTTCTTGAGTAACTTGTGCGCTTAAAGTAAAAGTGAATAGGCTAAAAAATGATAACGCTACTACTTTGTAATTCATATTATTATATTTAAATAAAGCTATGCAAACTATTTAATGTTTGCATAGCTTTTAGATTATTCTTGAATTGCTTGAATTCCTGGTAAAACTCTTCCTTCTAACATTTCTAACATAGCTCCACCTCCTGTTGATACATAGCTCATCTTTGGCGCTAATCCGAACTGTTTAACTGCTGCAACAGAATCTCCTCCTCCAACTAAAGAGAATGTTCCATTCTTTGTTGCTTCTGCAATAAAATTACCCAACTCAATTGTTCCGTTGGCAAATTTTTCCATTTCAAAAACACCTAATGGACCATTCCATAGAATAATTTTTGATTCTGAAATAACATTTTGCAAACTTGCTAAAGTTTCAGGTCCAACGTCTAAACCTTGCCATCCTTCAGGAATTTCATTTGCTTTTACAATCTTTGTATTTGCATCTGGCGAAAAAGCATCTGCTACAACCACATCAATTGGTAAGTGAATTTGAACATTTTTAGCCTTAGCTTGTTCTAAAATACTTAATGCCAATTCTATTTTATCATCTTCGCAAATTGAATTTCCAATAGATCCGCCTAATGCTTTAATAAAAGTAAATGCCATACCTCCACCAATAATCATGTGATCTACTTTATCTAAAATATTTTCGATAATTGTAATTTTAGAAGATACTTTAGAACCTCCTAAAATAGCTGTAACTGGTTTTTCTGAACTATTTAAAACTTTATTGATACTTTCGATTTCTTTAGCTAACAAATAACCAAAACATTTGTCGTCTGGAAAAAATTGTGCCACAATTGTTGTAGAAGCATGCGCACGATGAGCAGTACCAAAGGCATCATTTACATAAAAATCGCCTAAAGCTGCTAAATCTTTAGAGAATTGAATATCACCTTTTTCTTCTTCTGCATAAAAACGTAAATTTTCAAGCAAAATAATATCACCTGGCTTACTGTTTTTAATAGCTTCTAAAGCTACTTCTCCAATACAATCTGAAACAAATGTTACTTTTTTACCCAAAACCTCCTCAGTTTTTTCCACAATGTGGCGCAAAGAAAAAGTATCGTTTTTTTCTCCTTTTGGACGACCTAAATGCGACATTAAAATTGCTACTCCTCCATCATTAATTACTTTATCAATTGTTGGCTTAGCTGCCTCAATACGGTTTGTATCCGTTACTTCAAACGATTCGTTCAAAGGCACATTAAAATCAACGCGAATTAATACTTTTTTGTCTTTAAAATTCACATTATCAATTTGTTTCATACTTTAATTTTTTACAAAATTAGTTTATAGGTTTACGCAAATATAAATCTTTTTGAAGTTGATGTTCATTATAAATCATAATATTAAATATTTATTATGAATAAATACATCTTTCAAACATAAAATTAAAGTGTTCAATTTCAGATTTTTGATTGAGAAAAAAAAGAATTTATCCATTGAATTTCTCAATCAAAATCATATTATTCAGAAAACCTTCGTAATTGCTAATCTCTCCTATTTATTTCCTACTTTAAACTCCTTATCCGAAAAGAAATAATTTATATTTGCAGTATGTTATTCTCAGATATTTTTGGTCAAAACCACATCAAACATCATTTACAAGAAAGTGCAACGTTAGGTAGAATTCCTCATGCTCAACTATTTATAGGTCCAGAAGGTAGCGGCACGCTATCTATGGCAATTGCTTATGCTCAATACTTATTGTGTAAAAATGTTGGACAAGAAAACATTGGCGGAAACGAAGCTTGTAATACTAAGTTTAATGCTTTGATGCATCCAGATTTACACTTTGTTTATCCGGTTGCTACAACGGCAGAAGTAAGTAAAAATCCAACAAGTGATAAATTTGCAGAAACTTGGCGCTCATTTCTAAAAAACACCCCTTACGGCAGTTTATTTGATTGGTACAAGCACATTAATATTGAAAATAAACAAGGTCAAATTGGCGTTGACGAAGCTGGAGAAATACTTAAAAAACTTGCTTTAAAATCGTTTGAAGGAGGATACAAAATAATGATTATTTGGATGGCTGATAAAATGAATATTGAAGCATCCAATAAGATTTTAAAAATTTTAGAAGAACCACCTGCAAAAACAATCTTCATCCTTATTACAGAAAACGAAAAATCTATATTACAAACTATTTTATCGCGTTGTCAGGTTATTCGCTTCAATGCTTTAAATACAACAGAAATTGAACAAGCTTTAGAAAGCAAGCTGCAATGCAGTAAACAGCAAGCTGCGCTTATTGCTCGTCAATCGCAAGGAAATTATAACAAAGCCCTGCAACTTTTGCTAAACAATGATACAACAGATGATTTTGAAAAACGTTTTGTTACTTGGGTAAGAGCTGCTTTTAGAGCCAAAGGAAATGCGGCTGTAATAAAAGATTTAGTTGAATGGAGCGAAGAATTAGCAACATTGGGTAGAGAGCAACAAAAACAATTTTTAGAATTTTGCATTGAATTATTTAGGCAAGCTTTGTTATTAAACTACAAATCGCCAAGTTTGGTTTATTATCATACAACGGTAGATAATTTTAAATTAGAAAACTTTGCTCCTTTTGTAAATGGAAATAATATAAACGAAATATTTGAAGAACTTTCTAACGCTATTTATCACGTAGAAAGAAACGGAAATAGCAAAATGATTTTTACCGATTTATCTATAAAACTTACACGATTGATTCATACAAAATAGCGAAACTAATTAGTTTCGCTATTTTCTTTAGATCTTTGATATAATTTCAATTCTTCCCACGAAAATTCGTCATTAGAAAGGTTTTTTAATTCGGTGATAGATTTGTCATCATATTTAGAAAATAATGCCTTTAATTGCGTTATTTTATCATTAGAAAGTACTTGGTTTAAAGCAATCTTTCTGTCGCTAACCAATTTTCCAATATGCGAATAAATAGTTGTTGAGGTAAGCTTTCTTTCTTCAGCAATTTCTTCAATTCCTTTATTTTGTTGCCAAAGTTCAAACGTAAGCAAAACCGTATTTTTTTTAGGTTCCTTTTTCTTTTCTCTTTGCAATAATTTTACCACATCATCAGTATCTTCATTCGCTAAATCAAGTCGTTCTTTACGCAACAAATTGGCAATATTTGTCAAATGATTAATTCGATATTCTCCAACTTCCAAACTACGTAAATTCTCTTTTGTTACGCTTTTATTTTCAATAATTAGTTGAATGATTCGCTTTATTTTTTTCAGATCTAACACCATTCGAATTGTTTGATCTTCTAATTCTTCCAATTCATTAAAAAACGTTTTCATTTGCTTTTGTCCGCGCACTTGTGCCATTGTAAACAACAATTCAAAAACAATATGATCCAACTTTGGGAAAAAATAATCAAATGCTTTATCTACTCTTTCTTGAACAAAACTTAGCTCAACAGTTGGTTGGTTGAATAAATAATATAATTGATTGGTAAATTTAGTGCTATGCACCATCATCTCTTCTAAGGTTTGAACAATTTTGGTTGTCCAAGCTTTATAGGATTGTTTTTTGCTTCTTTCTGCTTCATCTGCATAAGAATACAAATGATTGCGCCAATTTTGATAAACATTTTGCCATGAAAATGCATTAATTAGCTGTTCTAATAAAAAAGCTTGAGTTTGCTTGGTTATTTCTCTTTCCAAAACTTCTTTTGAAGCTTTATTTTGAGCATATTGCATTACATCGTAATCATTTACCAAACCATTCATTTGAATTGGCGCTAATAGCACTAATCCTTTCAACGATTTTAATCGAGACAGCGCAACATAAGCCTGACCAGGTAAAAACACTCTAGAAACGTCTAAAACAGCTTTTTCAAAGGTTAATCCCTGACTTTTGTGAACGGTGATTGCCCAAGCCAATTTTATAGGATAATGCGTAAAAGTTCCAAGTACTTCCTCTTCTATTTCTTTTGTATTAGCATTTACTTTGTATTTAATGTTTTGCCACTCGTATCTATCAACTTCAATAGTTGTATTTTCTTCTTCAAATCGAACAAATACTTCATTATTGCTCAATTTGCTAATAATTCCCATTTTTCCATTAAAATACTTTTTCTCGAATGATAAATCGTTTTTAATAAAAATTACCTGAGCACCAACTTTTAGATTAAGTTCGTTTTCTAATGGATAAATATTAGACGGGAAATCGCCTACAATTTCGGCGTTATAAGTATACTCTTTGTTATTAATAATGGCTAAAGCTTCTGTATTTATTTTGTCTGCAATAGCATTATGAGTGGTGAGTGTAATATATCCTTCATTTTTTTGTTGATGAAACAAAGGATTGACATATTGATTTAAAACTTGAACATCAGCTGATGTAACTTTATTATTTCGCAAATTATTTAAAATCTGAATAAATTCATCATCCGATTGACGATAAACTTTATCTAACTCAATATATAACGGCGGATTTTCGCGAATAACCAAAGAATGAAAAAAGAATGCTCCATCGTAATAACGTTTTAAAATCTCCCATTCATCATTTTTAACCACTGGAGGTAATTGCAACAAATCGCCAATAAAAAGTAGCTGAACTCCACCAAATGGCTTATTATTTCTACGAATGGTTTGTAACATAAAATCCATTGCGTCTAATACATCAGCGCGCAGCATACTTACTTCGTCAATTATCAATAATTCTAAATTTCGAAATAGCGAACGACGAACATTATTCATTCGAAAATGCTTCTTTATAGAAATTCTATTCTCAAACTTTGTATATTCATTAAACAATGGCGGATTGTGAATATCTGGTATAAATCCAGCAATGGGAAAATGAAAAAATGAATGAATAGTAACTCCACCAGCATTTAATGCAGCAATACCTGTTGGTGCTACAATTACTGTGTTTTTGTGTGTATTACTTACAATTTCTTTTAATAAAGTAGTTTTGCCCGTACCCGCCTTTCCTGTAAGAAAAATAGATTGATTGGTTTCGTTTATAAATTGCAAAACATACTTTGCTTCGTCTGAAAATTGATTCATCTTTTTGCAAAAAATAAAATTGATAAAAAAATAGCCCTAGTAAAAACTTAGGGCTATTTGATATTATAACAAAGAAAAATTATTTTTCTTCTTTCTCGGTTGTTTTAGCGCTATCTACGTTTGTAGCAGCAGCTTTTCCTGAATACTTAGCATTTAACTCTTTAATGATTTCTTCAGTAATGTTATATTGATCTTTTGCATATATTACAGTTGATGCCTCTTCTGTATTAAATACATAATCTAAATTATTCTTTTTAGCATAGTCAGAAATAAATCCTTTTACTTTCTTTACGATAGAATCCATTTCGCCTGCACTTTCAGATTGAAGTTCTTGAAACAATGATTGTTGTTTCATTTGCAATTGTTGCTCTCTTTTTTGTAACTCAGCACTTTTTTGTTGAGCCCACTCTTGTCCTTTCTGAGCAGCATTTGCTTGGAAGTTTTGAACATCTTGTTGGAATTTTGCAATTTCACTTTCAAATTGCTTTCCTTTTTCTTCTGACTTAATTTTATATTTTGACTCAACATCTTTTACTTCCTGATATTCGGTCATTAATTTAGAAGAATCTATATAAGCAGTTTTAAACACTGTATCCGTGTTTGTAGCGTTATTGTTATTTCCACAAGATAATAACAACCCAGCTAATCCCAATACGAAAATTCCTTTTTTCATTTTTTATTTTTTATGAATGCGGTAAAATTAAAAAAAACTTTTATTCTTAACTAAAATATTTGTACTATATCTATTAATCAATAATATTTATAGATAATTAAAATTTAATAATTAAAATCTATTAATATTGATTCATTTTAAACGCTTTTAAGCAACTTTTGAACTTTAAACTTAAGTTTGTATCAGAAACAAATAATCAGCATGTTAAAACAATTAAAAATAAGTATTTGCACTAATTTATCTTCTAAAATCTAATTTTCTTGTTTGGTTAAACAATAAATTAAAGAAGAATATTCTAAAGAACGTCTTGCTTCTACATTTGATCTTAAACCAATAAAAAAAGCTTTCAGCCAATTTTTCTTTCCTGTTTTATATTGTTCAGATAATAAAGAAACGTAAAAACTATCAAATAACATTGGTTGTATATCATCTAAAGAAAAATGAAAATTTGAAAAAATTTTATTTATCGAGTTTTTTGAAAAATGCCAAAGATGACGAGGTGCATCATATGCTGCCCAAAATTGATTATAATATTGGGCATCGAAAGATTTATAATTAGGAACAGCAATAATTAATTTTCCGTTTGGTTTAAGCAATCTTTTAAACTCTAAAATTTGTTCCTCTAAATTTGATATATGTTCTAAAACATGCCAAAGTGTAATTGCATCAAAACTTTCATTTGGCAAATTGGATAATGAATTACACATATCAATATTTTTTTTTGCTGCTAATTGTTTTGCATTTTCATTCGGTTCAAAACCATTTACCATCCATCCTCTTTTTTTTGCTTCTAACAAAAAATCGCCTGTTCCGCATCCTATGTCCAAAACTGAACCAATCGTTTTAGTTTGATCAAAAAGTAAATCTACTTTATTTTTTAACGCTATTTTTTTTACACCTTGATAAAGACGTTCAAAAAAATTTCGTTTCGAATCTGTATGAGAAATATAATTTTCACTTTTATAATACTCACCTAATTTTTCAAATTCAGGAAAAGGATCTGTTATTAATAAATCATATTCACGATTATGAAACAATGAAAATTTTTCATTTGTTACAGTAAAATCTTTTACCTCTAAAAATTTTTCGTCTTTGCTAAAATTCATAATTCAAAAATTAAATGGCTTAAAAAACTATCGAAAAAAATCACCTTACTTTTCTGTTTTTTGTGCCTCTCAAAAATAGACTTTTTAAAATCGGTAAAATAATATTTCACTTACTTTTTAATCGATTTTTTTAATAGAAAAAAGTTTCATTCTTTCTTTATCAAAAATTTTATGATTAATAAAACTTCTTTTTTATATGTTCAAAAACTGAACCAATTTTAATTTTCTATTTCTTTTCACAAGTAAAAAAGATGAAAATAAAATTACAATTTTGATTCAAAATTTTGCACTTTAAAAATATAAATATCTTGTTTAATTCTACTTAAAATTATATTTATTTATCATTTATTTTTCTTCTTAAAAGTCATCAGAAAACAAATCATAATCGTCTTTTGTTTCTATACCAAAACATCATTTTTTAGCCGTAAATTTTATTTTCTTCTTTTGGAGATATCTAAAATTTAAACTCAAATAATTCAATAGCAAAAAGACAAAACATGCTGTATAACAAAACTAATAGGTAAAATACTATTAAAGTGAAACTTTACCTAAGCCTGGTTAATAACAAACCAATAAATAGCACTAAAAACAACTATTCTAAAGCAGTTACAATCTAATCAAATACTATTTATGAAGTAGTTAGCTATATTGGCTTAAAGTTTTAATTAGATAATAAATACTGCTTATTAGAAAGTAAAAAAGGATATGTTCCACGTGGAACATATCCTTTAACTAATCCTTTATTAGTTGTCTTATCTCCCCATATGGATTAATAAGATTGATATATCTGTTGGTGTAACACCAGAAATTCTAGATGCTTGAGAGATTGTAATTGGGCGTATTTTTTTGAACTTTTCTTTCGATTCAAAGGACAAAGAAACAATCTTATCATAGTCAAAATTTTCAGGAATTCTGATGTCTTCTAACCTACTTAATTTATCTGCATTGTTCTTTTCTTTTTCTATATAACCAGAATATTTTACTTGAATTTCTGCTTGCTCAATTACCTCCTGATCGATCTTTTTTTCTTCAATATATTCTTCCACTTTTTTGAATTTTAATATATCATCTAATTCAATTTGTGGCCTTGAAAAAACTTTAAACATCTTATCAGGTTGACTCATTAATGAAGATCCTTTTGCTTCTAAAATCGGATTTGCTTCATCCAAACGAACGCTTGTTTCTTTAAAAAACTCTACAAATTTTTCCGATTCGTCACGCTTATATTCCATCCTTTTCATTCGTTCTTCACTTGCTAATCCAACTGCAAATGACAAAGGTGTAAGTCTAAAATCTGCATTATCCTGACGTAATAAAGTACGATATTCAGCTCTCGAAGTAAACATACGATACGGCTCATCGGTTCCTTTTGTGATTAAATCATCTATTAAAACACCTATATAAGCTTCGTCTCTACGTAGAATAATTGGCTCTTTTTCATTCACTTTTAAATGCGCATTCATCCCCGCCATTAGTCCTTGAGCAGCTGCTTCTTCATATCCTGTTGTTCCATTTATCTGTCCAGCAAAATATAATCCATCAACTAATTTAGTTTCTAAAGTATGTTTTAATTGTGTTGGCGGAAAATAATCATACTCAATTGCATAGCCTGGACGGAAAATTTTTGCCTTCTCAAAACCTGCAACCGAGCGCAAAGCTTTAAACTGTACTTCTTCAGGAAGTGATGTTGAAAACCCATTTACATAGATTTCACAGGTATTCCAGCCTTCAGGTTCTACAAAAATTTGATGTCTTTCTTTATCAGCAAATCGATTAATTTTATCTTCAATTGACGGACAATAACGTGGTCCTAAACTTTTAATTCTACCTGTAAACATCGGAGAACGATCAAAACCTTCACGCAACAAATCATGCACTTCAGGTGAAGTATAGGTCATAAAGCAATCTCTTTGTTGTTTTAAAGGCGAAGTAACATCCATATAAGAAAACTTTGCAGGATTGATATCTCCACCTTGAACTTCCATTTTTGAATAATCTAATGAACGTCCATCAACGCGTGGCGGCGTACCTGTTTTCATTCGGCCAGAAGTAAAACCAAGCTTAATTAAATCTTCAGTTATACCATATGCAGCTCCCTCACCTGCTCTACCACCACCAAATTGTTTTTCTCCTATATGAATCAATCCATTTAAAAAAGTTCCATTCGTAAGAATAACAGTTTTAGCTTTTATGGTTAATCCAAGACTTGTTACAACTCCTTCTATCGTATCATTTTTAACCAATACAGACTTTACCATATCTTGATAAAAATCTAAATTAGGAGTTGCTTCTAGCATTAAACGCCAAGTTTCTGAGAAGCGCATACGATCAGACTGTACGCGTGGCGACCACATAGCTGGTCCTTTAGATTTATTTAGCATTTTAAATTGAATGGCAGTATGATCGGAAACAATTCCTGAATACCCGCCTAATGCATCAATTTCGCGCACAATTTGTCCTTTCGCAATTCCTCCCATAGCAGGGTTACAAGACATCTGTGCGATGTTTTGTAAACTCATTGTGATAAGCAATGTTTTAGATCCCATATTTGCTGCTGCTGCTGCTGCTTCAGAACCAGCATGACCACCACCAACAACTACAACATCATATATATCTTGAAAAATACTCATTCTTTCAGAAATTTTAATTTTTATTGTTCCACGTGGAACATTTTAATTTTTTCTTCCTCTTTTGATCGCATTAACGCTTCCTCTGTATCAGATTTATCTTTATAACCACAATAATGAAGAATTCCATGAGACATAACACGCAATAATTCAGCCTCAAAAGGTTGATTAAAATCTTGCGCATTTTCTTTTACTCTTTCTAAACTTATAAAAATATCACCGCTAACTATTTGATTTTCAGTATAATCAAAACTTATTATATCTGTTAAAGTATCGTGATCTAAATATTTTACATTGATTTCATGTAAATATTCGTCATCACAAAATATATAATTCACATCACCAACTACAAATCCTTCTGACTCGATAATTCGTTCAATCCAACCTTCATAATTTTCTTCGTTAGATAATGAAAAATCGATTTCATAATTAAATGTTATCATACAAAAATTAATTTGCACAAAGGTACAATGAAAATTAAAAATGTAAGTTCTTGAATCTGAAAAAGATTAGTTTTTTATAAAAACAAACCATTATATTTTTCGTATTTCAAAATAAAATAAAATAAAACTTAAATAAGCAAAATACAAGAGCTTTAAAAAACACAACTTCATAGCTTAGTTATTTTGACTAATTATTTTAAAAAACTATAAAAACGAACTACAAGATGATTTTCAGTAAATAGAAAAAAAAATGTTTTTAAAAATTGAATAAATCTACCGCTTACAATTTTAATAAGACGCAAAAGCTCAAAGAAAAAAATTTAAGCAAAATACAAGCATTCGAAAAAAAAAACAGCTTAATAAATTTAAACAAACGTACAGCCTACAATTTTAATAAAATGCACAAAGCCCAAGTAAAATATTTTTAAGCAAAATACAAGAGCTCTAAAAAACACAACTTCATAGCTTAGTTATTTTGGCTAATTATTTTTAAAAAACTATAAAAACGAATTACAAGATGATTTTCAGTAAATAGAAAAAAAAATGTTTTAAAAAATTGAATAAACCTACCGCCTACAATTTTAATAAAACGCACAAAGCTCAAGCAAAAATTTTTTAAGCAAAATATAAGCGATTGAAAAAAGAAATCTGATTAAAAAATTTAAACAAACATCCCGCCTACAATTTTAATAAAACACACAAAGTTCAAGAAAAAAAATTTTAAGCAAAATATAAGCGATCGAAAAAATAAAATTGAACTTAGAATATAAAACAAACAAGTAAAAACTTATTTATGTTATCAACGTTATTAACATCAATAAATAATAAATAAATAAATTTTAAAAATATATAAAAAACTATTTCTATTATATTGTTTGTTAATATGTAGAATAACTTTTAAGCTATTATTTGCTAAAATGACTTTTTAAAACTTATCAACAGGTTATTATTTCTTAAATAGCTTTAAAATAGAGAATTAAGCTATTTATTAACACGGTTAATAACCTTTATCAACTGCTTTTTTAAAACAATTTTACTGTTGATTTCTGTTAATAACCCTATTAGTGAGTATTGATAAAGAGCTAATAGTTTGTAAAAAGAAAATTTGAATATGTTTATGAATCAAGCGTATTGTAAATTTTTTTAGATATTCAAAAAATACTTATTTTATTCTTTTAATAATTATCAACAAAAATTGTTAGCAAGCTAATTGCTGATTATCAATATTTTAGTATTAAATAAAAAAATCATTGTTGATAACCTATAACTAGCTTATTTTTAAATAATTACGTTTTTTACTCTTTTAAAGTTTATATCGTATTTTAAGCCCTTAAATAGCTTTTTTTAAAATTTTACCGGCACTTTTTTTCCACTTGTTTAAGTATACTTTTATACATAAAACGACATAGAGTAATTTTATACTATCTATAAAATGAAGTTTTTTGTGCTATTTTTTAGTGTAATTAAAACATATTTAAAGATTAAATTTTACACCAAAAAAGACAATTTTTATATCTAACGAATAATGTACAACGCTTATAGAAATGTTATCTTTGTAAAAAAATTTTATAACATGACTAATCAAGTTCGTGTGCGATTTGCACCAAGTCCAACAGGACCATTACATATAGGTGGTGTTAGAACTGCATTATTTAATTATTTATTTGCTAAAAAAAATAATGGAGTTTTTTATGTTAGAATTGAAGATACAGATCAGAATAGATTTGTACCTGGAGCAGAACAATATATATTAGAAGCTTTGGAATGGTTAGGAATTTCTCCTGATGAAACTATTGAAAAAAATGAAAAATTTGGACCATACAGACAAAGTGAAAGAAAATATTTATATAAAAAATATGCAGATCAATTACTAGAAAATGGCTGGGCATATTATGCTTTTGATACGGCTGAAGAGCTTGATGAATTGCGTAAAATTGCAGAAGAATCTGGTGAAACGTTTATTTATAATCACACTAATAGAGAGCAATTAAAAACATCTTTGCGTTTACCTAAAGAAGAAGTTGATGCTTTATTAGAATCTGGCGCACCATATGTAGTGCGTTTTAAAATACCAGTAAATGAAACGTTACATTTGAATGATATAATTCGAGGAGATATTAAATTTAACACTAACTTATTGGATGATAAGGTTTTATTTAAAAGTGATGGAATGCCAACGTATCATTTAGCGAATATTGTTGACGATCATTTGATGGAAACTTCTCACGTAATTCGTGGAGAAGAATGGTTGCCATCAATGCCATTACACGAATTATTATACAAAGCATTTGGTTGGGAAGCGCCTAAATTTGCTCATTTACCATTGATTTTAAAACCAGTAGGAAACGGAAAATTATCAAAACGAGATGGAGATAAATTAGGATTTCCTGTATTTCCTTTAGATTGGATTGATCCAATTTCTGGCGAAAAATCATCAGGATATAGAGAAAAAGGTTTTTATCCAGAAACAGTAATTAATTTTTTAGCTTTACTTGGATGGAATGACGGAACGGATCAAGAAATATTTTCATTAGAAGAATTAATACAAAAGTTTGATCTTAGTAGAGTACATAAAGCAGGAGCAAAATTTGATCCAGAAAAAAACAAATGGTTCAATCAGCATTATTTAAAATTGCAAAATAATAACAGCTTAACTTCTGATTTTCAGTCAATTTTAAAATCAAAAAATATAACTGTTACTGATGAATATGTAAATAAAATTGTTGATTTAATTAAAGATAGAGCTACTTTTGTAAGTGATTTTTATGAATTGAGCGATTTCTTTTTTCAAGCTCCAACAGTTTATGATGAAAAAGCGTTGAAAAACTGGAAAGAAGATACGCCAAATTATATGCAAAAAGTAACTGAAATTCTTTCAAATACCTCATCGTTTAAGGCTTCTGAAATTGAAAAAATTGTAAAAGAATGGATTACAACAGAAGGTATTGGAATGGGTAAAGTAATGCAACCACTTCGTTTGTGTATCGTTGGTGCTTTAAAAGGTCCAGATTTATTTCAAATTATAGAATTGATTGGCAAAGAAGAATCTATTAAACGAATTTTATTAGCCATTGAAAATAATAAATAACAAAAAAAGAGAGTTTTTTACTCTCTTTTTTATTTTAAGATAATCTTAAAAATACTTATATTTATACTTTATTTTTAGTAAAATGAGGAAGTTAATTATTATTTTAGGACTAATTGTTATATTGTTTTCATCTTGTGAAAAACACGATAATGATACAGGCGATCGAGCAGAAAAAAAATGGAATGAATTTGTTCAGAAACATTTTATTGGAGAATGGACAGCTTATAAAATGGAAATAAAACCATTAATTGGTCCAGCAATTTTAGAAAAAAATTATCCATTAATTCCTGGATGTAAGAGCGATCAATTAGTTTTTAATAGCGATTATAAAGGAATTTCAACAAAATATTTACCCATTTGTCATGAAGAAATCAAGAATTTTACTTGGTATCACAAATTGGGCGAATTGGGTTTTCAGTATAATGATGGCACAGCCAGAAGAACAATTTTGCTTAATCGATCTGAAAAAGCGTTAGTTTTTGCTGTTCCATTGAGTGAAATTTTTAGTGAAATTACAGTTATTCATCCTGAATTGAATGGATTAGAACAATCTGTAATTGATTTATTATTTGTTAATTATACTTATATCAAATAAATAAATAATTTTTGTTAATTTTTCAAAAATACTAATATAGTTTTATCTTTGATAAAAGACAAAAAATTAGCTTATGAGAAAATTATTTATTTCATTATCATTAATGACATTAACGTTATCAGGAATTGTATCTTGTAGTAGCGATGATAGCAATAAAGAAAAAAAACAGTTAAAAACAATGGTTTTAACTGTAAATTCAACTACAGTTGAAGAAAACGATCAAGTCACTTTTACTGTTTTGGTAGGACAAGAGTTAGTAGAAGGTGTAGAAATTTATATAGATGGAAAGTTAGGTACAAATCCATTTATTTTTGATAAGATGGGAAGCTATAAAGTAATAGCTAAAAAAGAAGGATATTATGATAGTAATGAGCTATTAATCAAGGTAACTAAAGCTGTAGAAGTTAATAGTCCCATTATTGGTAAATGGATTCCAACAGAAGTAACTGTAAATATTCCTATGAGCGAATCATTAGTAATGCCTTATCCAAATCAGGAAGATTGCGATGAAGATAATTTGACTTTTAGCAATGATAATCAAGTGAAATTTATTATTCATGACGAAAATTGTGAAGTGTCATCTACAGGTACATCTTGGGTATATAATGAATCTACCAATAAACTTACTTTTACTTTATTTGATCAGCAAATGGTTGTTTCAGTAGTTTCAAATACAACGGATAAATTGGTTATTAAAGCAATGGGAGATCAATTTGCCCCTTTAATTCCAATTTTTGCTCCAGATTTAGCAACTGATTTACCACCAGCAATTTTAGCTTTAATTGAAGTACAATTAAAATTTAAGAAATAGTAAAGAATCTCCAGAAATGGAGATTTTTTTGTATCTTAACAAAGTATTAAACATCCAAAATTATGATTTTATATTTTATTGTACCCATTGTGGTAATTTTATTTCTTTGTTTTTTTACGGTTAAACAACAATCTGCGGTTATAGTAGAGCGCTTTGGTAAGTTTAATAGTATTAGACATTCTGGTCTTCAATTAAAAGTACCTGTTGTTGATCGTATTTCTGGAGTGGTAAATTTAAAGATTCAACAATTAGACGTTATGATAGAAACAAAAACAAAGGATAACGTATTTGTTAAACTAAAGGTTTCTGTTCAATTTAAAGTTATTGCAGATTGTGTATATGATGCTTTTTATAAATTAGAATATCCGCATGATCAAATTACTTCTTATGTTTTTGACGTAGTTCGTGCAGAAGTTCCTAAACTTATTTTAGATGATGTTTTTGAACGAAAAGACAATATTGCTGTTGCTGTAAAACGTGAATTAAACGAAGCAATGACAACGTATGGATATGATATAATTAATACTTTAATTACAGATATTGATCCAGATATTCAGGTAAAAAATGCAATGAATAGAATTAATGCAGCAGATAGAGAAAAAGTAGCTGCAGAATATGAAGCTGAAGCAAGTAGAATTAGAATTGTTGCAAAAGCAAAAGCAGAAGCAGAATCTAAGCGATTACAAGGACAAGGTATTGCCGATCAGCGTAGAGAAATTGCTCAAGGTTTGGTAGAAAGTGTAGATGTTTTAAATAAAGTTGGTATTAATTCTCATGAAGCATCTGCCTTGATTGTTGTAACCCAGCATTACGATACATTACAATCTGTAGGTTCGGATACGAGATCAAATTTAATATTATTACCAAATTCTCCAAATGCAGCAAGTGAAATGCTAACGAATATGGTTGCATCATTTGCAGCAAGTAGTAAAATTCAACAAGCAGGAGAATTGAAATCAGATGATTTAAAGACTTCAAACAACATAAACAAATAAAGAGTTTTATAAGAAACAATAATGCCTTAAAAAGCTTTATAAACTAAGAGCGGGATTCAAATTTTGAATCCCGCTCTTAGTTTATTTTAAAACGTCAATTATTTATACCATCTATTCGCTATGAATTTTATAACAGATGTAATTAATAATGCCTTTATATTTCCTGTGGTACTACTAACAAAAGATGATGCAGACGAAATAGAGCTTCTTATCAAATTATCAGGTGTTAGTTCTTCTTTTAAAGAATCTATCGCTTGATGCATTTTTTCATAAGCAATTTGCTTTTCCAATCGCAATATTTTTAAATCATTATTGATTTGATCTAAAGAGGAATAGTTTTTCTTCATGGTTTATCTACAATTAATCATTAAAAATAATTTCAGAAAGTTTTTTAATCAAAGGTCTTTCTACAATGTATTTTCTAAGCGTATAAGCCACAATTGTAAAAACTAAATATGCTAAACCAACATATAAAAAACCAAGAGTAAAACTGTTAGTAAGCTCGGTTAAGGCAAAAGCAATAGCAATTGAGATAAAAAACAATGAAAGTAATAAGAATACGCCAACTAAAAACAATGTCATAAGTACAACGCTTGTTTTTGCGGTAACTTTTAATCCCCATAAACGAACATATTCAACACTTGAACTTATATATTGTTCGGAGTGGATTTTAATATCTTCAATATCGTTTTTAATGTCTTCGAATGCCATTTTTGCTAATGTTAGTTGTTATTTTTTTGCAGTTTCTGCTAACTCTTTTCCTTGTTTTTTTAAAGCTGCTAATTCATGTTCTAAGAGCGCAATTATATCTTCTCTCTTTTTATCAGATGTATGTATTAAGTCTTCAATAGTTTCTTGTAAATCATTTGATTTTTTTGAAGACATGTGTTTTACTTTCTTCTTTAAATCTTCAAATTTGTGCTCTAATTCTTCTTTAGATTGGTCGAAAGATCTTTTGATTTTTCTTCTTGTTTTTTTTCCTTCATCCGGAGCAAATAAAATACCTATTCCAACTCCTACAACAGCACCTGTTAATATTGCTGCTAATGTACTTCCTAAACGATCTGACATAACTTTTTTTTTATAATTATGTTTCTAAGTTAATAAAAAAAGGTGTCTTAATCCGTTAAATTAACGTTAAAACACCTTTTTATATAATTTGTTTCGAAAAATTATTGCTGATCTACTTTTGCCCAAGTATCTCTTAATCCAACTGTTTTGTTTATTACAATATTTTCTGATTTAGAATCTTTGTCTACGCAGAAGTAACCTAAGCGCTGAAATTGAAACTGCTCTCCTATTTTGGCTTCTTGTAAGCTTGGCTCTAAATAGCCTTTTACTGTTGTAAGCGAGTTTGGATTTACAAATTCCAAGAAGTCAACTTCTTTATTTCCATCAGGGTTTTCGTCTGTAAATAAACGATCGTAAATTCTTATTTCTGCTTCAATAGCATGAGGAACAGAAACCCAATGAATGGTTCCTTTTACCTTGCGTTTACTCGCTTCACTTCCACTTCCACTTTTACTATCTGGATCGTATGTTGCGTGAATTTCTATAATATTTCCGTTTTCGTCTTTTACTACGCTTTCTCCTTTTATGATGTAAGCATTTTTTAAACGAACTTCTTTTCCTAAAGTTAAACGGAAGAATTTGCTGTTTGCTTCTTCTTTAAAATCTTCTTGTTCAATATAAAGCTCTTTTGAGAAAGGAACTTTTCTGAAAGTCATTATTTCTTCTTCAGGATTGTTTTCTGCGTCTAACCACTCTTCTTGTCCTTCAGGATAGTTAGTAATGATTAATTTTATCGGATCTAAAACAGCCATAACTCGAGGAGCAATTTTGTTTAAATCTTCTCTTACACAAAATTCTAATAAAGAAACATCAATTAAGTTATCGCGTTTTGCAATACCAATGGTATCTGCAAAATTTCTGATAGATGCCGGAGTATATCCTCTTCTTCTCATTCCAGAAATAGTAGACATACGCGGATCATCCCATCCATTTACATGCCCTTCATTTACCAATTTTGCAAGTTTTCTTTTACTTACAACTGTATGTGATAAGTTACGACGAGCAAACTCTCTTTGTTTTGGTCTAATTTTTCCTTCTTCAATAATCTGATCTAAGAACCAATCGTATAATTCGCGGTGAGGTAAAAATTCTAACGTACAAAATGAGTGCGAAATACTTTCTAGGTAATCACTTTCTCCATGCGCCCAATCATACATTGGATAAATACACCAATTATTTTGTGTTCTATGGTGAGATTTTTTAATGATACGATACATAATCGGATCACGCATCAACATATTGGTATGCGTCATATCAATTTTTGCACGTAAAATATGTGTACCTTCTTCAAATTCACCATTTTTCATTCTTTCGAATAAATCAAGGTTTTCTTCAATACTTCTATTTCTATAAGGACTATTTACACCTGGAGTTGTAGGAGTACCTTTTTGTTGAGCCATTTCTTCAGAAGTTTGGCTGTCTACATAGGCTTTTCCTTCTTTAATTAATTGGATTGTCCAATCGTACAATTGTTGAAAATAGTCAGATGCATATACTTCATTTGCCCATTTGTAACCAAGCCACTCTACGTCGTATTTGATTGCGTCAACAAACTCCTGTTCTTCCTTCGAAGGATTGGTGTCGTCAAAACGCAAATTTACTGGTGCATTATAACGCAATCCTAATCCGAAGTTTAAACAAATAGAACTCGCATGACCAATGTGTAAATAACCATTTGGCTCAGGCGGGAAACGGAAATGAAGTTGTTCTGTTGGCAAACCATTTTTTAAATCTTCTTCAATGATTTGCTCAATAAAGTTTAATGATTTCTCTTTTGTTGACATGGATATAATTGTTATAACTACAAAGGTATCAAAAAACTAAACAAAATCGATGCATTTTACCCCCTCAAAACAAGATATCTGTGTAAAAATAGTTGTACTTTTAGCTTTCAAACATAAAAAATAGCGATTATGGGAATTATCAGATTAAATAATATAAGAACTTTTTCTTTTCATGGATGTATGCCAGAAGAAGCTAAAATAGGATCAGAATATCGTATTGATGTTACGGCACATGGTGATTTTAGAGATGCTGCATCGACTGACAATTTAGTAAATGCAATTGATTATGTTCATTTAAACAAAATTGTGAAAGAAGAAATGGATAAACGCGCTAATTTATTAGAAAATGTAGCTCAAAGAATTATTGACAGAACATTGCTAGAAATTGTGATGGTTGAAAAAGTTATTGTAGCAGTTTCTAAAATTAATCCTCCAATTGGTGGCGATGTAGAATATGTAACTGTTGAAATGCAGGGAGTTAGATAATATTTGAATGTAGATATAAAAAAACTATGCAATTTGATTTTTAAATTTAAAAAATATTGCTAAGTTTGCAATCCAATCAAGGGCATGGCTTCGTGTCCGAGTGGCTAGGAAGCGGTCTGCAAAACCGTCTACAGCGGTTCGAATCCGCTCGAAGCCTCAACAAAAAGGGATAGCATTGCTATCCCTTTTTTTATTACCCTTTTTTAAATAAAAAAAGGTGCCCATTAACGTATTAATGGACACCTCACTTATAAAACATAATAAAAACACTACATAAATCTACTACCCCGTTCTCTTTTTCAATAATATTTTAAACTATTGTTTTTCTTTTTAGCGGATGTAATAAAGCAATTATAATGCCATTATTGATTAGTTGAACTTGTTTTTTGTTAATAAAACTATAAAATCATTGATAATTGTATTCTTTTCTTGCTTATGTCTATATCAATTACTTTTACTTGTACGTGCTGATGTAGTTTTATTACTTCGTTTACATCTGAAACAAATCCTTCTTTTAATTGAGAGATATGTACTAAACCGCTTTCTTTGATACCAACATCTACAAAACATCCAAAATTTGTAATATTATTTACAATTCCGGGTAATAATTGACCAATTTTTAAATCGGTAATTTGCTTTATTTGCGGATCAAACTCAAAAATTTTAGCGTTTTTTCGTGGATCTAATCCTGGTTTTTCTAATTCTTTTAAAACATCTGTCAATGCAAGAACTCCAATTTCACCAGTAGTATAATTAGCTACGTTTATTTTACTAATTAATTCTTTGTTTGATATTAAATCTTTAATAGCAATTTTTAAATCTTTTGCCATTTTTTCTACGATTGAATAAGCTTCAGGGTGAACCGCAGAATCGTCTAAAGGATTAGCTGCATTTTTAATACGTACAAATGCTGCTGCTTGCTGAAAGGCTTTTTCGCCTAATCTTGGCACTTTCTTTAATTCATTTCTATTTTCGAATGCACCATTTTCTGCGCGATATTGTACAATATTTTCGGCCAATTTTTCGCCAATTCCAGAAACATAACTCAATAATGATTTACTTGCTGTATTCAGGTTTACTCCAACAGTATTAACGCATTTTATTACCACATTGTCCAATTCCTTTTTTAATAAGGTTTGATCTACATCGTGTTGATATTGCCCCACTCCTATCGACTTTGGATCAATTTTAACCAATTCGGCTAAAGGATCTGCCAAACGACGGCCAATAGAAACAGCTCCTCTTACTGTAACATCATAATTTGGAAATTCTTCTCTTGCTAATTTTGAGGCAGAATATACCGATGCGCCAGCTTCGTTTACAATAAAGACTTGAATGGGTTTATCAAAAGCTATTTTTTTGATAAAGAATTCGGTTTCTCTTGATGCTGTTCCGTTTCCAATTGCAATTGCTTCTATGTTATATGCATTTACCATCGATCGCAATTTTTTCATTGCCATTGCAGTATCTTTTTGCGGCGCATGAGGAAAAATAGTTTCGTTGTAAAGTAAGTTACTATTTTCGTCTAAACAGACAACTTTACATCCTGATTTGTAACCTGGATCTATAGCTAAAATTCGCTTTTCGCCTAATGGAGAACCTAACAGTAATTGAGCTAGGTTATCGGCAAAAACTTGAATAGAATTTATGTCGGCTTTTTCTTTAGCTTCGGTTAATGTTTCGTTAGATAAAGCAGGTTCTAGCAAACGTTTATAACTGTCTGCAATTGCTTTGGTAATTATTTTACCACATTCGCTATTGTTTTTTACGATAGTTTCTTCAATAAAACGAAGTGCTTCTGTTTTTTCTATAGTTACAGAAAATTTTATAAATCCTTCTTTTTCAGCCCTTAAAATAGCTAGTAATCGGTGAGCTGGAATTTTAAATGTTGCTTCAGACCAATCAAAATATTGTTCAAATTTTTGTGCTCCCTCCTCCTCTTTTTTAGATTTTATTACTTTTGTTGTAATTAAAGCTGTGCGGTTAAATTTTCTTCTTAATGATTTTCGAATAAACATATTTTCATTAATCCATTCAGCAATAATATCCGAAGCTCCTTGAATAGCTTCTTCCTCAGAGTTTACTTTATCATTTATGTATTTTGTAGCAATTGCATCAATATCTTGAGTGTTTTGTGCCATTATTATTTTTGCCAATGGCTCTAATCCATTTTCTCGGGCTGTATCTGCTTTTGTTTTTCTTGTTTTTTTGAAAGGCAAATACAAATCTTCAATTTCAATTAAATCAAAACTAGCTTCGATTTTATGCTTAAGTTCTGCTGTAAGTTTTCCTTGCTCTTCAATAGATTTTACTATTGATTCTTTTCTTTTTACAATATTTTCATACAATTCGCTGTATTTAGCTATTTTTTCTAGTTCAACTTCATCCAAATTTCCTGTGCTATCTTTTCTATATCTAGCAATAAACGGAATTGTGCATCCTTCAGATAAAAGTGTTATAGCTTGTAAAATGTTTTTTGCTTGAGTAGCAACAGTTTGTTGAATAAACTCTATCAGCGTCATAATATATTATTTTAAGAATAGCTAAAATACTACCTTTGCGCAGATAAATAAATGGTATGAAGTTTTTATTGTTCTATCTTTTTGCAATTAATTATATTGCTTACACCCTATTTGTAATAGATAAAGATCGGGCGCTAAAAGGAAAACAGAGAATAGCAGAAAAGAATTTGCTTACAGCTTGTTTTTTGGGCGGAAGTATTGGCGGATGGTTGGCAATGAGAAATTTGAGACATAAGACTTCTAAACAGAGTTTTAAAATGAAGTTTTATGCTATTTTGATTATTCAGGTTGTTTTGTTTTTTTCACTTTTTAAGCGATAAAAAAAAGGTAATTACCAAAGTAACTACCTTTTGTGCGTTATGAGCAACTAATTTTGTTTACTCTATTTTGATGTCTACCACCTTCAAATGTAGTGGCTAAAAATGTTTCTACTATTGCTACAGCTTGCTCTATTGAAGTAAATCTTGCAGGAATACTAATTATGTTTGCATCATTGTGTTGCTTTGCTAATTCGGCAATTTCTTTTGTCCAACACAATGCACAACGCACTCCTTGATGTTTATTGGCTGTAATAGCAATTCCGTTACCGCTACCACAAATTACAATTCCAAAATCAACAATTTTATTTTCTACAGCCAACGCTACTTGGTGTCCAAAATCAGGATAGTCTACAGAATCAAAAGTATCTGTTCCATAATTGATTACTTCGTATCCTTTTGATTCTAAAAATGCAACAATTGCTTGCTTATAAGCCGGACCAGCGTGGTCATTTCCGATTGCTATTTTCATTATTAGTATGTTGTGTTAGTTATGTAACAAAGGTAAAACTTTTGCAATTTATAATCCTAATTTATCAATTGCTATTTATTTCATTTCTATCTTTGTATAGATAAAGTTACAGTAGTAAACTATTGTTTTTATCAAAACTCTTCTCCAAACAAAAACGAGTTTAGCAATGATGCTGAACAATAAAAAAATATTATTTATTTGTGTTTGATTGACATAAAGTATAATAATTTGTCGATAATATCTTAATAATAACACAAAAGTTTAACTTTATAAGCAAATAATAAATAGTAATTCGTACATTTAAACAACATTCCTTTGTATAAATTCAAAAGGATAAAACATTTGAAATGGCAAAAAAATTCAATCATAAAAAGAAAAAACAGTTTGATTTTTCAAATAAAATATTAAGATTTTTAGGGAAAAATTCAACCAAATCTTATAACTACAAACAGATAGCAGGTCAGTTAGAAATTGTTGATACTCAAGGCAGAAATGAAGTTATAAAAGAATTGAAGTACTTAGTTTCTAAGGCTTTGATAGAAGAAATTGAGATGGGAAAATATCGATTTGTACCAAAAGCAAATTATATTGAAGGTAGAATTGATATGACAGGCAGAAAAACAGCTTATTTAGTAAGCGAGTTTTTAGAAGAAGATGCCTTTATTTCAACAAATAACTTAAACAAAGCATTGGATGGCGATTTAGTGCGAGCTTATATTTACAATAAACGAAATGGCAAAAAACCAGAGGCAGAAGTTGTAGAAATTTTAGAACGCAATCGCACACAATTTGTAGGTGTTATTGATATACAAAAAAACTTTGCTTTTGTATCTACGTCAGATCCGAAGATGTATACTGATATTTTTGTTCCAAAAGACAAAGTATTGAATGCACAATCTGGAGATGTAGTTCTTGTAGATATGGAAGATTGGCCAGAAAAAGCAGATAGCCCGTTTGGTAGAGTAGTGAAAGTATTAGGAAAACAAGGCGAACACAATACAGAAATTCATGCAATTTTAGCAGAATATGGATTGCCATTGGAGTTTCCGAAAGAAGTAGATGATTTTGCTAATAATCTTGATACATCTATTCAAGAAGCAGAAGTGGCAAAACGTAGAGATATGCGAAATATCCTTACGTTTACAATTGATCCAAAAGATGCTAAAGATTTTGACGATGCATTATCTTTTCAAGTATTAGAAAACGGAAATTATGAGATCGGTGTTCATATAGCAGACGTTTCTCATTACGTAAAAGAAGGAACTATTTTAGATGCAGAAGCTTATCATAGAGCTACTTCGGTTTATTTGGTAGATAGAACTGTACCCATGTTGCCAGAAGTGCTTTCTAATTTTGCATGTTCATTGCGCCCGAATGAAGATAAATTTACTTTTTCGGCGGTTTTTGAATTAAATAAAAAAGCTGAAATTGTAAATCAATGGTTTGGCAGAACTGTAACACATTCTGATCAACGAATGGCTTACGAAGAGGCACAATATATCATTGAAACTACCGATCGTTTTATTCCTGAAACAATTTCTATAACAGGAAAACAACAAGAAGTAAGTGAAGAAGTAGCACAAGCAGTACTGAAATTAGATGAATTAGCAGTTATTTTAAGAGGCAAAAGAATGAATGCTGGTGCAATATCGTTTGATAAAATAGAAGTTAAGTTTAACTTAAACGAAAATAGCGAACCAGTTGGCGTATTTTTTAAAGAAGCAAAAGCAGCCAATCATTTAATTGAAGAATTTATGCTTTTGGCCAATCGAAAAGTTTCAGAATTTATTGGTAAACAGAAGAAAACGTTTGTTTATCGCGTGCATGATGAACCAGATCAAGACAGATTATTTGGATTACAATCCGTAATTTCTCGTTTTGGACATTCGCTTAACTTAAAATCAAAAGAAACCATATCTAAATCGCTAAATCAACTATTAAAAGATGTTCATGGACAGAAAGAACAAAATTTGGTCGATACTTTGGCAATTCGTTGTATGAGCAAGGCAAGTTATTCTACCAACAACATAGGGCATTATGGCTTGGCATTTGATTATTATTCTCACTTTACATCACCAATTAGAAGATATCCTGATGTAATGGCACACCGTTTGCTTCAAACTTATTTAGATGGAGGAAATTCTGTAAGTGCCGAAGAATATGAAGTAAAATGTAACCATTGTTCTTCTATGGAAAATTTAGCAGCAAACGCAGAGCGAGATAGCATTAAATACATGCAAGTAAAGTATATGCAAGATCAAAAAGATCAATCTTTCGTAGGTGTTATTTCAGGCGTTACAGAATGGGGAATTTATGTAGAAATTGTGGATAATAAGTGCGAAGGAATGGTGAGAATACGCGATATTAGAGAAGATTACTACATTTATGACGAAAAACAATATGCTATGGTAGGCCAGGCAACTGGTAATATTTTACAGTTAGGAGATACAGTAGTTGTATCAGTCAAAAATGCTGATTTGGTGAAAAAACAATTAGATTTTAATTATATTCAAAAATTAAGTTAATATGAAAAAAACGGTTTTATTATTTGCAACATTTTTTTTGGCAATAGGAGCATTTGCGCAAGAAACAAAAACTGTAGGATCATTTCAAAAGCTAAGTGTTTTTGATAAAATAGAAGTTACATTAATTCCTTCAAAAGAAAATAAAATGGAGGTAAGCGGAAGCAACATCGATAATGTGAATTTTATAAATAAGAATGGTTATTTAAAAATAAAAATGAATACAGCATACAGTTTTCAGGGTGAAAACACAAAGGTAAAGCTGTATTATGTAGCATTAAATGAAATTGTTGCTGACGAAGGTGCTAAAATTAATAGTAATAGCCCTGTAAAAGCTACGTCATTGTTGGTAAATGGTAAAGCAGGAGGAAAGGTTAATCTTGAAGTAAAAGTAGATGATTTAACCGTAAGAGCAGCAACTGGAGGAGAAGTTACATTAATTGGAAAAGCTACCAAACAAGATGTTTTATCAAATGCTGGAGCTGTTGTACACAATGATAAATTAATTACAAAAGATACAAATGTAACAGTAAATGCAGGTGGAAAAGCAAATGTAAATGCAACAGAATTAGTTGACGCAAAAACTAGAGCAGGAGGAGAAATAAATGTTTATGGAGATCCGAAAAAAGTAAATGAAAAGGTAGTGATGGGAGGATCTATCAACTTTATAAAATAAAAAGAATTAGACTTTTATTATTTTTTCACATAAAATAATGTACCTTGCAGAAGGTAGCTAATACAAGTGCCAATATAGATTTTAATATATTGGCATTTTTTAATTGATTTGAATGTTAGATGATTTAATAACAGGGGTTTCTTTAGGTTTTTTCCTAAGTTTTATGATTGGACCTGTTTTTTTTATTCTTATAGAAACAAGTATAACAAGAGGATTTAGAGCTGCTTTAGCTTTTGATCTGGGTGTAGTACTTGCAGATGCTGTTTTTTTTACAATTGCCTTTTTTAGTAGTTTTAGATTAATCAATTCAATTAAAGATGAGCCATCATTGTTTATTTTTGGTGGATTATTGATGATTACTTATGGTGTAATTTCGTTTGTAAAGCTCAAAAAAGTTCAGGTAGAAACTATTCAAATAACAAATACAATTGTAAAAAGAGAGTATTTAGGATTGTTTATCAAAGGTTTTTTAATAAATTTTATAAATGTGGGTGTATTGGGTTTTTGGCTAGCAATTATTATTACGCTAGGCCCAAAAATGGATATGAATACTGAAAGAATGTTTATATTCTTCACATTTACAATAATAGCTTATTTTATTACAGATGTTTTTAAAATATTGTTAGCTAAGCAATTAAGAAAAAAACTTACACATAAAAATATTCTAAAAGTAAAAAAAATCAGCAGTATTTTGTTGATTGTTTTTGGGTGTGTAATTTTTTCTAAAGCATTTATCAATACAAAAGACAAAGAATTAAAGCTTCCTTTATTGAAATTAGAAAGCAAGAATGAGCAGCATTCAGCCCATTAAAAGTTGAGGTAACCAGAAATAAAAAAAGCGCTATTAATATAGCGCATTAAAACCTTAGGATTTTCTACAAACTATTCAGTTTTAGAAGACTCGTCTTTTGTAGCTTCTTTTTTAGTAGTTTGGTGAGAAGTATCTTCTCCTTTTGTTGCATCCTTGAATTCTTTTATACCTGTTCCTAATCCTTTCATTAATTCAGGGATTTTTTTACCTCCGAACAATAAAACGATCAAAACAACTACAACAACTATCTGCCATGGACCAACCACGCCTAAAAAAGTATGTAATGCGTTCATATTATTTAACTTAAAGAATTTGTAGCTACAAATATAACAAGAAAATACGATTACAATGTTTTAATACTTATATTATTTAACTTTTTGATAGCTAATCTTAACAATGTTGTTGTATTACTAATGTGAATAAAAGCTAAAAATCCAAGAAGTCAATTTTTATTATGTTTATATTTGTGTATAAAACAATTAAAATATGTCTGCAAAAGGACCTAATTGGAGGAAGTGGAAGAAAAGACTTCTAGATAAGTATAGAGTTGTTATTGTAAATGACAGAACGTTTGAAGATGTTGTATCGTTAAAACTAAACTTGCTAAATGTTGTTGGTGCAATAACTACTTTTGTGTTTTTATTGTTGTTTTCTAATGTTTTACTCCTAATTCTTACGCCTTTAAAAGAATATATTCCTGGATATTCATCTGCTACTTTAAAAGAAAAATCGGTTCAATTGGCATTGAAGGTAGATTCTTTGGAAACAGAAATAAAGAAAAATGATTTGTTTGTGCAATCGCTCCAACGTATTTTAAATGGCGATATTGAAATTACAAAAATGAATATGGATTCCTTAATAAAAACACAGGTTCCATTAAATATAATTGAACACACTGTAGCCAGTGAAAAAGATTTAGAATTACGAGAAAAAGTACGATTAGAAGATAAATATAATTTGTTTAATAACGCTGAAGTAAAAGTAAATACTGTGTTTTTTGCTCCAATTGATGGAAAAATTAAACGTAAATACGATCCGAAAATTGCGCATCTAGGAATTGATTTTTCGGCAGCAAACAATGCAATAGTACAATCTGTTGCAAAAGGAACAGTTGTTTTTGTAGATTGGACAATTATGAATGGTTATACTATTATTGTACTGCATGAAGACGGAATAACATCTGTATATAAGCATTTATCATCGCTGAATAAAAGTTTGTACGAAACAGTTCAATCAGGTGATGTGCTAGGTTTATACAACGGAAATGATTCAGCAGGAGATCAAGTAAATCAATCTCATTTTCATTTCGAATTGTGGAAAGATAATTATCCTCTTGACGCTACCATGTTTATTGAGTTTTAAAAATTAGCTATGTCAATAAAATCTATAGGAGCAAAGGTATTTGCATCCATTATACATTGGAATAATCAAAAATGGATTAATAATCCTATTGCAACACAACAAAAAGTATTGATGCAACTAATAAATGATGCAAAAGATACAAGTTTTGGAAAAGATCATCAATTCAGCAGCATTAAGAATCATCAAGATTTTACAGCTAAGGTTCCAATAAGAGATTATGAGCAATTGAAAAATTATGTTGATCGAGTGGTGGCTGGAGAAGAAAATGTTTTATGGAAAGGAAGACCATTATATTTTGCAAAAACATCTGGCACAACCTCAGGAGCAAAGTATATTCCATTAACTAAAGAATCGATGCCATATCATATACAAGCAGCAAGAAACGCTATTTTAGCTTATGTACATGAAACAGGAATTGCTGATTTTGTTGATGGGAAAATGATTTTTTTACAAGGAAGTCCAATTCTTGAAGAAGTAAATGGAATTAAGTTGGGCAGACTCTCGGGTATTGTAGCTCATTTTGTACCAGCTTATTTGCAAAAAAACAGATTGCCTAGTTGGAATACCAATTGTATTGAAGATTGGGAAACTAAGGTTGATGCAATTGTGGAGGAAACAATTCATGAAGATTTGACCGTAATTTCGGGAATTCCAAGTTGGGTACAAATGTATTTTGAACGATTGAGAAGTAAAGGCCATAAAAATGTTGGTGATATTTTTAAGAATTTCAACTTATTTATTTATGGTGGAGTAAATTACGAGCCTTATCGAGCAAAATTTGAAGAATTAATAGGAAGAAGAGTTCCTTCTATCGAATTATTTCCTGCATCTGAAGGTTTCTTTGCTTATCAAGATTCTCAAAAAGAAAAAGGATTATTATTGTTGCTTAATGCTGGTATTTTTTACGAATTTGTTAAAGCAGATGAGTTTTTTGAAAAAGATGCTAAGCGCTATACAATTGGCGAAGTAGAATTAGGTGTAAATTATGCAATGATTATTTCTACCAATGCCGGATTATGGGGTTATAACATAGGAGATACAGTTCAGTTTGTAAGTACAAAGCCATATAGAGTAGTAGTTTCAGGAAGAATAAAGCACTTTATTTCTGCCTTTGGAGAGCACGTAATTGGCAAAGAAGTAGAAACCGCTTTGCAACAAGCAATGGAAGGTACTAATGTTCAGGTGAATGAGTTTACCGTAGCGCCTCAAATAACACCAACAGAAGGATTGCCTTACCATGAATGGTTTATCGAATTTGGTCAAGAACCAGAAGATTTAGAAAAATTTGCATTGAACATTGATCATGCTTTAAGAAAACAAAATGTTTATTACGACGATTTGATTGTGGGTAAAGTATTGCGTCCATTGGTCGTTCAATCAGTAGTAAATGAAGGATTTCAGCATTATATGAAATCCATAGGAAAATTGGGCGGCCAAAACAAATTGCCTCGCCTAAGTAATGATCGCAAAATTGCCGATCAAATAGAAATTAAAAAATAAGAATGAAAAATAAGAAGGATTATGAAAGAGATTAAAAATATTTCAAGAACAAGAGCACAAGTATCATCAGCAGCAATTGAGCGTATGTATATTACCATGCGTCACTTATTTAACAGAGGTTTTTATAAGCCAATGGGAGTTTCTGGAGATACACTGCGTGAAGCATTATTAGAACTACGTCCAGAAATTTATGGAAGTATTGCTGAAGAAAAAGTAGAATTGAATGGTTTATTATATGTAATAGAGCGTTTACCAATCGGAATTGAAGAATGTAGATACATCAATCTTACTTCTGATGAAGGATATTCGTTTTCACATTTTACAGCTTTGGTTCCGCCAAAACGTAGAAGAAATTGCTATCGTATTGACGAAGAACAAATGAATATTGAGATTACAAGAGGAAGATCTGATATTTATGATGTGCTTACGCATTTGACGTTTATTTTTATCGAATCGCATAAGATTATGAATCGCGTTTTGGTTAGAGAAGATGGACGTGTAACTCGCGATTGGAAAAAAATTGAAGCAGCTGCCAATAAGAAAGAACCGTTAGAACAAATAGAAAAAGAAGTTGTAATATCTCACATGGCTAATATTTTAGGACGTTCTTTTTCGGAAGTGTTAGATATTTATGAGAAATTTGCAATTGAAGAAAATGCAGACCGATTTTTAGATGTTATTTATTGGTTAGGAAGATTGGCAATAGAAGAAGAAGTAGATAATAATAAGCGCACAATTACATTTAGTCCATTATTACGCGAGCGATTAGGGCATCATATTTACGGCGAAATTTGGTCGAATAGAATCAAAGAAGTATTGCAAAGCAAAGGTTTGTTAGAAAGACCTATTCATATTATCAGTGCCAATATGCACAGCGTAATGAATTCTATTTTTGCACCAAAAATGGTAAAAGAAAAAATAGATATTTCGGAGGAAATTGAAGTTTATGAAGAATTAAGTAAGCCAGAAAATAAAGAATTACGCCATTTAGTAAAAGAAATTGCTGAGGCAGAAGGAATGATCTTCTTGGCTGATGAATCAGGAACAAACATTGATGTTCAAATATTTGATACAGCAAAAATTAATTTCCAGGCAACAAATTTCAATACAGCAAATTTTAAAGAAGAATATCCTGTTATTGTTGTAATGGATTATGCATTTGGCGAACAGGCTTATGAAACGATTGACGAATTGCTAAAACCGTTTAAAAAAGAATTTAAACTAAATGTAGAATCAGTTTCTATTATGGGTAAAGCAGGAATTCTTGAAGGAGGAAAAGGAGATATTATGATTCCGTTTGCTCACATCAATGAAGGAACAGGTGATAATTATCCGTTTCACAATGAGTTGACAGTAGAAATGTTGGAAGGACAAGGAATTCCTGTTATTGGAGGAACAATGGTAACAGTTTTAGGAACATCACTTCAAAACAAAGATTTACTGAAGTTTTTCCACGATTCAACTTGGGGGGTAATTGGGTTGGAAATGGAAGGCGCTCATTATCAAAAAGCTATTCAGTCGGCTTCAATGATTAGAAAAAGTATCAATCCAAATGTAAAAGTAAGATATGCTTATTATGCTTCTGATAATCCATTAGAAACAGGAAGTACGTTAGCTTCTGGAGGATTAGGAACAACGGGTGTAAAACCAACTTATTTGATTACAATAAAAATATTGGAACAAATTTTTAATATTGTTTAATAAAATATGAGTAATAATAATTTTCATTCGAAAGAAACGGATGAAATAGATTTAATAGATATTAAAAATGCCATAGCTTCTTTTACAGAGGCTGTTGGCTTTTTTGTTTTTAGATTAATAACTTTTGTTTGTAGTAAATGGTATTTTGTACTATTTGGTTTACTAATAAGTTTTTTCTTCAATTTTAATAATCTCAAAAGTTATTTAGGAGTTGAAAATACTATTTCAAAAAGTGTTTCGTATAACATTTTATTAGTGCCACAGTATGAAAGTATTGATTATTTGGATCAATTAGTAAGTAATGGTTTCCATGATAAAATTGTAGATAAAGATATTCAAGAAGCTAAATTAATAGGTGTAGATGATTTGTATTATTTTTTAGCAAAAGATAGTTTATATCCGTCTATTTATAAAAATTCAATAACTAAAGTAGATTCTTTTGAAGAAGGAATACACAATTATCCATTGAGTAAAAATTATCGTTTTCAGTTATTAACTCTCGATGCAGATGCAACATTTGATATTGATGCATTTTTGTTAAAAATGAAAAAATATTTTGATGAAAACACATTCTTTAATGCAAAGAAAAGTATAGAAACTCAACGATTAGAAAATCAGATAATTGCGTTAAAACAAGGCTTACAAGCTAGCAATACATCATTGAATAGCGATATTAATCAGCTAAAAACAAAACAATATGCAATTGATGAAATAGCAAAGTTAGAACAACAACAAATTACGGCATCAAGTGTTGTTTATGTTGTAGATTACTTTAAAGTAGAAAGAGAATCAACAGCAGTTTCACCAACAAAACAATTGATAAAAGATAGTTTTAAATACGTTGTATTATTTTTATTATTAGGCGGATTAATTGATTTGCTGAAATATTATAGAAAGAAAAAATAAACATGAAAGTTATACCTACAAAATTTGCCGATTGCTTTATTATCGAACCTATGATTTTTACAGATGATAGAGGTTACTTTTTCGAAAGCTTTAATCAATATTCTTTTGAAGAAAAAACAGGATTAATTGTAAATTTTGTACAAGACAATCAATCATTTTCAACTAAAGGTGTTTTGCGTGGCTTGCATTTTCAGCGCGGAAATGATCAACAAGCCAAATTAGTTAGAGTTGTTCAAGGACAAATATTAGATGTTATTGTTGATTTAAGAGTTAATTCAATTACTTACGGGCAACATTTATCTATGATTTTGGATGATAAATTGCATCAACAATTGTTTATTCCAAGAGGATTTGCTCATGGTTTTTTAGTTTTGAGCGAAACGGTTATTTTTTCGTACAAATGTGATAATTTTTACAATAAAGCATCTGAAGGAGGAGTTATGTATAATGATCCAGAATTAAATATCAATTGGCCTAAATTGGATATCGAATTTATTATTTCTGATAAAGATAAAATTTTGCCAAGCTTCAAGGAAATTCAACCATTATGAAAAAAATAATTGTAACTGGGGCAGATGGGCAGATGGGGCAAGCTTTGCAAGCTATAGCTCATCAATATAGCACTATTGAATTTGAATTTTTGACGAGCAACACATTAGATATTTCGAGTTATGCAAATTGTATTGCTGTTTTTGAAAAATACAATCCAGATGTTTGTCTAAATTTTGCAGCTTATACCAATGTTGAAATGGCAGAAGAGCAGCAAGAAAAAGCGTATCAAGTTAATGCAACAGGATGTGAACACTTGGCTAAGGTTTGTTTAAAATTTGGCACAATATTAGCTCATATTTCGACCGATTTTGTTTTTGATGGCAAAAAGTCCGAACCTTATGTAATAAGTGACTCACCAAATCCTATAAACGTTTATGGCGCATCTAAATTGAAAGGAGAGCAATATATTCAAGAAATTATAGATCGATTTTACATTGTGCGAACTTCTTGGGTATATTCAGATTTTGGACATAATTTTAAGAATACAATGCTAAAATTGGCGCAAACACGAAATGAAGTTAATGTAGTAAACGATCAAATAGGCTGTCCTACTGAAGCAATCGATGTTTGTAAGTTTGTAATGAAGTTGATAGAAGAAGATAATCCTTTTGGGTTATATCACTTTAGCGGTGATTGGATTTGTAGTTGGTACGAATTTGCTAAGGCAATCTTTAAACAAAATAATATCAGTATAAAAGTAAATGCTATTTCTTCGTTAGAATATCCTACAAAAGCAAATCGACCGAAGTACAGTGTTTTGAGCAAAACGACTCTAATTAATAAAGAAGATTTTGATTAATAAAATGAGTATAAAAAAAGTACTAGGTAAACTATCAAATAAGTTGTTTTTAAAAAGTTTACTAACTTTTGGACTAAGAGGCTTTGGAGTTTTATTTTTATTTGGATTTACAATGCTTATGACAAGAAATTTTGATCCAAATAGAATTGGAGAATATGAACTTGTTAGAGTATTTTTATTAATTGTAGGAAGTATTGCTTTATTAGGAACGGATGTTTCTATTATTTATTTTTCAGGAAGATTAAAAGGAGAGCATTCTTTTCATTCGATTAAAGGAATATATTATAAAATAGTTAAGATTGTTTGCGCTTGTTCAATTGCACTTGTACTATTTTTTTATTTGCTTAAAAGTATCAATTTAATTGATGTTTTATTTAATGAAAATGGATTTTATATTTTAAAATATGTAGTTTTAATATTGCCTTTTTATGCTTTAACTATTTTAAATACAGAAGTTTTTAGAGCTATTGACCATGTTGTTTTATCTGAATTATTTAGAAATTTTTTTAAGTACGTTCCGCTTTTCATAGGTGTTTTATTTTTATTTTACCATCCAAATAGTCTATTTTCCTTAGCAGAATATTTTGCTTATGGGTTTATTTTTTTATTCTTTATTACTCAAATTATTCTCTATTTCCTTTTTAAGCAAATTAAAACAGAACGGGAGATGATTATTTATACAAGTTCTGAAATAATACATCATTCTTTTCCTATGGGAGTTAGTAATATTATAATGTTCCTACTTTTGGGAATTGATGTTTTTTTGTTGAAACGATATTATGGAGATACAACAGTTGCTTTTTATTCTATAGCAATAAAATTAATTACAATTCTTTCTATAGTAATTTTAAGTATTACAATAAATTGTGCGCCAAAAATTAGTGAATATCATATCATGAATAATAAAAAACTTCTTCAGGATTTATGTAGAAAAACAGCTAGAATAACATTAGGAATAAACTTGATTGTTGCTATTGTAATGCTAGTTTTTCTAGATACTATTTTGAGTATGTTTGGAAGTGAATATACAAGTATGAAAAGCACTTTTTATATTCTAATTATTTCACAATTGGTAACTTCTGCATTAGGAGTTGTACCTATTTATTTAAATATGACTGGACGTTCTAAAGTGTATCAAAATATTCTTTTTTGCACATTGGTATTTAATTTATTAATGAACTTGTATTTAATACCTATTTTATCCACAATAGGAGCAGCTATTACATTTTCTTGTAGTGTGATATTGTGGAATATACTTGTTGTATTGTATGTATACAAAAAGGATAAAATTAAATTATTTTTTATTTGAAAGAACAGATATGAAAGTTTATTTCTATATTCCAGATAAGGCTATAAATGAGGCAACAATTTATTATACAAAAATTGTTGAAAAGGCTTTTTTTAATCAAAACGTTGAGGTAATTCGTGTGAATCATCTTAATTTTTCATTTGATAAAAAAACAGATTATATCTTTGTTATTCGTGTAATAGATTTTTTAAAGGTAAAATTATCTCATCGAACAAAAAATATAATTATTTGGTTTCAAGGGATTTTAGCAGAAGAATATGAGATGCTACATCAAAATAACTTGAAATCAAAAATAGTGTTTCGTGTATTTAGTTTATGTGAAAAATATGTTTTAAAACATGCTTTTTATAGCTTCTTTGTTTCAAATGCAATGACTCGATTTTTTGAAAAAAAGCACGATATAAAAATTAATCCAAACCATATCGTTATGCCTTGTTATAACAAATTGTTGAATAAGGATTTATTTTTTAAACCCAAAAAAGAGTTGTCATTTGTATATGCAGGAACATTATTTGCTTGGCAATGTTTTGAAGAAACGGTAAAGCTGTACAAAGAAATAGAATGTACAAATGCACAGGCTAAATTTTATGTTTATACCAAAGAAAAAGAAGCTGCATTGGATTTGTTGCAAAAGTACGAAGTACAAAATTACGAGATTTTATATGTTACTTTAGATGATTTAGATCAAGCGCTAAGTCAATATAAATACGGATTTTTATTAAGAGAAGATGATAAAATAAATAATGTTTCTACTCCTACCAAAATGAATTCATATTTATCTGTTGGGTTAATTCCAATTTATACCAATGTTATTTGTGATTTTGAAGAACATATTGATTTACAACAATATACTTTTAAATTTAATTTTAATGCTTCAAAGGTTGAAATAGCAAATAAGATTGCCGCTCAACCAACTGTTGATTACAATGATTATTTTGCTATTGTAGAAAAGAATTTTGAGCATTATTATGATGATGAGTATAATTGTACAATCATTGAAGAACGTTTAATTAAAAAGAGTATGCATGGAAAAAATAACTAATAATAAAATTACTTTTATTATTTTTGGTAGTATTTCTATTTTAATAGGGATGCTGTCAAGTTTTTTTTTGCCAGAAAAGTTCTTTTATGATGCACAGATTATAGTTGATGATCCTTTTAATGAAATAGGATGGTTTAAAGGGAGTTATCCATTTACAATAAGTTTATATCATTTATTTAGGCTCAATAAATTGCCGTTTTTTATAATTGCGTTAATACAATTACCAATACTTTTTTATATTTTAAATAAAATAGGTATTCCCAAAGATTTTAATCGATTAACACTTAGAAATATTTTTCTGTATATTTCTTTTTTACTCATAGGAGTTTTCATCGGACAGCCAAGTAAAGAGTTTATTTCATTCATTGTAATAGGTATTGTTACTCTAGTTATTTCGAGTAAAAGATTAGAGTTTAAATTGAAACTACTATTAACTACTATTATTTTTGTTATTGCAGGGTTTTTATTTCGTCCTTATTATCTTATAGTGCCATTTATGTGGTGTAGTATATTATATTTAGGAGCAATATTACCTAAAAAACATAAAATGCTGAGTAGTGTTTTTATTGGCTTAGTTGTATTGATAGGTATTTCATCTATGTATTTTTTTCTAAAAGGAGATTTTCTGTCGGAAGTTTATCGAGAAAGAATTAATGATTTACGACGAGGAGAAGATTACGCTCAATCTATTATTGAATCACCATTGAGACCGCTTAGTTTTTTCACAGAATTTTTCAGTATTATATATGGAGTAATTTCTGTTAATTTCCCAATATTGAATTTAAAATTACTAATAAAACCACAAATTTTTTGTTTTGTATTGTGGCAACTTATTTTAGACTTATTTTTGATTCAAAGTTTGATACGAGTTGTAAAGAGAATGGATAAAAACTTATTTTTAATGTTATTACTTTGTTTATCATTCTTCCTTTTGCAAGGAATATTTGAGCCAGATTTAGGATCTGCAATTAGACATAAAATCGGTTTCTTTCCTGCAATTTATTACATTGTTATTTATGGAAAAAAACATATTACAAAATAGGGTAGATTTATTTTATAATCTTTTGATTTTATTAATTGGTTCTACTTTTTTTATTAGAGAATTAAGTACAATATTAATTATTGTATTCTTAGTTTTTAGTTTTGTATTTAAAAGACAACTTCAATTTTCTAAAGAAAGTAAAGTCTTAGTGTTTTTAATCTCTTCGTTGTTTTTAATAGAATTATTATTTCTATGGAATAGTTCAGATTTGAAGTTAGCTCTAAAAAGTCTCGAAAAATATTTAAGTTTACTAATATTACCTGTTTTTATTGTTGGCAATTACAAAGTTGTTCGATATAATTTTATTCTTGAAAATTATGCTAAGATAACATTATTGCTAACTGCTTTTTTTATCAGTAGATTTCTCTACATTGAATCAGATAAAGTAACTTTGTATTTGGATGGAATTAACCTGTGGGAAGCAGGTTATGTACTAACAGAAAGCTTTAATAATCACGCTCCAAATGTAAATCTTCATTTAGCCTTTGTGGCAAATATTGTTCTGTACTATTTTATTAGAAATTTTAAGCAAAGAAATATATGGAATAATATTTTGTATGGAATAATGATTGTTTTATCTGCTGTTTTTGTATTTTTTGTTAATACTAGATTTGCATTAGTTCTTATGTTTATTGGTTTCTTATTAAATATAATCTATTTCTTTTTTACAGGGAAAAGCATAGCTAAAAAAATAAAAATATACAGTATTGCATTGTTTCTATTACTTTGTGTTTCTTTGATTTTTACCATTTATAAAGTTGATTATTTTAAAGAAAAATATACAACTGTAACATTTGGACATTTGGACAAAGTAGGTGAGTTAGATAAAATAGAAAATCCAGAAAGTACGGTTTTTAATTCAATAGTTTTAAGATTAAGCGTTTGGAAAGCTACAATAGAAACAATAGAAAACAATAATAAATGGATTGGAGTTGGTGCTGCTGACTCAGAAATTTTGTTATTTGAATATTATAAAAACACTAATCAATTTTTTTTATATGAATATAAATTGGGAGTTCATAATCAATATTTAGAACATTTATTGAAATTTGGAGTCGTTGGTTTAATAACTTTATTGTGCTATTTACTATTGCCTTTATATTTAGGTATTAAAACTAAAAATGTTTTAATACTTATATTTTTTACAATCTTATTCTTAGCTAATTTTTTTGATAGCTATTTGTCTTTATTTATGGGTATTGTTTATAGTGGCTGGATGTTTTCTCTTTTTACGGTTTATTATCTCCAACATAAATTTCAGTTAACTGTTTAAAGTTTTTATTTTTATCGAAATGTAAAGTGCAATTTTCATATGCCTGATTACCTAGTTTTTTTCTAAAATTATGATGTTCTAAACGCTCAAATATTGTAAATAATTCATTAGGAGAATCAAATAGAAAGCCATTTACATCGTTTATCACAATATCTTTATTGCCTATAACATTCGTTGCAAGAATAGGTTTTCTAAAAGCCATTGCTTCCAATACAGCTATAGGAAGCCCTTCCCATAAAGAAGTTTGAATATATAAATCAAGCTGATTTAAATAAGGAAATACAGAAGAGTTATCTGTAAACCAACCTGTAATTTTAATATTAGGTGCAGTTAGTAAATGTTTTAATTCTCCATCACCGATCCATAAAAAATGATGTTTAGGAAACTGTAATGCAATAGTATTGAAAAGAGCTGGATTCTTTTGGTAAGATATTCTTCCAATAGTTCCAATAACTAATTTGGTCGTTTCATTATCTCTTTTTTCATAATATTGCTCTAATAAATTCAAATCTATTCCATTCCGAACTAAAAGCGATTTTCCTATTTTTTTAGCAATTTTAAATTCAGTATCACCACACGCTATTGTTGTTCCTCCAAAAATAAGCTGTGTGATTTTTTCTATGCCATAAAATAGTTTTTTTTTCACATCAGATATATCTTCTCGTAGAAAAGAATAGCCATGGGGTGTATAAAATACTTTACAGTTATAGCCATTTAAAAACGTAGCCCAACGACCAATAACGCCAGCTTTAGAAGAATGTAAATGAACAATACTTGGCTTTAGTTCTTTTAGTAATTTTCTTATCGTAAAGGTTGATGCTAAATCTGTAAAAGGTTTTAATTCTCTTTCCATAGCAACAGAGATTAATTGAATATTGCTAGGAAAGTCAATATTTATCTGCTGTTGTGTTATTTCTTTTCGTTGATTGCTATAAATGATAGTTGTTTCAATTTCTGGAAGTAGACTAAAAAAAGCGGCTAAATCTTTAAAATAAGAATAAACGCCGCCGCCAAAAGATTCTACAATATGAACAACTTTCATAGTAATGTGTGTTTGATAATTAACTACAAATGTAAGTGTATTAATTGAAATATATAATTTTTAATAGATATACTAAAAAGGTATTAATAAACTTCCTTAACTTTGTAATTAATTATTTAAGGCGTAAATGCAAAGAATATTAATTACAGGAGCTGCTGGCTTTTTAGGTTCACATTTATGTGATAAGTTTATCCATGAAGGATATCATGTAATCGCTATGGATAATCTTATAACGGGCGATCTTAAAAATATCCAACATTTATTTCAGCTTTCTAATTTTGAATTTCATCATCACGATGTAACAAAATTTGTGCATGTGCCAGGCAATTTAGATTATATTTTACATTTTGCCTCTCCAGCAAGCCCAATAGATTATTTAAAAATTCCTATTCAAACCTTAAAAGTAGGATCGTTAGGAACACACAATTTGTTAGGTTTAGCAAGAGTAAAACAAGCGCGAATTTTAATTGCTTCAACATCCGAAATCTATGGAGATCCTTTAGTTCATCCACAAACCGAAGAATATTATGGCAACGTAAATACCATTGGACCAAGAGGAGTATACGATGAAGCTAAGCGCTTTCAAGAATCAATCACAATGGCATATCATACGTTTCATGGAGTGGAAACAAGAATTGTACGAATTTTTAATACATACGGACCGCGAATGCGATTAAATGACGGAAGAGTTATTCCTGCATTTATCGGACAGGTTTTGAGAGGCGAAGATTTAACTGTTTTTGGCGACGGAAATCAAACGCGATCTTTTTGTTATGTTGACGATCAGGTAGAGGGAATTTATCGATTGTTATTGTCTGATTATCATTTGCCAGTAAATATTGGAAATCCAGATGAAATAACTATTCTAGATTTTGCAAAAGAAATTATTTCATTAACAAATAGCGATCAGAAAATAATTTATCAAGATTTGCCAATAAATGATCCTTTACAGCGTTGTCCTGATATAACAAAAGCAAAAAACATTCTTAATTGGGAGCCCAAAGTAGGGCGCAGCGAAGGAATGAAACGTACATTAGAGTATTTTCAAACCTTGTCAAAAGAAGAATTATTAAAAGAAGAACATAAAGATTTTTCAAAATACATTTATTAGTGAATAAAAAAGGAGGTAGATATTCTTATTTAATTAGGCCAACAACAGCTTTTGTAGATTTAGTAATTATAAATCTATCGGCTTCATTGTGTTTTAATACTTTTGGAGAACAAGATTATTTATTTCATCTTATTTTGTCTTTGGGCTGGATAATTTCTGCCATGTTTACTTCTTTTTACGATGTATATCGACATACACGCACAGTTAATGTAATTGAAAAAATATGTAAACAGTTTATTGCACAAGTAATCTTTATTTCGGCATATAATGGTCTTTTTGAACGATTTGCCGAACCTAAAGGAATTTTAGTATATGTTGTTGTTACATTTACAATTATTGCTGCTATTAAGTTTTCTATTTTCTTTTTATTAAAGCATATCAGAAAATTTTGGAAAGGAAATTTTAGATGTGTTTTATTGTTAGGAGATCAGCAGGAAATAGAAGATTTAAACAAAATACTTGTTCAACGAAGTGATTTAGGATTTAGAATTTATCGATTTAAGATTGAAGAAGAAGGTAATTTAGATGCTTTAAAAACATTTAGTGTAAATCACACAATTGATGAAATATTTATGCCGTTTTCGGCAACAAAAGAAAATAGCATTGTTTCTTTCTTAGAATTTGCAGATAGTCAGATGATTAATGTGGCTTATGTTCCTTCACAGAAAGAAATTATCAAAAATAATTTAAGCATAGATTATGTTGATTTAGTGCCAATTGTATATCGTAGAAAAATTCCATTAGACAAACCTTATAATATACTAATAAAACGCATTTTCGATTTAGTATTTTCATTATTAGTTATCATATTTATATTGTCTTGGTTAATTCCGTTATTGGCAATTTTAATTAAAAAAGAATCAAAAGGACCTGTGTTTTTTAAACAAAAACGAACAGGTTTGGGAGATGAAGAGTTTTGGTGTTATAAGTTCAGATCAATGACTGTTAATACCGATAGCGATAAACAACAAGCCACAAAACATGATGTTCGAATTACAAAAATTGGAGCATTTATGCGAAAAACGAGCTTGGACGAATTTCCTCAATTTATCAATGTTTTTTTAGGAAATATGTCTATCGTTGGACCACGTCCGCATATGGTGGTTCATACCAAAATGTATTCAAAAAGAGTAAATCGTTTTATGCTTAGGCATTTGGTAAAACCAGGAATAACAGGAATGGCACAAACTCACGGATATAGAGGCGAAATAGAAACCGATAGAGATATTGTAAATCGATTTAAATATGATTTGTTTTATTTAGAAAATTGGTCAATCATTTTAGATCTAAAAATAATATACCTTACCGTTTACAACGTTTTTAAAGGAGAAGAAAAGGCTTATTAAGCCTTTTTTTTATGTGCCAACCTTCTTATTAGTAGTTAGTTTTTCGTTATTAGCTTAATTATAATTAATTTTGAAGCTTAATAACAAACAACACAATTGATGAAAATTTTATTATTAGGTTCTGGCGGACGCGAACACGCTTTAGCATGGAAAATGCTACAAAGTTCACAGTGCGAAGCAATGTTTGTGGCACCAGGAAATGCTGGAACAGCACAAATAGCAACTAATCTAAATCTAAACCCAAATGATTTTGAAGCGGTTAAACAAGCGGTTATCGAAAATCAAATCACAATGGTGGTAGTTGGGCCAGAAGATCCGTTGGTAAAAGGAATTGTTGATTTCTTTAAGACAGATGAAATCTTGTGTAATATTCCAATTATTGGTCCTTCAAAAGAAGCGGCGCAATTAGAAGGAAGTAAAGATTTTGCTAAAGAATTTTTAATAAAACACAACATTCCAACAGCAGCTTATCAAAGTTTTACAAAAGATACAGTAGAAGATGGAAAAGCTTTCTTAGAAACGCTAAAAGCTCCTTACGTACTTAAAGCTGATGGTTTGGCAGCAGGAAAAGGAGTAGTTATTCTAGAAAACTTAGAAGAAGCTAAGTTAGAATTAGAGAATATGTTGGTAGATGCCAAATTTGGAGATGCAAGTTCAAAAGTGGTTATTGAAGAGTTTTTGTCAGGAATTGAATTAAGTTGTTTTGTATTAACAGATGGAAAATCATACAAAATTTTGCCAACAGCTAAAGATTATAAGCGTATTGGCGAAGGAGATAAAGGATTAAATACAGGTGGAATGGGAGCTGTTTCTCCAGTGCCATTTGCAACAGAAGAGTTTTTACAAAAAGTAGAGCAACGTGTGGTTATTCCTACAATTGAAGGAATCAAAAAAGATCAATTGGATTACAAAGGATTTGTATTTATTGGTTTAATAAAGGTAGGTGATGATCCGTTTGTAATTGAATATAATGTTCGAATGGGCGATCCTGAAACGGAAGTGGTAATGCCAAGAGTTAAGTCAGATTTAGTAGAGCTGTTTAAAGCAACTGCTGAAGAAAGATTAAACGAAGTGTCTTTGGAGCTAGATTCTCGTACAGTAACAACTGTAATGCTTGTATCTGGTGGATACCCTGAAGATTATGAAAAAGGAAAAGTGATAACTGGATTAGATACAATTGGTGATTCATCTATTGTTTTTCATGCCGGAACTGCACTAAAAGACGGAGAAGTTGTAACAAACGGAGGACGTGTTTTAGCTGTAACTTCTTATGGAAATAGTTTTGATGAGGCATTAAAAAAATCTTATCAAAATATAGATAAACTAAATTTTGATAAGATTTATTATCGTAAAGATATCGGTTTCGATCTTTAAGATATAATTATTTCAAGAATGAATGGGCTGTAGTGTCTTGGTTATCTTCGTTATTAGCTTTAAAAATTTGAAGCTGTTTTAACCAAAAAACAAAAAAGTAGCAAGTAATCAAAATGAAAATCCAAGTGATTGTGTTTGCAGCCCACCAGTTCTCAAGCTCTAGTTTGGCAAGGAAATCCATAGGTAAAAAAAGTACCTTTGTGAATAAAAATCCTAAACCATTAAAAAATGAAGTCATTTTCTTCTATTTTAAAATTAGATAATACGTTGTTTTTATAATTCAGCTATTAAAACTAAGTATAATAAACGGAAATTACATTACAAAAATATAAAATATATAAATGTTAGCAAGTATTTTTAGTAAAACAAGACCAATTAACTATATAATTCTTACACTATTAGTGGTTTGCTTTTATTCGATGTTTATTGATAAGGGTTTTTTAACTACATGGGATACGTATCAATTTGTAAGTAAAGCAGGTATTTTGGTATTGCTTTTAATGATGATTTATCTTTCTCAATTTATTGTTTCGAGAAATAGATTAGTTAACGATACAGCTTATGTGCCTCTTATTTTTGTAAGTTTTTTGTGCTTGTTTCCTACAAGTTTTGAAAATGTTAGAGTTGTAATTTCTGGCTTTTTCATTATGTTGGCATTGCGCAGAATATTTTCTTTACATTCATTAAAACAATCAAAAGAAAAAATATTTGATGCATCTCTTTGGATATGTATTGCAAGTTTATTTCACTTCTGGAGTATATTGTATCTTATTTTATTGTTTTATGCCATTGCTTCTTTTGGCTCTAAAGATTATAAAAATTGGATTGTGCCAATCATCGCTTTTTTTGGTGCTTTTGTATTTTTATCGTTGTACTTATTAGTAAACAATGAAACGTATTATGATTGGATAATAGAAAAAACACAAGTAAGTTTTAACTTTATGTATTTTGAGAATGTTTATCAAAATATAGCTTTGGCAGTTTTTGTTTCAATTGCGTTGCTTTATTTCTTTTCTCAGTTTACAGCCTTGTCTAGCAAGCCTTATAATATGCAAAACACCTATAAAAAAGTAATGTTATCCTTTCTTATAGGCGTTGCAATTTTTGTAATATCTCAAGATAAAAACAACGGAATGTTGTTGTTTACTTTCTTTCCATTAGCAGTATTAGGAGCTAATTATATTTTTAGTATTCCACAAAATTGGAGAAAAGAAGCCAATGCGTTTAGTATTTTAGGTATTGGTGTTTTCTTTTATTTAATGCAGTTAATATTATAATTTTTGTCCGTAAGCCAAATCTCCGGCATCTCCCAAACCTGGTACAATGTAATTATGGTCATCTAGTTTTTCATCTAAAGTAGCTACCCATAAATTTACATAATCAGGTAAGTGTTCTTCTAAAAATTGAACACCTTCTGGTGCAGCAATTACTACAGCAATGTGTAATTCTTTGGGTTGCTCTTCATTAATCAATTTATTGATAACAGCCACAAGCGATTGCCCTGTTGCCAACATCGGATCAATTAATATTAAAATTTTATCATGAAATGATGGAGCTGCTTGATATTCTACCAAAATTTCACTTGCCTCTCCGTGTTTTCCATGACGTCTATAAGCCGAAACAAATCCGTTTTCTGCATCGTCAAAAAAGTTCATAAAACCAGTATGTAGCGCCAATCCTGCTCTAAGAATAGAGCATAAAACCACATTGTCTTTGATGTGTGTAGTGTTTTTAATGCCCAAAGGAGTTTGTACATCAATGTCTTTGTAAGTAAGAGTTTTGCTTAATTCGTAGGCCATAATTTCGCCAATACGCTCAATGTTTTTTCTAAAACGCATACTATCTTTTTGTATGTTTACATCACGCAGTTGTGCCAAGAAGTGATTTAAAATGCTGTTTTCTTTAGAAATATAGTGAATTTTCATAACGGTATAATTAGTTCTATAAAAGTATAAAAACTATATTTGTAAATAAAATTATTCATATGTTTTCAGAATTAGCCTTCCCAATTTTCGAAGAATCTATTCGAGATTATCACAAATTTGATAATGTAGATCAAGCTATAAACAATCCATATCCAAAAGATGATATTAAACATTTATTATATCTAAAAAACTGGATTGATACTGTACAATGGCACTTTGAAGATATTATTAGAGATCCTCAAATTGATCCAGTTGCAGCATTGGTTTTAAAAAGAAGAATTGATGCGTCAAATCAAGAACGTACAGATATGGTAGAATATATCGACAGTTATTTCTTGCAAAAATACAAAGATGTTGTGGTAAAAGAGAAAGCTAAAATCAATTCAGAAAGTCCTGCTTGGGCAATTGACAGATTATCAATTTTATCGTTGAAGATTTATCATATGAATGAAGAAGCAACAAGAGCGGAAGCAACTGAAGAGCACAGAGCAAAATGTCAAGAAAAATTGAACATATTGTTAGAGCAAAAGAAAGATCTTACAACTGCAATTGACGATTTGTTGAATGATATTTCTAATGGAGATAAGTATATGAAAGTGTACAAACAAATGAAAATGTATAATGACGAGGAATTAAATCCAGTGTTATACCAAAACAAGAAATAATTATATCTTTGAAAAATAATTAAAAAGCGTGATTATTCACGCTTTTTTTATTCATTAACTAATTTATAATGAAGTGGATAAATTAAAGCATATTGTAATTTTTAGACTTTCGGCAATGGGAGATGTTGCTATGACAGTGCCTGTAATTAGAGCATTGATAGAACAACATCCAGAGGTGAGGGTTACAGTGGTATCTCGTCCTTTTTTCAAACCATTTTTTAATGGCATTGATCGTTTGTCTTTTTTCGCTGTTGACGTTAAAAAGCGCCACAAAGGCTTTACAGGTTTATTGCGATTATACAGCGATTTGAAGAAATTAAATGTAGATTATTTTGCTGATTTTCACAATGTAATGCGTTCGCAAGTAATTCGCACATTATTTGGATTAGGTGGCACAAAAGTAGCTGCATTAGATAAGGGAAGAGAAGGCAAAAAAGAACTGACAAGAGCAGAAAATAAGGTGTTTAAACAATTGCCAACCATGTTTAGTAATCATCAAGCAACATTAAAAAAGTTGGGCTTTTCAGTAAATATTTCTCATCCACAATTTCCTTCAATACCTCAACTTTCGCCAGAATTGGTTCAATTTGTAAACGAAAAAACCAACTATTGGATTGGTATTGCTCCATTTGCACAGTACGACTCTAAAGTATATCCACTAGATTTAATGCAACAAATAATTGATGAATTGGCCGAAAACGAGAATATTACACTTTTTTTATTTGGCGGCGGAGAAAAAGAAATTTCATTGCTAAATCAGTTAAAAAGAGATAACGAAAATGTTGTGGTAATGGCCGGAAAGGTAAAATTAGATGCAGAATTAAATCTAATTCAACATTTAGATGTTATGCTTTCAATGGATTCAGGCAATGCACATATTGCGGCAATGTTGGGTAAAAAAGTAGTTACCTTATGGGGCGCTACACATCCGTATGCTGGATTTGCACCTTTTAACCAGCCAGTAGATTATTGTATTACAGCAGATAGAACTAAATATCCGTTATTACCAACATCTGTTTACGGAAATAAAAAAGTTGAAGGATATCAAGATGCAATGCGCACAATTAATCCGAAAACTGTATGCAATAAATTATTAGAAATTATTAATTTTGATAAATAAATCGCTTTAATTAAAGAAAAATGAGAATAGAAGATTATATAAGAGATGTACAAGATTTTCCGAAAGAAGGGATTGGTTTTAAAGATATTACACCACTTTTAAACAATCATGATGCAATGGTAGAAACAACAAAACAGTTGATTGCATTGGTGGGAAATAAAAAGGTTGATAGAGTTGTTGGAATGGAAAGTAGAGGTTTTTTCTTTGCTACTTTATTGGCAAAAGAATTAGGAGCAGGATTTGTGCCTATAAGAAAACCTAAAAAATTGCCTTTTACTACAGTAGCACAAGAATATAGTTTAGAATATGGAACAGATATTTTAGAAATGCATGTAGACGCTATTAAACCTGGAGAAAAAGTATTAATTCACGATGATGTTTTAGCCACTGGCGGAACAGCAGAAGCGGTTTGTAAATTGGTAGAACGTTTGGGCGGAGAAATAGTACAAGTAAACTTTTTGATGGAACTTTCATTCCTAAATGGAAGAGAAAAACTAAAAGGATATGAAGTAAAAAGCTTAATAACGTATTAAGGTTTAATTGAAAAAAATATAAAGAAAAAAGAGATTTAACGACAGTTAAATCTCTTTTTTTGGTATAAAAAACATGTATTTTGTTGAAAATCAAAAAGATGATATTTTTTGAAAAAATAGTTGTATTTTAAAAAAATTATTACAAAACTTTGCACAGCTCTTTTGAGTAGAATATCATAGATGAAAGAAACAGTACAACATATTACTTTTAAAAACCACAGCATTGCATCAGCAACTGCTGCTGTTTTCTATTTATCTACATCGCGGTTTTCGCGGTCGCGGGCTTAATCTTTATAGCCTTTCTTAATGTATAATGCTTTTTTGGCATTATATCTGTATATATATCACTTATTTTATTAATGTGTTTCAAACCGTTTAGGAATAGTTGACTTTATTCAGCAACTATATTTTAATTGTTTTGATTCTAATTGTCTGTTTTTGAAATGAATTCAAATCAGTTTATCGTTATTCCTGCAAATGAAACGCATGTAGGATATGCAGAACAAATTTGCGAAGAAATGGCTCAATCAGCTTTGGCTCGTGGTACGGGAATTGCCAGAAGAAAACCAGAATATGTTGCCAACAAAATGATCGAAGGAAAAGCTGTAATTGCTTTGCATAAAGATGGTACTTGGGCAGGTTTTTGCTATATAGAAACTTGGAGTCACGGTGATTATGTAGCGAATTCTGGGTTAATCGTAAATCCTGAATTTAGAAAAGAAGGATTGGCAAAGTCAATTAAAAAATGCGTTTTTGAGCTTTCAAGAAAAAAATATCCTAAAGCAAAAATTTTTGGATTAACCACTGGTTTTGCTGTAATGAAAATCAATTCGGATTTAGGATATGAGCCAGTTCCTTATTCAGAACTTACTCAGGATGAAATGTTTTGGAAAGGATGCGAAAGCTGTGTCAACTTTCAAATCTTGCAAAGCAAAGAAAGAAAAAACTGTTTGTGTACAGCAATGTTGTGGAATCCGGAAGACAAAGAGAAAGAGCTTCGACTGAAAATAGACCAAAAAACAAAGGCAAAAGAGCGTTTGAAAACGATGCAAAAAAAGTATTCTCTATTGAAAAGATTACAAATGCAATTGAAAAAAACGGTCAAAAAATCACATCTATTTTAATCATTAAAAAAATTAGTCATGAATAATAAGAAAGTAGTTTTAGCATTTAGCGGAGGATTAGACACAAGCTTCTGTGTAATTTATTTAAAAGAAGAATTGGGCTATGAAGTGCACTCTGTGGTAGTAAACACAGGTGGATTTGATGCTGAAGAAATCAAAGTTATTGAGCAAAAAGCATATGCGCTTGGCGTAGCTTCTCATACAACAATTGATGAAACAGACGATTATTATAATGATAGCGTAAAATATTTAATTTTTGGCAACGTGCTAAAAAATGCAACTTATCCCTTGTCGGTAAGTGCAGAGCGTGTTTGTCAGGCAACAGCTATTGCTAATTATGCCAAAAAAATTGGTGCAGAAGCAGTAGCGCACGGCAGTACAGGAGCAGGGAATGATCAGGTTCGTTTCGATATGATTTTTAATATTTTGGTACCTAATGTGCAGATTATTACGCCAATTAGAGATTTAAAATTAAGCAGAGAAGAAGAAATAGATTTCTTACAAAAACACGGAGTTGAAATCAATGC
>JASLED010000068.1 GCA_030151255.1 Flavobacterium sp.
TGCTAACCAAGCTGTATTAGAAATGCTAGAAGATATTCAAAACGATGGTGGAGATGTTGAAAAATATTTAGCAAAAGCAAAAGATAAAGATGATCCTTTCCGTTTAATGGGATTCGGACACAGAGTTTATAAAAACTTTGATCCAAGAGCAAGAATCATTAAAAAGGCTGCTGATGATGTATTGGAAAAACTAGGAGTAGATGATCCAGTTTTATCAATTGCTAAAAAATTAGAAGAAGCTGCATTAAAAGATCCTTATTTTGTAGACAGACATTTATATCCAAACGTAGATTTCTATTCAGGAATTATTTACAGAGCATTAGGTATTCCAACTGAAATGTTTACAGTTATGTTTGCAATTGGTCGTTTACCAGGATGGATTGCTCAATGGAAAGAAATGAGAATAAACAAAGAACCAATCGGTCGTCCACGTCAATTGTATGTAGGGTCACCTTTAAGGTCATTTGTTCCAATGACAGATAGAAAATAGTATTATTTTCACTATATAAAAAAACCTTTACAATTTGTAAAGGTTTTTTTGTTTAATAAACTTTTTAAGAGCAGCTAAATATCAATGTCAAATTATTATATTTGTTGAAAACACTATATATGTTAAAGTTAAACATAAACAATGAAACATCTCGTTTGCGGGCTGTGGTCCTTGGTATTGCAAATAGTAATGGACCCACACCTACAGCAGAAGAAGCATATGACCCTAAATCATTAGAACATATCATCGCAGGTACTTACCCGTTAGAAAATGATATGATAAACGAAATGAATGCTTTTAATACCGTATTTGAAAAGTACGATGTAAAGGTTTATCGACCTGAATTAATAGAAAACTACAATCAAATTTTTTCTCGTGACATTGGTTTTGTTATCGAAGACAAATTTTTCAAAGCAAATATTTTACCGGATAGAGACAGGGAATTGGCTGCAATTAATTATGTAATTGACCAAATAAATCCTAGTGATGTTATATCAGCACCAGAAGAAATGCATTTTGAAGGTGGCGATGTAATGTTATGGAATGAACATATTTTTATAGGTTCTTATAAAAGACCCGATTACAAAAATTATATAACAGCTCGTACAAATGAAAAAGGTGTAGATTTTATTAGAGAATTGTTTCCAAATAAAATTGTAAAAAGCTTTGATCTTATTAAATCTAAAACAGAAGCGAGAGATAATGCTTTACATTTAGATTGTTGTTTTCAGCCAGTAGGACTTAATAAAGCAATTATTTATAAAGGTGGTTTTTATGATGAAAAAGAATATCAATACTTAGTTGATCTTTTTGGAACTGAAAATTTATTTCATGCAACACGTGAAGAAATGTATAGTATGTTTCCTAATGTATTTTCCATATCACCTGATGTTGTTGTGTCTGAAAAAAAATTAACAAGATTAAATAATTGGTTAAGAAGTCAGAATATAACCGTTGAAGAAATTCCATACGGCGAAATTTCAAAACAAGGTGGTTTATTACGATGTTCTACACTACCTTTGCTAAGAGATTAATACATATATATAATGAAACAAATTACTAATAATATACTGATGATTCGCCCAGTTGCTTTTCGTATGAACGAGCAAACGGCTGTAAATAATTATTATCAAAAAGTTTTAGATAACCTAACACCTGCAACTGTAAATGCCAAAGCACAACAAGAGTTTGACGATTTTGTAGTAAAACTACGTGCTGTAGGAGTAAATGTTGTTGTGGTTGATGATACTTTAAATCCAGACACTCCAGATAGTATTTTTCCAAATAATTGGATTTCTTTTCATGAAACAGGAGAAGTTGTATTATATCCTATGTTTGCAGAAAACAGAAGGCTGGAAAGAAGAGAAGATATATTAGATATATTAGAAGAAGAAGGTTTTGAAATAACAGATATCTGGGATTATACTTCAGCTGAAGAAGATGATTTATTTTTGGAAGGAACGGGGAATTTATTGTTAGACCGAACAAATGAAATTGCTTATTGTGCTTTGTCGCCTCGTGCAGACGAAGGATTGGTAATCGAATTTTGTGAAGATTTAGAAATGAATCCAATAATATTTGAAGCTTTTCAAACAGTAGACGGAGAGCGTAAACACATTTATCATACCAATGTAATGATGTGTTTAGGCGATACTTTTGCAGTAATTTGCGCAGATTCTATTGACGATAAACAAGATCGTAAGTTAGTTCTAAATAAATTAAAAGAATCTGGCAAAGAAATTGTAACTATTACAGAAGAACAAGTTAATAACTTTGCTGGGAATATGTTACAAGTAGAAGGAGCAAATAGCGAAAAGTATCTTGTTATGTCTACACAGGCGTATAACATATTAACAAAAGATCAGATAAATACTTTAGAAAAACATACCAAAATTTTACACAGTAGCCTAGATACTATCGAAGCTTGCGGAGGTGGAAGTGCAAGATGTATGATGGCAGAAGTATTCTTGCCAAAGAATTAATAAAGTAAAATTATACAGATTAAAGCGAAGGAATTATCTTCGCTTTTTTATTTGAAAAATATATTATTTAAATTGATTTTAAATAATATATTTATGTATATTTGCAATTAAGAATCTGTCTAAATAAAAGAATAACTATATAAATGAAAAGTTCCATAAAAATTGCTGTTGGTGTATTCGTACTACTAGGAAGTAAGACAATTGCTCAAACTAATGATACTATTAGTGCACCTAGGCAAAAATTGGAGGAAATTGTAATTTCAGGTCAATATAATCCACAGTCTATAGATAAGGCTATAAATAATGTAACCATTTTAAATAGACAAAGAATTGAAAATTTAGGAGCTATCACCTTGGCAGATGCATTGAATCAAGTAATGAATATTTCTATTCTTCCAAATGCCGGAAGTGGTAGATCTACCGTAAAAATGTTTGGTTTAGATGCACAGTATTTTACTATTTTGGTAGATAACGTTCCTATGATTTCTGATGAAGGATTTGGAAATAATACCGATCTTACACAAATTAATTTAGATGATATAGAGCAAATCGAAATTGTAGAAGGATCTATGGGAGTTGACTATGGAGCAAATGCAATTACTGGTATTATTAATATCATTACAAAAAAAAATAATATTCATGATTGGAATGTGAACTTTTTTGCACAAGAGGAAACAGTTGGCAGTGAGTATGATTTAAAAAACAAAGGAAAACATACACAAGGTTTAACTCTTGGACGAAATATAAACGATAAATTATACGCAAGTATTAATTATACACATACTGATTTTAAAGGTTGGTACAATGATCGCGAAGGTTTTACTTATTATGGAGACGAAGATAAAAGAGGACATGAGTGGTTACCAAAAAATCAAAATAATTTAAAAGCACTTTTAAACTATCATCATAAGTCTTACAGAGTTTATTATAAGTTTGAATTTTTTGACGAACGAATGAAAAATTATTCAAAATTATTTAATTTAAACGAAGATCCTGTTTTTGGAATTGACGATCCCGTAGCGGTTGACCGTATTTTAAATACAAAACGATGGTCAAATGTATTAAATACATCAGGTAAATTAAATGATTTATTTGCCTTCGATTTGTCATTTTCATATCAAAAACAAGATAAAGACACAGATAAATATCGTTATAGAATTAAATACGATGAAAAATTTGATCGAGAAAACTTTAAAAGCGAAAGTAGAGAAGTATTCTTTTCTCGAGGTACATTTAGCGATTTTATAAAATCTAGTGTAGCTAAGTTTCAAGTAGGATATGAATTATCTAATACAAAAGGATTTTCATCAATGTCTGAAACTTTGGGCGAAAAGCCTTCTCAAAAAAGTTTAGGAAGTTATGATTTTTATGCGTCTTCCGAAATTAAAGTTACACCTCGATTTATGGTTCGACCAGGTTATCGATTAATGACTTCAAATACTTTCAAAAGTGAGAATGCATTTAATTTAGTACTTAAATATGTATTGCCACAAGATTACGAAATTAGAGCAACAGTTGGTACTTCTCCGCGTTTACCAAATTATGAAGAATTATATACTTATTTTGTTGATGTAAATCATGATTTGCGAGGAAACGAAAATTTAAAACCAGAACAAGGTAAAACGTTGTTTTTAAATTTGAAGAAAAAATTTGAGTTTAATGAAGATTTTGAGTACAACGCTAATTTAACAGGAAGATATTTAGAAGTATCTGATAAAATATCAATTATTGAATTGGTAAGTCCTTCTGGTTTGCAATATATCTATGAAAATACAGATAAGTATAGAAATATAGGAGTTACGTTTTTGAATCAATTTAGTTATAAAAGCCTTGATTTCGGAGTTGGTTTTACAATGTCAGGATCTGCTCAAGAGATTTATGATGCACCAAAAGGAACAGATAAGTTTTTGTACACACCAGAAGTTACAGCAAACGTAAATTATAGACTTCAAGATTTAGGAACAATTTTTTCATTCTATTATAAATTTAATGGAGAAGAATCAAAATTTAGAAAAGGATCGGACGAATTTGGAGAATATTATATTAAAGGAAAGCAACAAAGCTATTCTTGGTTAGATTTTAGTGTACGTCAGCCTTTTTTCAAAAATATGTTATACGCAACAGTTGGAGTTCGAAATTTATTTGATGTAAAAGATGTAAAAACATCTACAAATAGCGGTACAGCACATGCAACAGGAAGTAGCTCAACACCAATTGGGTATGGAAGAAGTTTCTTTATTAAATTACAATATAAATTAGGTTTTTAAAAATGAAGAGTTTTAGATTAATTAAAACAACAGTAATTTTAGTAATTGCAATAGTATTGGGAAGTTGCGAAAAAGATTCTTCTCATGGAAATGATGAAATTCGCGATTTTGTAGTAGCCTTTGAAGATCCGTCTGTGGCATACAAAGATATAATTGAAGAAAGAGAAATTAAACTATTGTTTTCTGAAACAACAGAAGCATTAGGTACTATAGAAATTCTTGTTCATGCTACAAAAGCAACTTATGATATAGATTTTTCTACTAAGCCAAAAACAGTTGATAATGTTTTAGTTGTTCCGTTTGAAAAAGGTACAAAAGAAACAAAATTTATTTTCAATAATTTGATTTATCCATATGATAGAACAGATAAAACTATAGAGTTTACTATTATAAAAGTAAATTATCAACCCAAAAAAGTTGAAATTCAAGGTTACAATATAATGATGATTAGTTTTGATACAGCTTTGGGTGGAGTATTAGCACCAAATGTTGGGGGACCAACACAGCCTAATCAAGTTTATGTTGATTTAGGTGGGCGTGCAATGTATGCAGTAAAAAGAAACTCTTGGGATTTAGCATTTTTTAGTGATGATAATTTCCGAGTAAAAATCAACGGATCATTGTATATGGCAGCAGGAAAAATCAATGGTGTTACATCTATCGACGATGTTCGTGATAATGCAGTGATACAAACCATGAAGCAAGAAGTTAAAATCGGAACTTTTGATCCAGCAAATCTTGCTTATATTGATGATCCGTCTGGAAATCCTAATGAAACCGCAATTGCTGAAATTAAAAAAGAAGATAGTCAAAATCCAGTTTATTTGCTAAATATGGGATATGATCCAGGGACCGGAGATGTACCAACTGGATCTGTTTTAGTAGCAGGAGAAGAACGTGGATGGAAAAAAATAAGAATACTGAAAAGGGATGAAGATTATTTATTGCAATATGCAGATATAAATGATACTACACATAAAGAGATTTTAATTAAAAAATCACCTGGATTTAATTTTACTTTTTTTAGTTTTAACACTAATAGTACTGTTCTTGTAGAGCCAAGTAAAAAAAGTTGGGACTTAAATTTCACAGTTTTTACCAATAAAGTAAATCAAGGAGACGAACCAAAAGGCTCTTATGGTTATTCTGATTTTATCTTGCAAAATAGATATGGTGGAGTAACAGCTTATAAAGTTACAATTCCAAAAGGAGATAAAGTTTTTTACAAAAATTACGCTCTTAAAGACGTGAATGAATCGTTATTGTCGTTGGATTATCAAGTAATCGGTGGAACATGGCGTGATGTAGCTAATAGTAAAATATTATTTAAAGACGTTTTCTATGTAATTAAAGATAGTAAAGGTCATTTTTATAAAATGAAAATGCTCGATTTTTTAAATGATAAAGGAGATAGAGGTTATCCTAAATTTGAGTATTCTTTATTAAGATAATAATTGTTGCACAAGTACATACAAATGAAGATTTCTGAAATGATGAAATTATTTGTATTTATTGAGTTGTTAGTTTATTTTTTGTTTTGAAACCCCTTTGAAAACTATTTCAAAGGGGTTTGTTATTTAAAATAATTTTATTTGGATTAATTTAAAATAACTATCTTTAACAAAAGAAATTATATAAATGAATAATCAAGATTTTAATGAAATTGCCAAGCAATTAAAATGTCCTTCTGGTAAAAAAGGAGAAGAATTGGCAGAGGTTATGTTTGAATCTAATAGTAACATGATCTATAAAACCATTGATCGTTTACAACTAAATACGAATGATACTGTTTTAGAAATTGGCTTTGGAAATGCAAAACATCTTGCATATCTATTGTTTCAAGCAAAAAACTTATCTTATAAAGGAATTGAAATTTCAGATTTAATGTTTGAAAAAGCCAATCAGATAAAATCTTCTTTAATTGAATCAGATATTGAATTGATTTTAACCAATGAAACAACAGTTTTGCCTTTTGAAGATAAAACCATAGATAGTTGCTTTTCTGTTAACACAATATACTTTTGGTCTGATCCCATAAAGTATTTTACAGAAATTTATCGTGTTTTAAAACCTAATAGTTCAGTAACCATTTCCTATATTCGAGAAGATTTTTTAAAAAAACAGCCATTTGTAATCGAAGAGATTTTTGCTATTTATAAAACAGAATGGTTAATTCGTATTATGACAAATATTGGTTATAGTAATTTAGAACGATGGCAGTATATGGAAGAAACTATCGATAAGCTTGGTAATAAAGTAGTTCGCCCATTTGTTGTGCTCAAAGGAAAAAAATAGCTCTATCTGAATAACTCTCGAATGTTAAATAAACCTCAATTCAATAGTTGATAATCTATTATTATAGTAATTTAATCTCTGTAAAAATAGCATTATATAAATGGAATTAAAACATAAAGAAATAGCATATTCTTTTCTCGATTTAGCAATTATTGGAAAAGATCGAACTACAAAACAAACTTTAAATAACGTTTTGGCTACTGCTCAAAAAGCTGAAGAATTTAATTATAATAGATTTTGGTTAGCCGAACATCATAATATGCCACACATCGCAAGTTCTGCAACTTCAGTTTTATTAGGATATGTGGCAAACGGAACAAATAAAATTAGAGTTGGTTCAGGCGGAATTATGTTACCTAATCATCCTTCTTTGGTTATTGCTGAGCAATTCGGAACATTAGAAGCGCTCTATCCCAATCGAATTGATTTAGGTTTAGGACGAGCTCCTGGTACAGATCAATTAACAGCCATGGCATTGAGAAGAAATAATCAAACGTTGGTAAACTTCTTTCCAGATCAAATTAAAGAGTTACAAACTTTTTTTAGTGAAACAAACGAATTTGCAAAGGTTCGGGCTTTTCCTGGCGAAGGACAAAATGTGCCACTGTGGATTTTAGGATCAAGTACAGATAGCGCTTATCTTGCTGCCGAAATGGGATTACCTTATGCTTTTGCTAGTCATTTTGCTCCAGATCAATTACAGTTGGCAGCAAGTATTTATAAAAAGAATTTTAAACCTTCATCTCAATTAGATCAGCCATATTTTATGCCTTGCATTAATCTTATTTTAGCTGATACAGAAGAGGAGGCAGAAAGTTTAGCAACTTCGTTCTATAGAATGTTTCTTGGAATAATAAGAAATGATAGGCAACCAATGCATCCGCCAATTGCTTCCATGAACGGAATTTGGTCTGTTCAGGAAGAAGCTGCGGTTTATAATATGACAGCATGTTCTTTTATTGGCGCCAAAGAAACTATTAAATTAGAATTACAAATATTTTGCAATGTTTTAGAAGTAGATGAATTAATGATCACCACTCCTATATATGATTACGAAAAAAGAATGTATAGCCTGAGGTTGTTTTCCGAGGTAATGAGCGAAATAAATCAATAAATCAAATAAGTTATATTATTTTTGTTTTTTTAATTATTTAAAATGAAGAAGTATTTATTTACACTTTTAACTGCAATTAGTCTTTTAGTTGGTTGTTCAGGTAATAAACAGCAAGAGTTTTTAGATGCAACAAAAACTTTTAGCATTCAAACAGCTCAATCTTTAAAAAGAGAAAAAGGGTTAAATGAAGAAGCACAATTACAAATTGCCGATAAAGAGAGGGAATTATATTTAATTGGTTTGGCAGAAAATAAAAAAGAAGTTGAAACTACATTTATAGATTCTGGATTAATAACAGAAGATAACACAGACAATATATATAGTGTATTTTCAGAAACAGCATTACAAATGTTATTAAATACAGTAATTGTTGATAATCAAGAAGAAATTAAACTATCAAATCTTGAAATAAATGGATTTCCTGCAAAGCAATCTAGTTTTGTAGCTAATGTAAATGGTTTAAACGTCTATTATATTTTCACAACAATTAATGGAACAAAAGAGTTTTATCAGTTTCTTACTTGGACTTTGGAGGAATTTAAAGATAAATCTGATGTAGAAATGAGAAATATGATATTGTCTTTTAAAGAAAAATAAACTAGAATAATCTATGGTATATATAAGGAGAGTTTCGGTTCTCCTTTATTATTTGCGTTGATTTGCTGATTTTTCATCGGAACTAAATAAATATTTAAAAAACTTCAAAAAAACTTTCTTATGTAAAGATAAGATTAGGAGTCAGTTAGCTAAAAAGGCTAAAAAACTTCACAAAAAAGGATGTATAAAGTTTGGAATTGATTGAAAAGGTACTACTTTTGCATCCGCATTACAGCAGTAAACGTTCATAGAAAGTAAAGAGAGACTTATAAAAAAAGATTCAGAAATATTTTAAAAAAATAAATTTGGATGATAAATAAATAAG
>JASLED010000081.1 GCA_030151255.1 Flavobacterium sp.
TAGTCAAAACAGAACGTTTTGAAAAAATTATTCAATCGGCAATGAAACAATCACTTCAAACGCACTTACCGATTTTGAATGAACCTATTACAATGAAAGATTTTCTTCAAAAAAACCTTCAAGGTAATTTATATATTGCTCACTGTGAAGATGATAAAGAAAAAAAAATATTAAAAAACTGTATTCCTTTACATGAAGATTATGTACTTTTAGTAGGTCCGGAAGGAGATTTTTCTACAAATGAAATAAAATTGGCTTTAGAAAAAGGATACAAACCAGTATCTTTAGGACATACTAGGCTACGAACAGAAACGGCAGCTATTGTTGCGTGTCACAGTTTTGTATTTACTAACGAATAATTAATTATGCTAAACAGTAAAGAAATCTCAAATGGTATTATAAGAGCCATTCTAATTTTAGGAGCAATTACCCTTGGTTTGCTTTTATTGTATAAAATAAGCACATTGTTTATTTACATTGCACTAGCTTTTGTAGTAACTTTAATTGCTTCGCCAGTAATTGATTTTTTAACCAATAAATGCAAATTAAAAAGAATATTTTCTATTACGCTGATAATGTTAGCTTTTTTGTCTTTTTTTATTGGTTTTTCCTTCATGTTTGTACCGCTTTTTACAACACAAGCAGAAAATTTATCAGTATTAAACACAGGGCATCTTCAGGAAGATTACAATGGTTTAATTATAAAATTGGATCAATATTTAGATAATAAAGGCTTTAGTTTAGACAAAATAATTGAAGAATCGCACTTAAAATCGCAACTAAATTTTGACTTTGTACCAAATGTAGTTAATTCATTTATAAGCATGCTTAGCGAGCTTGGAATGGGTTTATTTGCTGTACTTTTCCTTGTATTTTTTTTCCTAAAAGACAGAGTTGTATTGGAATATCAATTTAGAAAAATATTTCCGAAAAAACATGAACATCAAGTATTTAGCTCAATAACAAAAATCAACAACTTATTATCTCGTTATTTCTTAGGACTTTGTATTCAAGTTTCTATAATATACATATTAAGTCTTACTGTATTGTTATTTTTTGGTGTAAAAGGAGCAATTATGATAGCATTTATTTGTGCTGTTTTAAATATTATTCCTTATGTAGGTCCGTTAATTGGAAACATTTTAGCAGTAATTTTCACAATGCTAACTTACATTGGCGAAGATTTTGTTGGTGTAACGATTCCAAAAGCAATGTATGTAATGATCGGATTTTTATTAATTCAATTGATAGATAACGTTGTAAATCAACCACTTATTTTTTCCAGCAGTGTAAAATCACATCCTTTAGAAATATTCATTGTTACATTAGCAAGCGGAATGTTTAGTGGTATTTTTGGAATGATTGCTGCAATTCCTATTTATACATGTTTAAAAGTAATAGGAAAAGAATTTTTTCCAAATGTTCGTTTTATACAAGCTCTTACCAAAAATTTATAAGTGGATATTCATCTTTTATTACAGCCCGAAGTACAAGCATTTATCAACGAAAATGTTCATCAATCCATTCCTGCATTGGCACTTAAAAAAAGTCCTTTTTCAGAAATAAAAATGCTAGATTTAATTACACAAATAGAAAGTAAACAGAAAACAAAAAATAAACTTTCAAAATGGTTTACTACATCAAATATTGTTTTTCCGACTAAACTTTCTATCGAACAAACATCTTCAGAAGAATGTGCTGCATACAAAGCATCGTTGGTAAATGGTAATTCATTAATTGATCTTACTGGTGGCTTTGGTATTGATTGTTATTATTTTGCTCAAAATATAAAGGAAGTAACACATTGTGAAATCCAAGAAGATTTAAGTAAAATTGTTGCACATAATTACATACAATTCAATCAATTAAATATTGAATGTGTTGCTGGAGATAGTATCGTTTATTTACAAAATTCAAATAAAAAATTTGATTTCATTTATCTTGATCCTGCAAGAAGAAATCAAGCCAAAGAAAAAGTATTTTTCCTGAGCGACTGTACGCCTAATGTTGTAGAACATCTAGATTTACTATTTAATCATACAAATACAATTTTAATAAAAACCTCTCCTCTTTTAGATATTCAGGCAGGATTGAGTGAGCTAAAAAATGTAAAGGAAATACATATTGTTGCTTTAAATAACGAAGTAAAAGAATTAATTTGGGTTCTTGAAAAAGAATATAATTCCACAATTAATTTAACAGCGGTAAACCTAACAAAAAGTGAAGTTTTTTCAACAATATTTACATTGGATGACAACTCTTTAGCAAGTTTTTCGTTGCCTATGCAATATCTCTACGAGCCAAATAGTTCCCTAATGAAAACTGGTAAATTTGACGCTATTAGCAATCGTTTTGATGTGAAAAAATTACATCAACACAGTCACTTATATACTAGTGAAACATTAGTGAATTTTCCTGGTAGAAAATTTAAAATTCTGAATTATTTGCCATTTAATAAGGTAAATGCAAAAACAAATTTATTGCAACAAAAAGCAAACGTTACGGTTAGAAACTTTCCAATGAAAGTAGATGAATTGAGAAAAAAATGGAAAATTAGCGACGGAGGTTCAAAATACATCTTTTTTACAACTACTTTGTCAGACCAAAAAATATTTTTAATCTGTGAAAGCGTTTAACGAAAGCTTTGTTCGCCGTAATATTCTTGATTATTTTTCAAGAAATTTCTTGTGGCTTTACTAATATTTCTCTTTTGTTTTTGATTTTCAAATAAATAAACATAGCTTCTTTTTTGAAAAAACGCGCTATTCGAAAATCTAGATATTGTAAATTGAGAAACAATTGGTACCAATTTATAATGTAGAAAGGCAATGATAATACCTAAAACAAGTAATTGAGCAAAAAAGATATTTATTTCTAATAAAGTCCAATCGTAATTTTCGTAATTGATAATTAATATTAAAACCAAAATCATCGATTGTACAAAAACAGCAAACGATATAGCATCAAACCATTTCCATTTCTGCTGATCGGTAAATAACATCTTGTTTTCTGGGTTGTTTGAATTAAATTTTTCTTTCTGTAACATCTTATCGTTTTTTAAATTTGTATTTAAAAAAAGGCTGCAATTCTCAAAGTTATTTTTAAACAATTCGCAAACCAACTAACTTTTAAAACGCATAATATTGAATTTAATTAACGTCAATAACTATATTTTGACCTCACTTCAATGAATTGCAGCTACTTTTTATTTATTTCTCATATTGCTAATTTACAATACAATTCAACTCAAAATTCAAACCTTCTCATTGTTAATATATTAATAATAATGATAATGTTTAACTAACGAAAAATGCTACTTTATACAAATCATTTAATCGTTTCTTCATACATAAAAATTCTATAAATTATTTGATTCTCCTACACTACCTATGAAATATTTTTTACTTTCGTCTTATATTTAAAAAGTATAAAATGAAAAAAATAGCCTTATCTGTTTTAGTTATTTCAGGACTATTACTTAGTTGTAAAAAAAATATTGAACCTGAGACAGACTCAGTAAACCAAACTGAAACCCAAACTACACAAGAAGTAGATACAGTAGCGCTTAAAAAAATGTTAGAAGCTGAAAAAGAAAAGCTAACAAAACCTTATAATGAAGAAGAAGATGCACAAGCCAACATTGATATGTTAGTAAAGCAAGCTAAAAAAGAAGGGAAATATGTATTTATACAAGCAGGTGGAAATTGGTGTATTTGGTGCTTGCGTTTTAATGATTTTGTACAAAACAATCCTGAATTAAAATCTATTGTAGACAGCAATTACTTATACTATCACTTAAATTATTCTCAGAAAAATAAAAACAAAGAAGTTTTTTCAAAATATATTGAGAATACAAATGGTTTAGGTTACCCTTTCTTTTTTGTTTTAAATGAAAACGGCGATATGATAAACCTAATTACTTCTGGCGATTTAGAAGATGGTAAAAGCTACGATGTGGAAAAAGTAAAGGCTATGTTTTTGGAAAATGCTCCTAAAAAATAAATATTGTATTATTCAAACAAAAAAAAGCTCGTTGTATAACGAGCTTTTTTTTAATGTTAACACTTATCAAATGATTAGTTTAAATACTTTTATTTCAATGTTATTAATTATAGTTCTTTTCAATGATACTTTTTAAATAATTCCTATTTACCAAAAAAACACATCAGATTTTGCACACAATCTATTGATAAATCTCGTGTAAATGAAATCAATAATCTATATCTAATTCTTTAAATCAACAATTACAGCACTTAATACTTTAACCCCTTAATATACCAAAGTAATATATCTTGTTTTATTTTAAAAAATTAGAAAAAAACAAACTAAAATTGTTATCGATAAAAATAACTTTTCATAAGTTTTAAATGTAATTTATCTTCTTTTCCGAAAGCAATTCAAAGCAAATTTAACAACATAAAATACGGCAAAACAAATTTTTATATTTGTTTTTCACCATAAACAGTAAAAAGTATCCTAAAAGGATACTTTTTAAGACTAAAACTAACTAAAATGAGATTTTTTGATAACAAAAATCAATTTTTTAAAATCATCTTTTATTCTACTTAATCATCTTTACGCATTTTATTTTGTGTATTTTTTTCTTTTGCTTGGTTAAAAATTTCTAAAAGTTATTTAGTTTCAAAAATAGTTAATACATTTGCACTGAAATAATAGGAGGAAAAATTTGTACTGATTGCAACCTCGGTAAAAAATGCTAAAGCAGAATAAATCGTATCTTCACTTTAGCCATTTCCTCTATTTTTAATCTTAAAAAAATATAAAATATGGCTTATTACTTCACATCGGAATCTGTAAGTGAAGGACATCCGGACAAAATTGCAGATCAAATATCAGACGCATTAATTGATAATTTTTTAGCTTTTGATAAGGATTCTAAAGTAGCTTGTGAAACTCTAGTAACAACCGGACAAGTAATCTTAGCAGGCGAGGTAAAATCTCAAACTTATTTAGACGTTCAACAAATTGCTCGTGATGTAATTAATAAAATTGGTTACACAAAAAGTGAATATATGTTTGAGGGAAATTCTTGTGGGATTTTATCAGCAATTCACGAACAATCTTCAGAAATAAACCAAGGAGTAGAAAAATCTAGCAAAGAAGAACAAGGAGCTGGAGATCAAGGTATGATGTTTGGTTATGCTTCTACTGAAACAGAAGATTACATGCCTCTTGCATTAGATTTATCTCATAAACTATTACAAGAATTAGCAGTAATTAGACGAGAAAACACGGATGTTACTTATTTACGTCCAGATGCAAAAAGTCAGGTAACGTTAGAATACGATGACAATAACAAACCAGTGCGTATTGTAACAATCGTTTTATCTACTCAGCACGATGATTTTATCAAACCTGAAAACGATACAGCTGAAGCAAAACAAATTGCAGAAAAAGCAATGCAGGCACAAATTAAGTCAGACATTATCAATGTGCTTATTCCAAGAGTTCTAAATAAATATCCACAATACGAATATTTATTCACTACAGATAAAGAAATTGAATTTTTAATAAATCCAACTGGAGTATTCATCATTGGTGGTCCTCACGGAGATACTGGTCTTACTGGCAGAAAAATTATTGTAGATACTTATGGCGGAAAAGGAGCTCATGGTGGTGGTGCGTTTTCTGGAAAAGATCCGAGTAAAGTAGACAGAAGTGCAGCTTATGCAACACGTCATATTGCCAAAAACTTAGTTGCTGCTGGCGTTGCAGAAGAAGTTTTAGTACAAGTTTCTTATGCAATTGGAATAGCAAAACCAACTGGTATATATGTAAATACTTACGGAACCAGCAAAGTAAATCTTACGGATGGAGAAATTGCTCAAAAGGTAAGTGAACTATTTGATTTGCGTCCATATTTTATTGAAACATCTTTAAAATTAAGAAATCCTATTTATAGCGAAACTGCTGCTTATGGACACATGGGACGTAAACCTCAAATTGTAACAAAAACGTTTACAAGACCTGGAGGTGAAACTAAAGAACTTGAAGTAGAATTATTTACTTGGGAAAAATTAGACCGTGTAAACGATATTAAGCGCGTTTTTAATTTATAATAAAAACATTTTCAAAGTAAAAAAGATGAGTGATCAAAGGATCACTCATCTTTTTTAACAAAAAATAGTGCAATTTAAAGGTTTACATTCCCTTTTTCAATTTAAAATTAAAACAATCTAAAATCGTAATGGAGTAAGCCCTTTTTCAAGTACCTTCACTTGATTTAACTTAATAACCTAAGTTCGATTAATATTTAAGTATAAAAAAGATAAAAACCCGTATATTTAAGTATCTATAATTTAAACATATAAAAGATTTTCACCTATGATTTGTTTCAATAAAATTACTGATATTTTTTTGTATTGTAGATGAGTTCTGCAAAAGGCAATACCTAAAAAATAGATTCGCTTTTTTTAAATAAATCAAACTCAAGAATGGTAAGATAATTGATATTCACATTAGGTAAACATTAAATATCGCTATGCAAAAAAAGTAAAAGTTAACGTTAAGGAAACATTAGTAGCAATTAATTATTTAATTTTGCATCTGTTTATAACATACATTTTTATACAATGTCATTAAATAACATTTTTCAATTTTTAGTTCCAAAGGACAAAACATTTTATCCTTTATTTGAACAAGCAGCTATTAAGCTAAAAAAATTATCTGAAACTCTTCACGAAGCGGTAAATACACCAGCAAAGGAAAGAGAAAAGCTTTTAAAAGATGTAGAAGTCATTAAGCTTGAGATAGAAACTATCGCTCAAAAAACAAGAATTGAGTTGGGGAAAAATTTCATTACTCCATTTGATAGAGAAGATATTCACAACTTGATTACAGCTGTTGACGAAGTAGCAGATCATCTATCTGATGCTGCATCGCGTATGAGATTGTATCAAATTGACAAAATCACAAAACCATTAAGAAAACTAACTGAAGCAAATCTTGAAGCTTGTAGCGAAGTAAACAAAGGACTTTTACAATTAAAAGATTTAAAGCATTTAGAAAATTTAAGTGCTGTTTGTAAAAATATTTCTCGTGTTGAGAGAAAGGCAGATAAAGTTTTTGACAAAGCGGTAGCAGATATTTTTGAAAACGAAAATAACGCTATTGAAATTATTAAATACAAAGAAGTAATGTCAGCTTTAGAAACCGCAACAGATAGTTGTAGAGACGTGGCAAACGTTTTAGAGGCAATTATCGTTAAATATTCTTAAGACAAAAATATATGGAATTTTTTACAGAAACATTAACTAGTCTAAATGGAATTTTAAGCCATCAAGGAGGTATAATGCTGATTATGATCATTGTGTTGGCCTTAGGTTTCGACTATATCAATGGTTTCCACGATGCAGCAAACTCTATTGCAACAATTGTTACAACAAGAGTATTAACACCGTTCCAGGCTGTATTATGGGCAGCGGCTTTTAACTTTGCAGCTTATTTTATATCTCTTTATATCATTGGAGAATTTAAAATTGGTAATACCATTGCAAAATCCGTAAACGTAGATTTTATTAGTTTAGAAGTGATCTTTTCCGGATTAATTGCTGCGATTATTTGGAACTTACTAACATGGAAATTAGGTATTCCGTCGTCGTCGTCTCATACCTTAATTGGTGGATTTATCGGAGCTGCTTTAGCACACGCGGGTGGTTTTTCAGTAGATGGAGTGGATGTTGTAGTATATTCTAAAGTAATTCCAATCTTCTTATTTATTTTTGGAGCTCCATTTTTGGGAATGATATTGGCTTACTTTATCACCATAGCAATTATGTGGATTTGTAGAAATCAAAACCATTACAAATGTGAAAAATGGTTCAAACGTTTACAATTAGTATCGTCTGCTTTATTCTCTTTAGGGCATGGAGGTAACGATGCACAGAAAGTAATGGGAATTATTGGAGCTGCTGTTATCTTCTTCCATGTTAATATTGATAAGGACCCTGCTTATTTGGTAGAAGGAGTTGATACATTTAAGGTGTTTGTTGAGCACTGGTGGTGGGTACCGTTAGTTTCGTTCTTATTCATCGGTCTTGGTACTTTATCTGGCGGATGGAAGATTGTAAAAACAATGGGAAGTAAAATTACTAAAGTTACCCCATTGGAAGGTGTAGCAGCAGAAACAGCAGGTGCTATGGCATTATATGTTACAGAGCACTTTGGTATTCCAGTATCTACAACACACACTATTACTGGTTCTATTATTGGAGTTGGAATTACAAAACGTGTATCTGCAGTTCGTTGGGGAGTTACGATTAACTTACTTTGGGCTTGGATATTAACTATTCCTGTATCTGCAATAATGGCAATGATGGTTTATTATTTGATTTCATTAATTATGTAATCATTAATCATATAAAATAAAAAAGGATGTGTTGTAAAGCACATCCTTTTTTATTTTACTCTTTTTTCTCAAACATTAATTCCTTCACTTTTTCTTTATCTTCCTTTTCTCTAGATAAATCAAACATTGTTCCAAATACTCTATCCCAAAATGTGTTGCTTACACCAAATCCTAAGTTTTCTTCTTTGTAATGATGTAAGTGATGATTTCTCCATAAGGGTTTCATAAACTTAAAAGGAGGCGCAATTGCATGAATTGCATAGTGCATAGAGGCATATAGTAAATAACCAATCATAAAGCCAGGATAAAAACCAAAAGCATAAAGTCCAAGAATTAAATATTGTAGTCCAAAAATAATTGTTGCTAAAATAATGCTTGGTACAGGCGGCATAAATAATCGTTGTTTATCTCTTGGATAATGATGATGATTGCCATGCATTATATATGCAAGTCGCTGCATGCTACTTTTATCACTTATTAAATGAAAAATATATCGATGAGCTATATATTCAAAAAAGGTCCAGAATATTATTCCTCCAAAAAAAAGAAAAACAATATTCTGAACCGTTAAATTATAATTTGTGTAACCTAAATAAATAACATAAGATAATATTGGAATATACATTCCCCAAATTATCCAAGGATTTCCCTTTGTTAGCATTTCTAAGTAAGGATTTGCGAATAATCTAGCTTGTCCTTTATTGTTAATTTTATCAAATTTCATAATATATTAACTTTTACTAAAAGCTAATATAATAATTTTACCATTTTATAACAACACTTCCCCAAGTAAATCCGCTACCAAATGCTGCTAATACCACCAAATCACCCTCTTTTATTTTACCTTGTTCCCAAGCTTCTGTTAAAGCAATTGGCACAGATGCTGCAGTTGTATTTCCATATTTTTGGATATTATTGAAAACTTGATCATCAGTTAGCCCAAATTTATGCTGAATAAACTGAGATATTCTCAAGTTTGCCTGATGTGGAATAAGCATATCAATATCTTCAACTTTAAGATTATTAGCTTCCAATCCTTCTGTAATAACTTCACTAAAACGAACTACTGCATTTTTAAACACAAATTGCCCGTTCATGTGTGCCATATAACTTACATCGTTTGGATCATTATCTTTTAAAATATCAAACACCCATCTTCCTCCCATCCCTGGAGCAAGCAAAGCCAACTCTTCTGCGTGTTCTCCTTGTGAATGGATATGTGTAGATAAAATTCCTTTTGTATCATCATTCGAACGAGTTAAAACTGCTGCACCAGCTCCGTCTCCAAAAATAACAGAAACAGATCGGCCTCTTGTTGTCATATCTAATCCAGCAGAATGAACTTCTGAACCTACAACTAAAATGTTTTTATACATTCCTGTTTTTATGTATTGATCGGCAACAGACAATGCATAAATAAATCCAGAACACTGCGCTCTAATATCTAAAGCTGCTACAGTATTTAAACCTAAATCTCTTTGTAATAAAACTCCTGGTCCAGGAAAATAATAATCTGGACTTAGAGTTGCAAAAACTACAAAATCTATATCTTTAGCTTCTACTCCTGCTCTTTCCATTGCTATTCTTGCTGCTTTGACTCCCATTCCAGAAGTTGTATCTTCTTCTAGCACTCGGTGTCTACGCTCATGAATACCTGTTCTTTCTACAATCCATTCATCGTTTGTATCCATTAATTTGGCAAGATCATTATTTGTTACCACATTCTCTGGAACATAATATCCTAAACCTGAAATCTTTGATTTGAACATATTTTTTTAATTAAATTGCAATTATACAAATTTACATCTTTTAATTCATTGAAAAAATTTGATTTTACTAAAACACTACAAAATTATAGTTAAATAGTTTAATTTTTATCATTATACAGTATCTACTTATTGCTTATACAATTTTTAAATATATATGTATATTGCAGCTATATTTTAAAAACAAACTAAAAATGAGAATCTTAAAAACAAGTTTACTTTCACTTTTTTTAATTGCATCTATGTACGCACAAGAAAATGTAACGTATCAAAAGCCTTCTCAGGAAATTTTGCAATTAGCAGAATTTGAAAGAGCACCTTCTATTACCATTGATAACAAGATGGAATATATGCTTTTGAGTTATAGAAGTACCTACAAAACCTTAGATGATTTAAATGTAGAGGAAATGAAATTGGGAGGTTTGCGTATTGATGTAAATACCAATATTTCGAGCACAGTTACATATATTACTAATCTTAAGGTAAGAAAAGTAAAAGATAAAACAGAGGTGCAAGTAAAAGGATTACCTACAAATGCAAGAATTACAAACTTGGTATCTTCGCCAGATCAGAGTAAATATGCATTTACTAACACAGTTTCAAACGGTGTAGAATTATGGGTATTGGATGTAAAAACAGCGCAAGCTACTAAATTATCAGAAGCTAATTTAAATGCTAATTTAGGAAATCCGATTACTTGGTTAAAAGACAATAATTCTTTGTTAGTAACCACAATTCCTGCAAATAGAAAAGCATTAATAGATACAAAGAAAAATTTACCAACAGGTCCAATTATTTCTGTAAGCGAAGAAGGTGTAGTTTCTCAAAACAGAACATATCAAGATTTATTAAAAAACAAAACGGATGAAACTAATTTTGAAACATTAGTTACATCTGACTTATATATTATTGATTGCGACGGAAACAAAAAGTTGTTTAAAAACAGTGGTATGTATGCAGGTGAATCGGTTTCTCCTGACGGAAATTACATCATGATTACAACAATTGAAAAACCATTTTCATACATTGTTCCGCTAAGTCGTTTCCCAATGAAAACTATTGTTTATGATATAAACGGAAAATTCATTAAGGAAGTAAACGATATTGCTTTAAATGAAATTATGCCTAAAGGATTTATGGCAGTTAGAGAAGGAAAAAGAAGCATGCAATGGAGAGCTGATGCGCCAGCAACTTTGGTATATGTTGAAGCTTTAGATAATGGAGATCCTGCTAAAAAAGTAGAATACAGAGATGAAGTTTTTACTTGGGAAGCTCCTTTTACCGCTGCTCCAAAACCTTTAGTTAAACTTACGCAACGCTACAGTGGAATTACTTGGGGAAATAATGATATTGCTATTGTTTCAGATCAATGGTATGATACCAGAAATACAAGACAGTTTTTAATTAATCCTTCTAAATTTAACGATAATCCAATTAAGATAGAAGACAGAAACTCTCAAGATGTTTATAGCGATCCGGGGGCATTTCAAACAAAACGCAACCAATATGGGCGCAGCGTTTTAGAAATTGACAATAATAAACTTTATTTAATTGGAGATGGATTTACACCAAAAGGCCAATTTCCGTTTATTGATGAATTAGATTTATCTACATTAAAAACAAAACGTTTATATCAATCAACTTATACAAACAAGAAAGAAGTTATTCAGTCTATTGAAAATATTAAAAAAGGAATTGTATTAGTATCTATCCAATCACCAACCGAATATCCGAATTATTACTTCAGAAATATTAAAAAGAAAAATGATTTAATAGCAATTACTCATTTCAAAAATCCGTTTGAAAGTTTAAATGGTGTTTACAAAGAAGTAATTAAATACCAAAGAGAAGATGGATTAGAGCTTTCTGGAACACTTTACTTGCCAGCAAATTATGATAGAAAAGCCAAAAAAGAGAAATTACCTTTATTAATTTGGGCTTATCCTGCAGAATACAAAGATAAAAATAGTGCATCTCAAGTTACATCAAACTCAAATGAATTTACGTTTCCATACTACGGTTCGTTTGTATATTGGGTAACAAAAGGTTATGCTATTTTAGATGATGCTGCTTTTCCAATTGTTGGTGAAGGCAATGAAGAACCAAATGATACTTATATTGAACAATTGGTAGCAAACGGAAAAGCCGCTATTGATGCAGTAGACAACTTAGGTTATATAGATCGAACTAAAGTAGGTGTTGGAGGACACTCTTATGGTGCATTCATGACAGCTAACCTACTTACTCATTCTGATTTATTTGCAGTGGGAATTGCAAGAAGTGGAGCATATAACCGTACATTAACTCCTTTCGGATTTCAAAGAGAACAAAGAAATTACTGGGAAATACCTGAAGTTTACAATACAATGTCGCCATTTATGAATGCTGATAAAATGAAAACACCAATGTTATTAGTTCATGGAGAAGCAGACAACAACCCAGGAACTTTTACTCTTCAAACAGAGCGTTATTTTCAAGCTTTAAAAGGATTAGGAGCACCAGTAAGAATGGTTATCTTACCAAAAGAAAGTCATAGTTATGTTGCAAAAGAAAACATCTTGCATTTACTTTGGGAACAAGATCAGTTTTTAGAAAAAAACCTAAAGAATAAAAAATAAATAACCTAAAAAAGCTCAGCAAATGCTGAGCTTTTTTTATTAAACATATTACAAGTAAAAAACATACTTATGTATCGCTAAAAATAGTATTTAGCAGTAATTAACAAACTTAACGAAACCTTTTTTTAACAAAAAAACACAAAAACAAAAGAAGATAAAAAATCAATAAAGTTGTATTATCACTACTTTTATACGCATCAAAAACAAAATTATACGTTATCGATTATCGGATTAAACTACTAACCAAAACTTATTAGTATAATAAAGTAACTTTAACATAATAAAAATTCCTTATCTCTTAATATTTGGTATCTTTAAAATCATTGCTAATGAAATAGCATAAGCAATAGACAAAGATTTTCAAAAAACCAAAAAGTAAAAATTACACTATTTATGACTAAGGAATTATCGTCAAAATCCAGAATTTCTCAAGGTCTCATAGAAAACGGATTTAGTTTTTATTCTTTAAAAGAATTAAGTTTAAGATCGGAAGGATCGTTTCCAGCAAATACGTTGGAGTATTATGTAATTTTATTAATTTACGAAGAAGTAACATTAGAAATTGAAAAAGTAAAATATAACATCAAACCCAATCAAATTGTTTTTGTTGGTCCGAAGAAAAATATACATTCATCAAACATAATGAGTGAAGCTAATTATATTATTAGTTTTTCATCGCAGTTTTATGAAAAATCATCAAATGACGTTTTTACACTTAACTCAAATCTATTTTTCGATAATATTAAAGATGCTATTGTTTTAGAGAACAATTTGAGTATTAAAAGCTTTAGAGAAAACATTTTTGACCATTTATATCTTGTAAAAAATAAAAACAATGGATTGTATACTGCAACAGTACATAATTTAATAGAACAATTAATTCTTAATGGTTTATTTCAGTTAGAAGATCAGCCCAAAATTGAAGGAAAAGATTTTAGTAGCCTAAAAATTGCTAATCAATTCAAAGTATTTTTACATAAAAATTTCACTAAAGAAAAAAGTGTGCAATACTATGCAGATCACTTTAATGTAACAACAAGAAAGTTAACCGAAATCTGTGAAGAAATATTTGGTAAAACAGCTAAACAAATTATTCTTGATAAAATTGTAAACGAAACAATTAGAATGATAAAAAATACTGATTTAACCATTTCTGAAATTTCGCATGAACTTGGTTATAATGATGATGCTAATTTTAGTAAACTTGTAAAAAATCATTCTGGTAAAACGCCTAAACAATTGCGATTAGAAAGTGTTGATCAATAAATTCAAAAAACAGAAGATTTACTTGAACAACTTTCTTAAATACAAAAAAAATAGCTAATAAATACATTTGCAACATTAAACAAATATTATTAACATATCAAAAACAATAAACCATCAAATTAAACCAATTTATTAAATATAAAATATTAAAAAAGCAAAAAACAACATAAAAAACATAGTTTAGAATAAAAATAAGCTATATTTTTTACATATAAGTACCAATTTTTTACTGTTTTTCACCTCTTTATGTTCAAGTTCCAAAGTATATTTGCAGTGTAGTTCAGTAGTGAAATACAAGCCAGTAAAAAACAAATAATAACAATACAAAATAGCATAACTCCCCCAAATTTTGTTAGCTATTTTACAAAACAACAAAGCCTAAAAAATGACACTAATTGGATTTTATCAACGACTATGAAAAAACTAATATTAACAACAGTGTTTACATCAATAAGTTTAGCATGTTTTGCTCAGGAGAGCATAAGCCTAAATGTGAAGCTTAGCCCGATACAAACCTTGGTTGTTAATAGTAATCAAAAAATCGTTGATTTGATTTATTCTAATAAATCAGATTACGCAAATGGAGTAACCACTCAGAACGATAATCATTTAACTATTTATAGTACAGGTGGTTTTCAAGTTCAAGTTAAAAGCAATACTATAACCCTTAACAATAGTATACAAGCTGCAACAGAGAATTCCATTAATGCCAATAGTATTAGCATAATCCCTAGCGCTGGTACTGACGGTTTAAGCGAAGCAGTTTACTCGCAAAAGCTTTTATCTACAAAAGATCAAACTATTGTATCATCAAGAGTTGGTGGTGTAGATAAAAAAATATCTGTTGCCTACAAAGGTGCTGGTGCGGATGCGTATGTAAACAATTATATTGCAGGACAAAATCCTACAATATTTTCAACAACAGTTATGTACACGATAATTGCACAATAATCGTGTTAATTCAAAAAAGAAGTAAAATATTTACGAAGTAACTAATCAAAGTAGATTAATAGTTACAAAAGCAGTTATGTTTAAATTTTCTCCCCCTAACTAGAAAATTCACTAAAACAATGTTCGCTTTTTAACTCAAGATGTGCTTGAAATGATTTGTTGCGCAATATAAAAAACGAATTATCTATTTGTAATAATAAGTTATGTCCCCCCATTTCTTATTGCAAATAATTAATACCGAGAGATTTTCTCTCAAAACCTAACACCCAAGCTAGAAATAGCTAAACAAAAAAACTAAATAATCGAATTAAAAGAATTAAAACAATGAAAAAACAAGTATTTACAGCTATCGTAGCTTTATTAGGATTAACTTCATTTGCTCAAAACTCAGAAAGCGTAACTCTAAACGTAAAATTAAACCCAATTCAAACTTTAGTAGTTAATACAAATCAAAAAATTGTAAACCTTGAATATAGTAGCAAATCTGACTATGCAAACGGGGTTACTAACACAAACGAGAACCACTTAACTGTTTATAGTACAGGTGGATTTCAAGTAAAAGTTAAAACATCTGGTGCAACATTAGGAAATATTGTAGAAGGAACAACTACTGGAGGAACAATCAATGCAAACTCTATTACAGTTACTCCAAGCCCAGGTAGTAATGCCATAGCTGGTACAGCATATGCTGCAAAATCTTTATCTGGTGAAGACCAAACAATTGTATCATCAAAAGTAGGTGGTGTAGATGCAAAAATATCTGTGGCGTATAAAGGAGCTGGTGCAGAAACTTATTTAAACAATTACGTTGCTGGTCAAAATCCAACAGTTTACACAACTCAAGTAACATATACAATTATTGCACAATAATTTTAAATATTTAAAAGTGTTACAGTATATTGTAACACTTTTAAATTTATTTTAAATTCAATTATGCGCGGTAAATTATTTATTCTTCTTTTACTTGTAATCTCTCAAGTAACTTTGGCTCAAACTGGGCTAACTGTTTCTCCGCCACGTTTATATTTCGAATCTTCTAAAGGACAAAGTACAAATCAAAAGGTAACTATTACCAATGTTAGTAGTTCAAATACTTTAGATTTAGCTGTTAGTTTAGGTGATTGGCAATATGATACATCTGGAGAAAATATAACTTTAGAACCAAATACACTAAACTCTTCTTGTGCCTCTTGGGTAACTGTAAAAAAAGAAGATTCTTACTTTTCGTTAAAACCAGGAGAGAAAAAAGAATTAGAAGTTATTTTAACTAATCCATTAAAAGCAAAAGATACCTTGTCGGTTCATAGCGCAATACTATATGTATCACAAATGAATCCTATAGATGATGTTGATCCTAATGGAGCAAAGGTAAAAGTGAGCGTTAGATCTGGAGTAAAAATTTATCACAAACAAATGGGAAATAGCCAACGAAAAATAGAAATTCAAAACGCTGTGTACCAAAATGATAAAAAATTATTCTTACTTCAAATCGAAAACAAAGGAAATATTTGGGGAGATGGTAAAGTTTTTGTGGATATTTTAGATCAATCTACAGGAAAAAAAACATCATTGCCTGCAACTATTTTTTATACTATGCCTGGAAATAAAAGAGATATATTCTTTTCCATTCCAGAATCATTAACAAAGGCAAAAAAATATTTAGCTACTTTTTTGATTGATTATGGAGATGAAAACACAATTGAAATGGCCGAACTACAATTTACCTATGAGTAAATTTTGGACAATACTTTTTATTAGCTTACTATCTTTTATTGGATATGCCCAACAGGTAAATCTTACTGTTTGGAGTACTAATTATGTTGGTGTAGATTCATATAACGGCACAACTGCAAATACAGCCTATACTATCCGTTTGGATGGTAACGGATTATTAGACATGTCTACTTGGCGTTTGTCTGCAAGAGTAACTTCTGCGATAACAAATGGCGATCAGGTAATTCCTGCCAATAAGTTTAGTTTAATACCAACTGGTACCGCTGGACAATTTAATCCAAATAACGTTCCAAACGTTGCGCAAATAGGAATAGTACCACAAACTATTTTACAAGATCAGCAAGAAGTATTTATGGTACCTCAAGCTTTGGCACGTTTATACAATGATGCATCAGGTAATTCGTACTATAATTTGTTTATGTATTTTAATCTTAAAATGGAAGGTGGTAGTTATCTTGCAAACCTTAGAAAATATAGTCAATTCAAATTAAATATAGAATTTAAGTTTTATGATGATAAAAATAATGTCAAAGTAGCTCCAAATCAAGTATTTTCTATTCAGATTAATGAGTTACAAGGAAATCCGCCTATAACTAATGTTTTATCGTTAAAAGTGGCTTCTCATGCAAAAAATAGCATTCTAAATTTATCTACAATGAGTGATTATACTAGAGGTGCTATAATTGAAATAGATAACGGATTAATTGTTCAAAGTACAACCGATTACGAGTTAAAAGTAAAGTCCATCTCTCCTACTTTTACTTCAGTATCAGGAGCAACTTTACCTTTAAATTCTGTTGGATTAACGCTTGTTCCTTCAACAGGAATAACGGCAAATGTTTATCCTATTCAGCTTAGTATGGCAGCGCAGCGCATTGCATCGGGCCTAAGCACAAACGGAAATATTGGTAATTACAATATTAGATATTACACCACGGCAAACGATCCTATTTTGTTTCAGGCCAAAAAAGAAAATTTCTTTACTACTTTAGAATACGAAATATTACCCAAATAACTCTTGTTACAACTCTTTACATGTTAATTAATTTTTTTCAGAGATATATATTGATTTGTGGATTTTTACTTTTCACAACAATTTCTTTTGGGCAAAATTTACCTACAATAGAATTAACATTGGAAAGCGAAATTAGTGCAAACAATCCAAATCTAATGGATGTATTAATTTCGATTCAAAACAACGACAACAAATCTTTTCATGGTACATTGAAAGCAGAGTTACCAAAAGGAATTAAAAATATTTCTAATACCTCAACAACTTTAGATATAGAACCTAATGCCAGTCGTTTTATTTCTTTTAAAGTTTGGTTGGACAAAGAATTAGAAGCAGGAAATACCACTATTTCATTCAACATATTAGATTCTGAAAATAAAATAGTTTCTTCAAAAGAAATTACTCATACTATAAAAGAAAACAATCGATTAAAATTATCTGTCGAAAATCCTATTATATATATGAGCAATCCAAATGACTCCATTCGTATAAAAACAAATGTTGTTAATATTGGAAACAAACAACAAAATATTACACTTATTTATAAAATTCCGGAATTGGTTGGCGAAGTAAATTTCTTTGAAATAAAAGGAACTTTAGATGTAAAAGATAGTGAAACCTATACTTTTGCATTTTTACCAACAAAACGATTACTGAAATTAGAACAATTTACAGTACAGATTACAGGAATGCGAGGCGAGCTAAAAGAGCTTTTTGCAAATGCTTCTGTGCAAATACTTAATGTAAGTTCTAATCAGCAATTTATTTATTCTGGAAATGATTCTTGGAATTTTAGCAGACAACGAAATACACTTACCGCAAGCTACAGAAATATTGGTTCGGGAAGTAGTATTTATCAACTTCAAGGAGCTACAGATTTCAATTTACCTGCAGGTTTTGTTTCTATTGAAGGAAATTTGTATCAAGGCAACAACGATGAAAAACCAATTGTTACAAATACTGTTTTACGTTATCAACTAAACGATAATAAGTTAGCGATAGGAAATATTAGCAAATCATTTGAAATGTCTTTATTTGGAAGAGGTGCATCAGTTGAAATTGAAGAAACAAAAATATTCAAATCGTTTGAAGTAGGCTTTATTGATCAGCAATATAACTTAATTCAACAAGACGGATTTTTAAAAAACGGATATGGCGTTTATACAAAAGTAGGAATTCCTACAAACGGAAAAATAAACCAAGCTGATGTTTTATATGTTTTTAAAGACGATCCGTTTGAGCAAGCTAAGCACAACGTTATTTCTAACGAAGTAAATTATGATTTTAATCCCAATTGGCATTTAAATACAAAATTACATGCGGGCATTAGTACCTATTCTTCAGTAAATAAAACAATGGGCTCTTATGCCGCCGAAGCTTTATATAATGGAAGAATAAACAGCTTATCTTTATTTGGAAATTACTTTGTAAGTAGCGATTATTTTCCAGGAAATAGAAAAGGAATTACCCAAATACAACAATCGGCAAGCAAAGCTATAGCAAATGAAAATAACCTAACGGCAAGTATTTTTTATTCTAATTTTTCGCCGCGCTCTGCCCTTTATAACACAAATATTTATTCGGACAATATTCGTGCTGATATTGGAATTCAGTTTAGTAAAAAAAATAATTTAGGTGGCGGAATTTTTATACAACATCAATACGAAAGCAACTCAAGTTTTGATCATTTCAATATAAATAATAGCAAAAATAGCGATTTAAAAGCATATCGTTTTGTTGAAAATCTTAATTGGTCTAGTGTTAATCAAAAGCATTTTATTAGCTTGAATTTAGATAATGGAATTGTAAAATATCCAATAGGAGATAAAATTAATTTTCAAGGAAGAGCGCAATTAAGCTATAATTTTAGTAATATTTACACTTCTTTGTCTTATCAACAAGGAAGTTATTTTTTGTCTGAATTTTATAACTTATATACACAAAATTCAGATAAAACTTTTCAACGATTTTTATTTTCTGTTGCTTATCAAAATAGTTTACTAAATAATAAACTACATATAAACACCGGATTTACATATTCCAAAGATCGAGTAATTACAAGTGCGCCTTCATTTTATACAAATCTAAATTATGCTGTAAGTAGCAATTTTTCAATTTATACAAATGCTTCGTGGTTTCAGTCAAAAAGCACTTCTCAATACTATGATTTTGCTTCGTTAAATCGACTTTTTACCATTGAGGTTGGCTTGCAATTTACTCTTAATAAACGAGCGGTATCTAGCGGTAAAAAAAGTAAAATTTTGGCAACTGTTTTTTATGACAACAACAATAATTCTGTTTTTGACGAAGGAGATGAAGTTGCACCAAACTATTTAACAACCTTTAATGTTCATTCATTTTTAACGGACGAAAAAGGGAAAATTTCTTATAAATCGGTTCCGTTTGGAAAGTATGATATTCGTCCGATTGTACAAGAAGGATGGTATCCGGCACTGTCGAGTATTACGGTTGATAGCTATTCTAAAAAAATTGATATTCCATTACATAAAAACGGAACGTTAACTGCCAAAGTAGAATATGATTTTGATGAAAAGAAAATAGTACAATTTGATCC
>JASLED010000001.1 GCA_030151255.1 Flavobacterium sp.
CTCAAGCAAAGAGCTATTATTAAACAAAAAACAATGGCTAAAAGAAGGCAATTGTATAATCAAGAAAAATTACTAATTTTATAATACAAACACTATCTTATTTTCTACAAGAAAGTGTCCAAATTACTTTGAAGACATACACGGCACAATTATGAAGATAGCCGCTGTATTGCTATTTATAAAAGGTGGATATGAGGTGGCAGATTTGATTAATCCTCCTGAAGTACCCACTACAAACCCAAGGTACGTTGGCGCAACATGGGGAGAAAAAGACCGACAGAATTTAATAGATAATTGTGTACGAGCTTCTGAGCCTTTAACAACAAAGCATCCGTATTTAGTGTACGATTATTGCGTTTGTGCTGCAGACAATATCATGAACAACATGACAAAAGAGCAATACTTAAACAGCTTAGACAAAACACAAGCTGAACAAATGCAAGAACAAAAGCCGTTTTATCAAAGTTGTCTTGATGTGTTAAAACAACAAGTAGACAGTGTTGAAAATCCGTTTAATTAACGGCTAAAAAAGCACAAACAACCCCTAAAGCACAAAACCATAACAGTCAATTACTTACATACACAAATAAGTAAATAACAATACAAAACAACAAAAACAACATTTGCTAAAGAAGTTCGCTAGAAATAGTGAACTTTTTTTTGCGCTTTAGTTTACAAAAATAAACGTCAATTATCTTGGTTTTAAACCACATAAATAACACAAAACAACAAATACCATTACTTTTAAAAAATAATCTATTAAAACACCTCTAAACAATATTATAAAGCATATCAAAAATAAGCAAGCGCAAAAAAAGGTGCTGTTTTGTATAAATTCAGCAAAACAAAATGTATTACAGCGCCAAAAAACAACTTTTGCCCTAAACAGCCAAACCGTTATTTGCAGTAAAAAACAACTTATTTTGTTTGCAACTGTTTGTCAAAGTTTGGTATTGTTCAAAAACACTTTTGTTTATTATTGTAAAAAAACCAGTAAAAACCCAGCAAAATAAGGGATTTCCTCAAAAACTCCTTTAGCAGTAATTTTGGCTTTCTTCGGTAGTTGTTCGGGTAAACGTCGGGTTAGCTCAGTAAATTCGGCTTTTTACCGAACAAGACCCGAACAAAACCCGAACCTGAAAAGAAGCAAACGGTACTTTTTGGGGCAAAAAACTCCTGCCTGATAGGTGTTTATTAGCTATAATTGTGTTTTTTACCTCAATTTTTATTCCTGAAAATTATGTGTGTTTTTAAACTAAAATTATTAATATCTGTTAATAAAACTATATTTGTTTTCTTATTTTATGAAAAGTGAATTATAATAAAAATTTTATTTTTTTCCCTTTAATATGAAACCATTTCTTTTAAACAATATAATAACTTTAAAATATGATTAATATAGACAGGGTTTTGTATGTTGTATGTTGCGGGTGTGGTTTATAAACCTTCTGCCAAAATTTCTTTGGCACGCGCCAAGTCTTCTGGGGTGTCTATTCCTACGCCTACATGATGCGTAATTGCCATCTTAATGCGCTTGCCGTATTCTAGGTAGCGTAGTTGCTCTAGCTTTTCGGTAGCCTCTAAAAACTTCATGGGCCAAGTGGTAAATTCTAACAAGGCTTGTTTTCTAAAGGCATATACGCCTATATGTTGGTAGTATTGGGCGCCTTCTTTAGTGTCTCTCGGGTGCGGAATTACCGATCTAGAAAAATAAAGTGCCACATTGTTTTGGTCTACCACAACCTTTACATTGTTTGGGTTTTCTATTGCCTTCCAATCGGTTATGGGTGTCATTAACGAGGCCAAATCTATTTCCTTTTTGCTATCTTCCTTAAATACTTGTATTAATTGCTCTAGGTTGGCTTTGTTTACAAAAGGCTCGTCGCCTTGCACGTTTATCACAATATCTGCCTCTATGTTGGCTACAGCCTCGGCAATACGGTCGCTTCCGCTTTCGTGTTCGTTTATGCTTCGTATTACTTTGCCGCTGTGGGCTTGTATTTCGTCATAAATAAGTTGATGATCGGTTACTACAAATACATCGTCAAAAAGACCTGTAACAACAGTTGCTTCATAGGTGGTTCTAATAATTGTTTTTCCGCCCAACTCTTGCATAAGTTTTGCCGGAAAGCGCGTAGATGCATATCTGGCAGGTATTACAGCAATTACTTTCATGGTGTTTATGTTTAGATAACTTTTATTTTTGTGCTTTTATGGTTTAAAGATAGCCGATTTTTTGTTTTTTATTCTTCTGATTGATCAAAATATTCGTTCTGAAAACCTATTAAGTATAGCTTTTGTTTGGCGCGCGTCATGGCGGTGTACAGCCATCGTACATAGTCTTGAGTAATGCCTTCTGGCAGGTAGGGTTGTTCTATAAACACGGTTTCCCATTGCCCACCTTGCGATTTATGACAGGTTACTGCATAAGAAAACTTTACTTGCAATGCGTTAAAATAGTCGTTTTCTTTTACCTTTTGTATCATTTTGTATTTTGAGGTCTCGTCCTGATAGTCGAGCAATACTTCCTGATATAGTTTATTGCTTTCTTGATAGGTTAGCGCAGGCGATTCGCTAGTTAGGGTATCCAACAAAATCATGGTGTCAAATGGTGCCATTTGGTCATAATCAATCATGCGAATACGCACGTAGGCAAATCGAAAGCCGTATAACTCAACTGTTTTGTAAATTTGCAGTACTTCTATAATATCGCCATTGGCAATAAAGTCGGTTACGGTTGATTCTTTTAACCAATAATAATTGTTTTTCACCACCATAAGCAAGTCGCCCGGCGATAGTTCGCTTTCTCTATCGAGAATTCGGGTTCTTATTTGCTGATTGTAGGCATTGGCTCTTTTGTTTGAGCGCACAATAAACATGGTTTCTTCTGGTCCGGAATTGGAGTAAGAGGAATAAATAGCATCTTGAATATCATAGCTATCCGAAAGCCGAACAATGTCTTTAAAGCCATATAAATTAAACTGAAAGGTATCTGCAAAGTAAGAGTCTAGCAACATTCTTAGTTCGGTGGCATTGTATAATATGCCCGAGTCTTCTTCTTGCCTCATTACCTCGTCTAGCTGAATGTGTTGCAACGGCATATGATAATGAAATGCCAATTGCTCGGTGTTTAGCGCTGGGCTTACCGACATGTTTATAGGGGGCAACTGTGCCTCGTCTCCTACCAAAATTAGTTTGCAATTTTGACCTGCGTATACGTAAAAAATAAGGTCGTCTAGCAAAGAGCCGTGCGGATACATATTGCTATCTGCCATAGAGGCATCGCCTATCATAGAAGCTTCGTCTACAATAAAAATTGTGTTTTTGTGTTTGTTTTGGCGCATGGTATATTGCATGCCTGCACCGGTTTTTAGGGGTTTTGGGTAGTAAATGTATTTGTGTATTGTAAAGGCTGGGCGCTGGGCATAGCTGCTAATTACTTTTGCTGCCCTACCTGTTGGCGCCAACATTACAGCAAATTTTTGAATGGAGCGCAATTGATTTACAACTACCGATAGTAGTGTTGTTTTTCCTGTACCGGCGTATCCTTTTAAAACAAATAGCTCGTCTTGCAAGTCGTTGGTAACAAATTCGGCTATTTTGTGCAAAAAAATGTCTTGCTTTAACGTTAATTCGTACGGAAATTCGTGTTTTAATTCCTTGTAAAATTCAGTTCCTCTCATTCTAAAATTGCTTTTCCACCTATAAAAACTCAAAGATACTAAGCTTTTTACGCCAAGTCTAATATACTCTCTTAAAAAAGCGTAAATTTGTAGCATTGCATTGATTCAAAAAAAATAGTCTTTTTAGTATGACGCAAGGTTTACACAAACTTATTATTCAAGTATCGCTTCAGAAGTTCTCTTTTGTAATTCGCCACCAAGTATCTGGGGCTGTTACTTTATTTGGCTCAGAGGCATTGAATCAGAACAAAACAATAGACGAACAGTTATTGGCCATTTTTAGAAAACACGAAGTGCTTAAAGAGGCATATAGTGATATAGTGGTTTTGCACGATAGTAGTTTGAATACTTTTGTGCCTACTGCTTTGTTTGACGAGAAATTGTTAGGCTTGTATTTGCAATACAATACCAAGGTTTTTGCCAATGACTTTTTTGCCTTTGATGAATTGCCCAATTTTGAGATGAATAATGTGTATGTGCCTTTTGTGCAAATCAATAATTTCTTGTTGGATCAGTTTGGTAGCTTTACCTATCACAACATCAATACGTATTTGGTAGAGCATATACTAAAACAGTCTGTACAATACAGCGCAACAGAAGTGTATGCGTATGTGCAAAAAGATCATTTTGAAATTGTGGTGGCACAAGAAGGAAAATTGCTTTTGTTTAACTCGTTTTTATACAATACAGCACAAGATTTTATTTATTATTTGCTGTTTGTGTACGAGCAATTGAACTTGAATACAGAAGAAATAAAGCTAAAACTAATTAGCCGAGTTGATGCAAACGATGCCTTATATCAAGAGGCATATACTTATATTAGGCACCTAGAGATTTTGAAAGAAGATACTAGTATTGATGCCGACTTATTATTACATTATCAAGTACCTAAACAACATTATATATTATTCCATTTATGAGAATTATTTCGGGCAAATTAAAGGGCCGCAAAATTAATCCGCCTAAAAACCTACCAGTAAGACCTACAACAGATATGAGTAAAGAAGCATTGTTCAATATTCTGAATAATCACTTCAACCTTTCTGAGCTTCAGGTTTTAGATCTGTTTGCAGGAACGGGAAGCATTAGCTATGAATTTGCATCGCGTGGTGTGGATAGTATTGTAAGTATTGATGGAGATTTTGGTTGTGTCAATTTCATCAAAAAAACAGCAAAGGAGTTTGATTTAAATATTAACCCATATAAGTCAGATGTTTTTAAGTTTTTAGAAAAACATAAGGGTACGTATGATATTATTTTTGCCGATCCGCCTTATGATTTTACGCAAGAACAGTTTGAGAAAATTATTGCTGATATTTTTGCAAATGAATTGCTAGACGAGCAAGGTATGCTTGTTGTAGAACATTCTAAGTTTACAAAACTAGATCATTTACCATTGTTTTCATTTGAGAAAAACTACGGAGGCTCTGTATTTACCTTCTTTGAGTATGAGCTTGAAGAGGAAGATGATGACGATAACGAAGAAGAATAAACATAAAAAAACTCCACATTATACAATGTGGAGTTCTTTATATTTAAACACTGTTTTAAAACTAAATGCAGACCTATAAGCCGGATTCTGTATGTGTTATACAACACATCCTTATCATTTATCTAGGCCATTAATTACTCAATGGCTCCATCTGCCTACCCCTAAAGCATCGGGCGGGCACCCTCGAACGCTAAATATACATGGCATTTCACCGCATAGAGTTTACCTGGTTTCACTACAGCATTACCTGTACATACTTTCTGTTGCACTTGTCCTCACGAATAAACGCGGATGGGTGTTACCCATTATGCTTCCCTGTGGTGTCCGGACTTTCCTCTCGTTTATAAATAAACCAGCGATAAGGCGGTCTGCATAAGGTGGCAAATGTACTCAATTCTGAGGGAAGAAGCATTACTTATTGGAGTTTTTTTGTAAACTACTTGCTTTTTCGTGGTTTGTAAATTATTTCAGGGTTTATAGCTTGCAGGGCTTTTACAAAACCTATTTTATCTTTGGGAGAAATTAAAACACTATCAAATTTATTAAATCCTATTTCTAATCGGTTGAAAGACATTGCTGGGGCGCTAAGTATGCTGTTACTGTCTTCTATTTTTCGAATGGCGTTTATTTTAATAGTTTCATTTATAAGCATACCTCCTCTTACTATTAATAGCTGATTTTTTTCGTCTACTTCATAGTAGGTTTGCATAGCACAATATACAAATAGTGCTGTTCCGGCAAGTATAACGATGAAGCCAAACCAAGATTGATCTAGCCAGCTACCTACCAGGGCAGCAAAAAGTGCAATACTTACTAAACTAATTAGCAAAACGGAATAAGCTGTTTTGAATCTTCTCATGTATTGATTGTTGTGTATAGTATAGAGTTGAAGCTACTAATATACTCTTTATTCTTGTGCTAAATAGTATAAAAAAAACAGAAGTAATAAGTACAAAAATTATTTTAGTAGAAAATATACTACTTTTTTCTTTTAAATTCATTTACTTTTTATAACTTGGTTTTTTGTAAAAAATGCAACAAAACATCATAATGAATTTAAAATTCTACCTCTATATATCACTTTTTCTTGGACTAATTTCTTGCAAAAATGAATCAAGCAGAGAGCTTGCTTTCAATATGCATATTATTAAAGAACATAACGTATTGGTTGACAAACCTTATGCTAACAACTTTAAAGAGTTGGCACCTGAATATGTTTTAGAAAAAGGACAAAAAATAGAAAACTTTTACAATGACTACATAAAGAAATCTGGTTATACTGGTAGCTTTTTGGTGGCACAAAACGGAGTTGTTTTGTACGAAAATTATTCTGGCTATGCCAACAAAAAGAAAAATGAAGAAATAAACGAAAACACACCAATGCACGTTGCTTCGGTAGGAAAAGTAATTACAGCAATAACCATTATGCGTTTAATTCAGGATAATTTATTGTATCTGGATCAGCCAGTGGCAGATATTATTGATGGATTTCCTTACCCAACTATGACGATTAAAACTTTGCTATCGCACAGAAGTGGACTTAAATATTATGGGTACTATCCTAATACTTGGAGTTTATCAAACGTAATTACAAATGATGATGTTATTGAAGTAATTAAAACTAAAAAGATTCCTTTAGATTTTAAACCTAACTCAAAGTTTAGTTACAGCAATACAAATTATGTTGTTTTAGCTTCTATTGCAGAAAAGCTAACCAACAAAAAGTTTAAAGATGTAGTACACGATTATGTATTTGGACCTTTAAACATGGATAATAGTTTTGTTTTTGATGACATAACCAGAAAAGATGATGTAACTCAATCATACAGTGCAAATTATCAGGCAATGCGTTGGGATTATATGGACGGAACTTATGGAGATAAAAACATTTATACTACACCGAGAGATATGCTAAAACTTGATACTGCTATGTACAGTGATGAGTTTTTATCGGCTGAATTAAAAGATCAAATGACCAAAGGCTATAGTTTTGAAAATCACGGAACAAGAAATTACGGCTTAGGGTTCCGTTTGATTAAAATGGAAAACGGAAAAAACTATACTTATCACAATGGATGGTGGAGAGGAAATACAACTTCTTATATTCGTTTAACAGATTCTAATGCCTGTATTATTCTGTTTTCAAATAAGTATTCAAAGCTTACGTATAAAACAATTGACTTATCTCATTATTTAGGAGATTATCCAGTAGGTAATGTATCCTTATAAAACTAATATTTAAAAACATAAAAAAGCCAGAAATTACTTTCTGGCTTTTTTGGTTATCTATGTGTATTTTTACTTTACTAATATATGCACTGGTTTTGTTTCTCCTTTAAACTGATCTAAACCATAAGTAGTATAGTTCAAATCTTCGTAAGAGCGCACATACAACAATCCTCTTGACAAATCGGACAAAGCAGTCCATACAACAAATTCAGACAACATTACTTGTTGATGTATACCTCCTCCTTCACCATGCATACTAACTGTCATATTTTTTGGACGATCAAATTTATTCATAATATGAGATAATTCAATTATTGCTTTATCAGGATCATCCATCTTATTTACAAAAGATGTATAAAATACACCTCTTACAAATCTACCAACAGATGTATCAGACGAAGGTAAAGTTGCAACTGCAATTCCGCTATCTGGTTGTTTTAAATTCAGATTACCCAAATGTGCAATAGTTACATCTTTATTAGTTAAATGCGTGTAGTTATTTAAATTTGTTAAATGCCATTTAAACTCAGGTCCGTTAGTCATTACCATTGTTGGATTATCGTGCACATGCAATACACCTTCCGAAACCTCAACAACAATACTTCCTCCTTGTTTATCATAAAAGGCAAAATGAAATGGCGATTGCACCCCTCCTATTTGTGGAATTCCACGTGTACCAATTACTAAATCTTGTAATTTTTCTCTAACATCGTCAACCGTAGCACAAACTGATAATCCCCAATGCCCAATCGCATCAAGTGGCAAATATTTAGCATAATCTTTTGGAGCAACTTCTGGCAATTCAGAATCACCTTTCATATTTAAACTAAAAGATAATCCAGCGCTATTTAATCCCTGACATAATTCAAAATCCAGTCCTTCACCATATTCTCCTAGCGGAATACCTAAACCTAATATTTCGTATTCTGTTGTATATCCGTAAGCATTTTCACCATTTGATGCAAGATGCTGAAACTGTGTTCCTATTGGATAATAAGAAGTATAGGTTATAAATGCTGGAACTGGTCCGAATGCAAATTCCATTGTTCGTCCGTGATATACCTTACCCGAATTATCTGTAATTGCAAGAGATGTACAATAAAAACTACTCGTTTGCTCACTACTCACCATAAATTTATCCTTTATATTTATACAATTTGTTCAACTATTTCAATTTAAATCATTAATTTTTAAAGATTGTTTAAAGGTAATCATTCTTTTTTTCAAACAAAAAAAATCAAAAAATAATCATTCTAAAGTCTTCCAGTATTTTTCATAAATTTGTTCCAATATAGAGGATTATTATGAAATGGGAAAACCGCAGACAAAGCAAAAACGTTACTAACAACAGAGGAAAATCAGCTGCAGGAAAAACAGCCATTGGCGGTGGAATTATTGGAATTATTGCAATGCTTCTAGTAATGTTTGGTGACGAAACTGGGCAACAAATAGCTCCTGTATTAGAGCAAATTAATCAACAATCTGGAGTTGAGCAAGTTCAAACCAGAACACTTTCTGACGAAGAAAATCAAATGGGACAAATGGCTGCTGTAATTTTTGCAGACACAGAAGATGTTTGGCACACAATTTTTGATCAGATAGGAAAAATATATCAAGAGCCACAAATGGTACTTTTTGACGATCAGGTACAAACTAAATGCCTACATGCTACCGCAGATATTGGCCCGTTTTACTGCCCAGCAGATCAAACTATTTATATGGATCTTCGCTTTTTTGACGAACTTCATACACGCTTTGGAGCAGAAAAAGGAAACTTTGCAGTAGCTTATGTAATTGCTCATGAAGTCGGTCATCACGTACAAAACTTATTAGGAACCGATCAAAAAGTACATCAATTACAACAACGCGCATCTAAAGTAGAAGCAAATAAACTATCAGTTGCATTAGAGCTTCAGGCAGATTTTTATGCTGGTGTTTGGGCAAAACAAGTGCAAAAATATTTAGATCCAAAAGATATTGATATCGCAATGAGCGCAGCCGCAGCCGTTGGAGATGATGCTATACAACGCAAAACTACTGGCTCTGTAAATTCAGATTCTTTTACGCATGGTACTTCTGCCCAAAGAAAAGAATGGTTCATGAAAGGATACACCACAGGTAATATTGCACAAGGCAATACTTTTGATTTTATAAAATAGAATTACTTACATATATAACTAATGAATAACTTAAAAAAAATCATTCAAAACATTACTGAAAACGGCTATATAATTCAACCTTTTACGGTGATGAAAGAAGCCTTTGAATATTATAAAAAAACACTTCTACTTGTTGCTACAACCATGCTCTTAACTGTGTTATTAGCTTCGTTTATTGGCTCATTTTTTATGTTACAAGCATGATTATTAGATGCAACTGCTTCTGACGAATAAATGCAAGAACAAATACTTGTTATTTTTAAAGAATTAGCAGAGCCTCCTCTTCTTTTTTATTATCTTGGAATTACGATATTGGTAAACGCACTAACAAGTATACTTGTAGCTGGTTATTACAAAATAAATGCAGAAGCTGCGTTAAACAAAACGCCACGTTTTTTAAGTATTTTTAAATACTTTTTTAGTGTTAAAGGAATTTACATTTTCAGTATTCAAATTCTTATTAACTTAGTAGGTGTATTAATTTCTACCTTGTTAAAAGAACTAAATTTCGAAATGGTTTCGGTAATTATAACTTGGTTAATAAACATACTTACTGTTTTTACAACACCGTTAATTATCTTCGGAAAAATGTCGCCATTTGTTGCTTTAAAAACAAGTGTAAATGTGGTAAACAAACAGCCAATTCCTATCATGCTAACATTAATTCTAAATTATTTTTTAGCATCTTCCGGATTGTTTTTCCTAGTAGTTGGAGTGTTATTAACTGTACCTTATTTATTTTCTGTGTATTTTACTTTATATAAACAAGTAATTGGTTACAATATAGAAGAAAACTAAAATCAAAATATTATAAATCAACATCCTGTATTACAAAATACAGGATGTTTTTGTTTATTTATTATCTATCGTTTGGCAACACTATTCTAATTCGGTTTAAAATACATTTATCGAAAAACAATTTTGTTTTCAATTTTCAAATGATAATGAATAGATAAAACTCTTACTCACGATTAAAAAAACAGGATTAATATGTATCTTTGTTTTTTAGCATTAAATTATGTCTCAAAGAGAAGATTTTATAGAAGTTTTAGGTGCAAGGGTTCACAACCTTAAAAATATTGATATTAATATTCCACGAGAAAAATTGGTGGTCATTACTGGATTATCTGGTTCTGGAAAGTCTTCTTTGGCTTTTGACACCATTTATGCCGAAGGACAACGAAGATATATAGAAACGTTTTCTGCTTATGCTAGACAATTCTTAGGTGGATTAGAACGCCCTGATGTAGACAAAATTGATGGTCTTTCGCCAGTTATTGCTATTGAGCAAAAAACAACCAATAGAAGTCCGCGCTCTACCGTAGGTACAATAACAGAAATTTACGATTTTTTACGTCTTTTATACGCAAGAGCTGCTGACGCGTATAGCTACAACACCAACGAAAAAATGGTAAGCTATACTGATGAACAAATTCAAAAGCTAATTCTTGAAGATTTTAAAGAAAAAAGAATAAATATTCTAGCTCCAGTTATCCGATCAAGAAAAGGACATTATCGCGAACTATTTGAACAAATTGCCAAACAAGGCTTTCTAAAAGTTAGATTAGATGGTGAAATAAAAGATTTAGAATACGGCATGAAAGCCGATAGATATAAAACGCACGATATTGAAATTGTTATTGATCGATTGGTAATTGACGATAACGAACAAACACAACAACGTCTTGCAGAAAGCATCAATACAGCAATGTATCATGGTGATGATACTATAATGATATTAAATCAAGATACAAACGAAGTGCGTTTTTTTAGTAGACACTTAATGTGTCCAACTTCTGGTATATCATATAGCAAACCCGAACCAAATAATTTTTCATTTAATTCTCCAAAAGGAGCATGTGATGCTTGTAACGGTCTTGGATTAGTTAACGAAATAAATCTTCTAAAAATAATTCCAGACAACAGTTTATCAATAAAAAAAGGAGGTTTAGCTCCAATTGGTTCTGAGAAAAAAACTTGGATATTCAGTCAATTAGAATTAATTGCACAACGATACAATTTCAAATTAGCCGATCCTATTTCTTCCATTTCTTCTGAAGCGATGGACGTAATTCTTTATGGCGGACAAGATAGTTTTACAATTGAACATAAAGTTGCAGGAATTTCCAAAAATTACAAAATTGATTTTGAAGGAATAAGTAATTTCATTAAAAATCAATTCAATGAGAGCGAAACAGCTTCAATCAAGCGTTGGGCAAAAGAATATATGGACGAAATTGATTGTCCGTCTTGCAATGGCACGCGTTTAAAAAAAGAGGCATTGTATTTTAGAATTGGCGAAAAAAACATTGGCGAATTAATACAAATGGACATTGCTTCTTTGATTGATTGGTTTCAAGATTTACCAAATCATCTTTCAGAAAAACAAAAAAGCATTGCAGAAGAAATTCTAAAAGAAATCAATACGCGTTTATCATTTTTAAAAGATGTTGGACTTACCTACTTATCATTAAACAGAAGTTCTAGAACATTATCTGGCGGCGAGGCACAGCGTATTCGTTTAGCTACGCAAATTGGCTCACAATTAGTTGGTGTGTTGTATATTTTAGACGAACCCAGCATTGGCTTGCATCAACGAGATAATGAGCGATTAATAAAATCGTTAGAATCATTAAGAGATATTGGAAATTCTGTATTGGTTGTTGAGCATGATAAAGACATGATAGAACGCGCAGATTATGTAATAGACATTGGTCCGTATGCAGGAAAAGGCGGTGGAGAAATCATTAGCAAAGGAACGCCAAAAGAATTGTTGAAAGAAAAAACACTTACAGCAAAATACCTTAATGGCGAATTGAGCATTCCTATTCCAAAAGAAAGAAGAAAAGGAAATGGCAAAACATTAAAATTGGAAGGAGCTACAGGAAACAACCTAAAAAATATTTCTATCGAAATTCCATTAGGAACGTTAACTTGCGTAACTGGTGTTTCTGGATCAGGAAAATCTACGCTTATAAATGGTACCTTATATCCAATTTTAAATGCTCATTTTTTCAATGCGGTTGCAAAACCTCAACCTTATAAAAAAATAAAAGGATTAGAAAACATCGACAAAGTAATCGGAATAGATCAAAGTCCAATCGGGCGTACACCAAGATCAAATCCAGCTACATATACCGAAGTTTTTTCAGATATTAGAAATCTATTTGCACAAACACCCGAAGCTCAAATTAGAGGCTACAAACCTGGTCGTTTTATTTTTAAAGTAAGTGGCGGTAGATTTGACACTTGTGAAGGATCTGGTGTAAGAACCATAGAAATGGGCTTTTTACCTGATGTTTATGTAGAATGCGAAACTTGCCAGGGTAAAAGATTTAACCGAGAAACACTAGAAATAAGATACAAAGGAAAATCAATTTCTGATGTATTGGAAATGACCGTTAGCGATGGCGCAGAATTTTTCGAAAATATTCCAAAAATCTATCGCAAACTAAAAACAATAAACGATGTTGGTTTAGGTTATATCACCTTAGGCCAACAAAGTACAACGCTATCTGGCGGAGAAGCACAACGTATAAAATTAGCTTCCGAACTCTCTAAAAAAGACACCGGAAATACTTTTTATATCTTAGATGAACCTACAACTGGTCTTCATTTTGAAGATATTAGAGTATTAATGGAGGTAATTAACAAATTAGTTGAACGAGGAAACACTGTGCTTATTATTGAACATAACTTAGACGTAGTAAAACTAGCCGATTATATTATTGATATTGGCTCCGAAGGTGGTGCAAAGGGCGGAGAGGTAATGGTTACAGGCACACCAGAACAAGTGATAAAATGTAAAAAAAGTTTTACAGCTCAATTCTTAAAAAACGAGCTAAAATAAATTAGATATTATGAGAGAAGAATTTAAAAATGAAGATGAAAAAATTCAAGACAAGTTTACACAAAAGTCTTGGACAGAGGTAAAAACAAATGACTCTTGGGCAATTTTTAAAATAATGTCTGAATTCGTGAACGGATATGAAAAAATGGGACGAATTGGTCCTTGTATTTCTATCTTCGGATCGGCAAGAACAAAAACAACAGATCCAAATTATTTGTTAGCAGAAGAAATTGCATACAAAGTAAGTCAAGCTGGATACGGAGTAATTACTGGTGGTGGACCAGGAATTATGGAAGCAGGAAATAAAGGTGCACATTTAGGCAAAGGAATTTCAGTTGGTTTAAATATTGAATTGCCATTTGAGCAACATTTCAATCCATATATTGATCATGATAAAAATATTCAGTTCGATTATTTCTTTGTACGCAAAGTAATGTTTGTAAAATATTCTCAAGGTTTTGTTGTAATGCCTGGTGGATTTGGAACATTAGACGAATTGTTTGAAGCAATTACTTTAATTCAAACCAAAAAAATCGCAAAATTTCCAATCATTTTAGTTGGCGCTTCATTTTGGAGTGGCATGTTAGATTGGATTAAAAATGTGTTAGTAAACGAGTATAAAACCATTTCTCCAGAAGATTTAAATCTTATTCAAGTAGTAGACACTGCAGATGAGGTTGTAGAAAAAATAGATGCTTTTTACAAAAAATATACACTAAAGCCAAACTTCTAAAAACAATAAAGCCGTAGTTTAACCACTTCGGCTTTTTTTATCTTATTATTTTTCAATACATTAATATTTACTATTGCTTTTAAAGCAAAACAAGCAATTGAAATATCAATAAATAATCGTTATTTTTACTTACAAATTTTATGATATGAGTCAAATAGAATGGAAAACTGCAATAGAGTTTGAAGACATTACCTACAAAAAGTGTGATGGAGTTGCTCGTATTGCTTTTAATAGACCTGATGTAAGAAATGCTTTTAGACCAAAAACTACAGCAGAACTTTACAAAGCTTTTTACGATGCACAAGAAGACACTTCTATTGGAGTAGTTCTTTTATCTGCCGAAGGTCCTTCATCAAAAGATGGAGTATATTCTTTCTGTAGCGGTGGAGATCAAAAAGCAAGAGGACATCAAGGGTATGTAGGCGATGACGGAATGCATCGATTAAACATCCTAGAAGTACAACGTTTAATTCGTTTTATGCCAAAAGTTGTAATTGCAGTTGTACCAGGATGGGCAGTTGGTGGAGGACACAGCTTGCACGTTGTATGCGATATGACATTAGCTAGTAAAGAGCATGCTATTTTTAAGCAAACAGATGCTGATGTTACAAGTTTTGATGGAGGATACGGTTCTGCTTATTTAGCAAAAATGGTAGGTCAAAAAAAGGCAAGAGAAATTTTCTTTTTAGGAAGAAATTATTCTGCTCAAGAAGCTTTTGAAATGGGAATGGTAAATGCAGTAATTCCACATGCCGAATTAGAAGACACAGCCTATGAATGGGCACAAGAAATACTAGAAAAATCGCCAACATCTATCAAAATGTTAAAATTTGCTATGAATCTAACTGACGATGGTATGGTTGGACAGCAAGTATTTGCAGGAGAAGCTACGCGTTTGGCTTATATGACAGAAGAAGCTATTGAAGGTAGAAATGCTTTCTTAGAAAAGCGTAAACCTAATTTTGTAAAGAAATGGATTCCTTAATAATCCTTATTATATTAAAAATAAAAAGAGTGCATATCAATTGCGCTCTTTTTATTTTGCAAGCTTTTGCTTCTTCAAAAAACATATTATATTGTTAATAATATAACCTAAATTTATTCTGCAAAACATTGTTTCTATTTGCTTTACGTAATGTATCATGAAAAACAAAAACGATTTTACAACAAAGTAGTTTTATAACCCGTTTGACGCAAACAAAACATTAAATCTTCTTCATTATCACTCACACAATAAACCTTTATTACTGAGTTTACTTTTTTCTGAAAAATAGGCTTAAAACTCTTTGGCAAACTAGCAAAAAAAATATCCATTCCTTTTACTTCATACTTCGGATCGTAATCGATTGTCACTAAAACCACAAATTCGTTTGCTTTTAATTCTATTGGTAATTTCATATTAATATTTTTTAAAACATAGGAAGTTCAATTTATAAAAAAAATAGCACAAATCATACTTTTATAATTAAATTTTCATTAAACACCAAAAACTTTAAAAACATCACTAAAATTACACAGAAAAACCAAATTATTAAAACCTACTAATCCTCAATTTTATTTCACTTTTTTCAAAAAACACCAACTCTAAAACACTCAAAATCAATAAAAAATCTAATTAACAGTTAATTTTTATTTTGTTTATAAATTTTCTATAAATTTGCTTCACTTAAAACAACAGTAAGATTAAATAACAACTTCGAAAAATGCAAAACATTCCAAGTGTTAACTTACGTGATTTCCTATCGGATGATCCGGTACGTAAACAAAAATTTGTAAATGAAATCGGCAAAGCCTACGAAGAAATTGGATTCGTAGCATTAAAAGGACACTTCTTAGATGATCAATTAGTTGAAAATCTATATACAGAAGTAAGAAACTTTTTCAACCTTCCCTTAGAAACAAAAGAAAAGTATGAAATTCCTGGCATTGGTGGTCAGCGAGGATATGTATCTTTTGGTAAAGAATCTGCAAAAGGAAGAAAAGAAGGAGATTTGAAAGAGTTTTTTCATTTTGGTCAATACATTGAAAATGATCCAGAATTAGAAAAAAGTTACCCTGCAAACGTTGAGGTAACAGAATTACCAAATTTTAATGCAACTGGAAAACAAGCATATCAAATGCTTGAAAAAACAGGAGTTTATGTATTAAGAGCATTAGCAATTTATTTAGGTTTAGATGAATTTTATTTTGACAATTACATCAAAAACGGAAATAGCATTCTAAGACCTATCCACTATCCTCCTATTACGGAAGAACCTAAAAATGCTGTTCGCGCTGCTGCCCATGGAGACATTAACTTAATTACTTTGTTAATGGGAGCGCAAGGAAAAGGATTGCAAGTACAAAACCACGATGGCCAATGGATTGATGCTATTGCTGCAGATGATGAATTGGTAATTAATGTTGGAGACATGCTTTCTAGACATTCAAACAACCGATTAAAATCTACAATTCATCAGGTAGTAAATCCACCTAGAGAATTGTGGAGCACGTCTCGTTTCTCTATTCCATTTTTTATGCATCCAATAAGCAGCATGCCTTTAGATTGTTTAGATAATTGTATTGACGAACAAAATCCAAAAAAATTCGATAATATTACAGCAGGCGAATTTTTACATCAACGCTTGGTTGAATTAGGATTGATAAAATAATACAAAAGGGAGTTTTTCAAAAAAGAAACTCCCTTTGCTTTTTCAAAAAAATCAATTCATTTATTCCTTTATTTAAAATTAATATCGAAAAAGAATCTATATTTTTTTTAGTATCACGGTATATTTAATTATCTTTAATAACTCAACACTTAAAAATAACATCAACAATAATGGCTAAGAAAATAAGCAGTCTTGAAGACTTAGGTGGCTTTGTTTTTTCTACAAATAAAGATTTTGAATTTGATCAAGAAGAAACTGTTGAAACACTTGCTCCAAAAGAACAAAGACTTGAAGCACATTTAGATAAAAAAAACAGAGGTGGAAAAATTGCCACCATAATAAAAGGTTTTCAAGGAAGTGAAGATGATTTAAAAGAACTTACCAAAACATTAAAAACACTTTGCGGCGTTGGTGGAAGCTCAAAAGATGGAGAGATCATTATTCAAGGAAACTTTCGAGATAAAATAATGGAATATTTACAAAAAAAAGACTACAAAGTAAAACGTGTAGGAGGATAATAAAATTATAATTATGAGTATAAAATCATCCGAATTAATACTAAACCCAGACGGTAGTATTTATCATTTAAATTTACGTCCAGAAAATGTTTCTGAAAACATCATTTTTGTAGGAGATCAATACAGAGTTGATCGAATTTCAAAACATTTTGATTCTATCGAATTTAGTACTCAAAAAAGAGAATTTAAAACTCAAACGGGAATTTACAAAGGCAAGCGAATTACTGTAATTTCAACTGGTATTGGCCCTGACAATATAGACATTGCTATCAATGAAATTGATGCATTGTTTAATATCGATTTAGAAACAAGAAAAATTAAAGAAAACCTAACCTCTGTAAATATTGTTCGTATTGGAACTTCAGGTTCATTACAAGAAGATATTCCTGTAAATAGTTTTGTTTTATCGCAATATGGGCTTGGTTTAGACAATATGATGCGTTCTTACGTAATGGACGATATTACTGATATTGCTATGGAAAATGCTTTTATTGAGCATACAAATTGGGATATGAGAAAAGGACGCCCGTATTTTATAAAAAACGATAATTGGTTAGAAGAAAAACTAAGCAGTGAAATTATTTTTAAAGGAATTACAGGAACTGCAGGCGGGTTTTACGGTCCACAAGGACGTGTGTTGCGTTTAGCTATCCAAGATCCGAATCTAAATAATAAAATAGATTCTTTTAATTATAAAAATCAAAGAATTACAAACTTTGAAATGGAGACTTCTGCTATTTACGGACTATGTAAGCTATTAGGTCATAAAGCAGTATCATTAAATACAATAATTGCGAATCGTGCAAATGGTACTTTTTCGGAAGATCCGTATGCTGCAGTAGATCAGCTAATTATTTATACCTTAGATAAATTAAGTGAAATTTAGTTAAACAATAAATTACACCGAGGTTGGTTCTTTTTTGAATCAACCTCTTTTTTTTGCCTAATATTTTAAAAAAAATATGTCAAAAAAAGAAAAATGGTATATGTTTTGAATAAGAATAAACAACTTAAAAGGTAAAATCGATGATAATGTTAAAAAAACAAAAAAATCATCAATACGTTTTTTTAAAAATCATTTCAATTAAATTATTATTTTAATTTTTATATCTTAAATTAAATAAATTACAACTAAACATTTATGATAATTAATTTACTTTATAATATAAATACACATATACTAAGATAAATATTCAAAACCTTGATAAAAAGTTCTATTTTTAAACTTGTAACAAAATGATTAACAATATGACAATCGAAAATTCAAAATTAGATAGAATCAAATTTGAACCTTATAAAAATTTAATCAAATCTGCTGAAGCAGCAGCTTTATTAATACATGACAAAGCAATTGTTGGTGCAAGTGGTTTTACTAAAGCTGGAGATAGCAAATCTGTTTTACCTGCATTTGCATTAAGAGCTGCCGATGAAAATGTTGCAATTACCTTAATTACAGGAGCATCTTTAGGACAAACAACTGATGCAGATTTAGCAAAAAACAATGCATTAATAAAAAGATTACCTTTTCAGGCTGATTCTGATTTAAGACACTCTATCAACAGTGGTCAGGTAAAATATATCGATCAGCATTTAAGTGAAACTATTGAGCAGTTACAGGAAAAACATATTCCTCAAGTTGAAATAGCAATTATCGAAGCAACTTACATTAACGAAGATGGATATATTATTCCTACAACTTCTATTGGAAATTCTGCTTATTTTGCTAGTGTAGCTAAAAAAATAATAATCGAAGTAAATACAGCAATTCCATTAAGTGTAGAAGGTATTCATGACAATTGCATTCCTTTAAAGCAACCAAGAAGAGAAATTATTCCAATTCACACCGTTGAAGATCGTGTTGGCGAACACTTTATTCGTCTTAACCCAGAAAACGTTGTTGCTGTAGTTTTTTCTAGCATTGAAGATACACCAGCAATTTTACCAGAACCAGATGAAAAAACAACTGCTATTTCTCAACATTTACTAAAATTCTTTGAAAACGAAGTAAAAAAAGGAAATCTAACTTATTCTTTACTTCCGCTTCAGGCAGGAATTGGTAAAGTGGCAAATGCAGTATTAACAGGATTTATAGACGGACCATTCGAAAACCTAACAATGTATTCGGAAGTATTACAAGATAGTACTTTTGATTTAATTGATTCTGGAAAGATGACTTTTGCTTCAGGATCATCAATTACAGTTACCGAAGGCGCTTATCAAAACCTGATTAAAAACTTTAATCGATATAAAGATAAATTAGTACTTCGTCCACAAAACATTAGTAATGCCCCAGAAGTAATTCGTCGTTTGGGAATTATTGCAATTAATACTGCTATTGAATTTGACATTTATGGAAATGTAAATTCTACGCATATTAGCGGAACTAAAATAATGAATGGAATTGGCGGATCGGGAGATTTTGCAAGAAATGCTTACTTAAGTATTTTCGTAACTCAAGCTGCTTCAAAAGAAAACAATAAAATATCGCATGTTTTACCAATGGTTTCTCACGTAGATCATACAGAACACGATGTAGATATTTTAGTTACCGATCAAGGTTTGGCAGATTTAAGAGGATTATCGCCTAGAGAGCGCGCCGAAGTAATTATTGAAAATTGCGTTCATCCTGATTATAAAAAAGAAATAAGAGAGTATTATGAACGAGCAAAAGCTTTGGGCGGACATACACCTCATATTTTAGAAGAAGCATTTAAATTTCACACACGTTTAAAACAAACAGGTTCAATGAAACTTTAAGCTATAAAATCTCTATTTTTTTCGAATAGAGATTTTTTTTGTTTCTTCAATATTCACACAAAAAATCGGTATAGTTTTTCTTATCTTAGCTGTAAATTAAAAGATAAAAAAAGAATGAAAACTGTTAGAATTATTGGCGTACCAGAGCACTTTAATTTACCTTGGCACCTATGTATTGAAAATGGAGAATTTGAAGAAATTGGAATTGATTTACAATGGAGCGACATTCCAGAAGGAACAGGTAAAATGTGTCAAATGTTGCGCGAAAATGAAGCAGATTTAGCTATTATTTTATCTGAAGGTATTATCAAAGATATTGCAGCAAACAATCCAACTTCTATTATACAAGAATACGTTTCGTCTCCATTGCTTTGGGGAATACATGTAGCGTATGATTCTGATTTTAAAACAATTGCAGAATTAGAACACAAAAGAGTAGCCATAAGCCGTTATGGATCAGGTTCTCATTTAATGGCTATAGTACATGCACAACAAAATAATTGGAACATAAATACGTTAGAATTTGTAGTGATAGACACAATTGACAAAGCTATTTTGGCACTACAAAACAATGAAGCCGATTATTTTATGTGGGAGCGCTTTATGACTCAGCCTTTAGTTGATGAAAAAGTATTTAGACGCATTGGTGAATGCCCTACTCCTTGGCCATCTTTTTTATTAGTTGGTACAAATAAATTTATTGAAAGCAACAAAATTACTATTGAACATATTTTGGATGTAATTAATAATACAACAAGTGAATTTAAATACATTCCAAGTATTGATCGAACTTTATCTAATCGATATAACCAAAAATTAGAAGATATTCAATCTTGGTTATCACTTACAAAATGGTCACAAAAACAATTATCGTCAAATAGTTTTAATAAAATTCAACAACAACTAATTGACTTAAATTTAATAGATCAGCCAAAAAATTACAACGATAGCATATTGTAAAAGCATTTTACAAAACACAAATGAACATCCCTGAAGTACAAGTTATCAAAAAAAAGAAAAAATGGTATCAATATATGAAAATTCCATCTCCATGGGATAATTTCATTATATTCATTTTAAACATACTTCTTACTATTCCCACATTTATTATTGTACATCAAAACATAATAGATCCAGAATGGCCGTTTCATTTAGATCGTATTCTGTTATGTTTGGTAATACTTGCTATCTACCAATTTATACTATATAAGCTCAGAACAATTTTATTCATTTGTATTATAGTTTACTTAGGTATTTTTACTTGGGGAATTTCTCATGACGATTATGATTATGAATCGATTATTGATGATTATAAAGTAATGATTTACGCAATGGCAAGTACACAAAATCCTCAAGATTTAATTATTTCGAAGCTATTACCTTTTCCGAACAAATCGAAAATTATTAAAGCTGTAGAATATGACAATCCAAAAGTGAGAAACTTTGCCTTATTAGCAACTACCAAAAATTTTACAAAAGAAAAAGGATATGGCGATTATCGTCAATTAATACAATGTTTTGCTATTTTTAAAGAAGTTCGCACAAGATGGAACTACGTAAACGATCCGAAAGGAAGAGAATACATAGCCACAGCTTCTGAATCATTGATGCATTTTTCTGGCGATTGCGATGATTATTCAATTCTTATGGCTGCATTAATTAGATCTATTGGAGGAACCCCTCGCTTAATTCATACCAAAGAGCATATGTATCCAGAAATGCTGATAGAAAACAGCGCTTTATTAGAGCAAGCTATTTTCTTGATCAAAGAAGTACTTTTTGTGGAAGAAAGTAAGGGAAAAGAAATTCATTATCATATTGACGAACGAGGACAAATTTGGTTAAACCTAGATTATACAGCACGATATCCAGGTGGCCCTTTTATGTCTGAAGAAATTTTAGGTCAGCTTACATTAAATTAAAATTATAGAAATTATAAATTCAACTGCTTTCATGGCAGGAAGTATATTTGGCGGATTGTCAATTATTTTTGGTGCATTTGGTGCGCATTTACTAAAAAAACACATGACAAAAGAATCTTTGGAAAGTTTTGAAACAGGTGTTAAATATCAAATGTATCACGCGTTGGTTTTACTTTTTGTAAGTATTTTACCGGCAAATGCTACATTAAATTTCGTTGCAAGTCAATTTATTATTGGCACAATTTTATTCTCTTTTAGTATTTATGGTTTAACGTTAAGTGCTACGTTTGGAAAAAAAATAAAAATATTAGGCCCAATTACACCCATCGGAGGATTGTTTTTAACAACAGGATGGTTTTTACTATTATTCAGCTTAATTTAATTTTGTTTTTAAATCAAAAATGTTAATTTTAACATTTTAAATAATGAATTATATGAAAACAGGAAAAATATCGATATTTATTGGAGCTTCTCTTTTAATTATCTCTTGTAACTTAAATAAAACAACATACGAAATACACGGAAACCTATCAAATGGCACAGATGATACAGTAGTTTACCTACATGAAATATCTTCTACAGATGCCGAGCAATCCATTGCTATTGATTCGGTTACAATAAAAGATAATCGTTTTATATTTACTGGCAATAAAGATATTTCTTCTCTTGGATTTATTCGTTTCAAAAATCAAGAAGCTACATTTCCTTTATTTATCGAAGATGGGAAAACAGTTTTTGAATTAGATGTAAATAATCCAATAAGTTTTTCCTTAAACGGAACAGTAAATAATGAACAATTAAGCCAATTGCAAAAATCATTAGATTTGTACAAACACAATCAACTGCTTTTTCAAAGAGACAATCAAGCAACGTATTTAGCGGCATTACAAACCAATAATACAGAAGAAGTGAATCGAATAATGGAGGAGTTTAATAAGTTAAAAAACGAAAAAGATTTGTTATTGGAAAGTTATTTTGACATCAATAAAAACACACTTACTTCGCTAAATTACTTATACAACAATCAGGATGCAAATCCAAAAAACAAAGAACTTTTAAAAGTTGTTTACAGTAATTTATCAGAAAACGACAAAAAATCAAACATTGCACAATTATCAAAAAAAATGATTGATAAAAAATAAAAAAGGTTATCCAATTGGATAACCTTTTTTATGAACCCAAAAATATCTTGAGTAAAAACAAAATAGATAAAATATACATTGTAACGCTTATCTCTTTGTGTTTTCCAACACCTAGTTTTATAATTGTAAAACCTAGCATTCCAAAAACAATTCCTTCAGCAATGCTATAAGTAAATGGCATAAAAATAATGGTTAAAAATGCAGGTAATGATTCAGAGAAATCAGAGAAATTGATATTTGTTACCGAACTCATCATAAACAAACCAACAATTATTAATGCTGGCGCCGTTGCAGCAGCTGGGATAATTAAAAAAATTGGAGCTATTAATATTGATAATGTAAACATAAAAGCAACACTTACTGCCGTTAATCCAGTTCGACCTCCAGACGCAACTCCAGAAGCACTTTCAACATAAGATGTTACCGAACTCGTACCTAAAATAGATCCAAATATTGTTCCTAAAGCATCTGTTAACAGTGCTTTTTTCATTTGAGGAAAATTACCATTTTTATCAGCAATTCCTGTTTTAGATACAACTCCTATCAATGTTCCAATAGTATCAAAAAGATTTACAAATAAAAAAGTAAATACAACTACCAACATATCCAACGAAAACACGTTTTTAGCAATTTCATCAGAAAATAAAAAAGACAATGCTTTTCCAAAAGTTGGCTCTAAAGATGGTGGCGAACTAATAATTGTAGATGGCAATTGTACATCGCCTAAGCCAATTCCTAAAAGTGTAGCTACTACAATTCCTATTAAAATTGCGCCATGAATTCCTCTAATCAATAAAATACCTGTAATAAAAAGTCCTACAAAAGCAATCCACACACTATGCTGACTAAAATCGCCCAATGCAACCAAAGTATTTGGATTACCCACCACAATTCCTGCACTTTTTAATCCTATTAATGTAATAAACAAACCAATTCCGACAGGAATTGCTTCTTTTAAAACCTTTGGTATATTATTAACTATTAATTCTCTTACATTAAAAATAGTGAGTGCTAAGAAAATTAAACCTGCAAAGAAAACTCCAGTTAAAGCAAATTCCCAACTATACCCCATGGTTAATACCACTGTGTATGCAAAAAAACTATTTAATCCCATTCCTGGTGCTTGCGCAATAGGTAATTTTGCTACAAAAGCCATTAATAAAGTTGCAAAAACGGTAGATAATGCTGTTGCCATAAACACTGCATGTTTGTCCATACCTGCATCTCCTAAAACATTTGGATTTACTACCAAAATATATGACATTGTAAGAAATGTAATTAAACCAGCTATAAATTCTTGTTTTACAGTGGTTTTGTTTTTAGCTAACTGAAAATAGTTTTCGAAAAAATTAATCATTATGTTGTGTTATTTAAGATGCAAAAATAGCTAAAATGTTATCTTAATATTTATTATTATGCCATATCTTATGCAATTATTATTCCATTTTACAAGTAAGATTTAGATTACAAATTCGTCTGTAAATAAAAAAAGCTACTTTTTCAAGTAGCTTTTAATTTTATATTTTTAAATTCTAAATTGTAATAACCAAACGACTTCCACGAGGAATTTCTTTATTCCAAACCTGATCTATTTGCTCTAAAGGATATGTTTCTGTTTTTATTTTCAACTTGTTTTGAGCGGCTAATAAAAACATTTCTGGAAGAATTACTTTATTAAAAACAATAAATTCTTCTTTTGTTAAACTACCTATCCCCGAACCCATAATTTGAATATCACAACTTCTTAAAACAGAAGATGTCAATAAAATTTCTTTTCCTGCCATATCTCCTGCAGTTACTATTTTTGTGGGAGGACTAAACTCATCTACATGCTTATTTGCTAATGCTTTAATAATATGCTCTAATGGTTTTCCCCACAAATAATCAATTACAATATGAATTACATTCTCATGATGAATTTGAGTTATTTGTTCTTCAAATCTTTCGTAATTATCAGACAATAAAACACTTTTTGTTGCGCCAAATTGGCTCAAACTTTCTAGCATTTTTTTATTTCTTCCTGTTACAATAATTTCATTAGCTCCGTAATGTTTAGCAATTTGTACTGCTACAATGCCCGTAACGCCAGTTGCACCATTTAACAATACATTTTGTCCTTTTTTCAATTGCGCTCTAATAATTAATGGCATTGCAGATCCTAATACAGCGTTTGGCAAAGCTGCTGCTGTAATATCATCTAAATCTTTAGGTATTGGCGTAAAATTATCAGTAATAATTGCCTTTTCTGCCATCATACCTGTTATACCATGCCCATAAACTCTTGTTCCATTTTCTGTAACTCCTACACCATCATTTCCAACTACAGCAGGTAATTTATCATAACTTGCATAATGACTTCCGCTTGCACGTAATTTATCTAAGTTTTTTACCGCTACTGCAGTTACATCTATTAAAAATTGATTGGATTCAGTTACTACAGGTTCTTCAATATATCCGCAATAAGGTACCTGCCCTAACTGATGTAGTATAGCTGCTTTCATGTATCAAATTTCTTTTTTTAAAATTACATATAATAAATCACTTATCAGACAAAAACTACTTTGAGTAAACAAAAAAGGGTTTAAAAAACAACTATTTAATTATCAATTAATTACATTTCATTACTATTTGTAAGAAAAAAAAACTTCTCAATCCTTAAAAAACAAGGATATCGAGTTAATTATCATAATTGTTTTAATAAAAAAATCAAATATTTTAAAATTTTAGCATTAAATTTGTATAAACAAAACAAAAAAAGCCTGATACAAAAATATTTAAAAAACATTTTTTGTATCATCTTTTAAAAATCAGCCAAAGTGAAAAAATTCGCGTTAAATCAACAAGGGATTGCACAAAAGCAACAAGATATGCTTTTACTACCCGCACTTGAATTACAGCTAGAGTTACAATCTATGCTGTACGATACATCATCTTGGGTATTAGAAAATTTCTATTTATCACCAAGTCAAATAGAAAGACTAGCTAATGCACCGGAAGCTTTTTTAAGACAATTCAAATTATCTTCATTAGATACATGTTACAATTAATAAATAAAGCGCTTATTATAAGCGCTTTATTCTTTTATTTCTTTTTTATTTAAATTCGTTTCGTTTTCACCATAAATGCAAGTATTGCAATTGGAATTAATAGCAATGCTATAAGTTCTTTCTGAGCCAATAATAATTCTGGATATCGAATTAACACTAAAACCAATCCGCCAATTGCCCCTCCAAAATGGGCAGAATGACCAATATTACCCAAATTTCGTTTCATGCCATATACGCTATACAATAAATATAAAATAGCGAAAATATACCCTTTTATACCAATTGGGATAAAAAATAAATAAAGTTTTAAATCGGGATACAACAAAATTGCAGCATAAATAATTCCAGTAACTCCGCCAGATGCACCCACTGCAAAATACTGACTTTGTTTAATATAAAGCTGATACGTTAGCACGTTTCCAATAGCAATACTAAGTAAATACACTGCTAAGAAAAAAACAGTTCCGCTTATAGAAACTACAATAGACGAAAACATATACAAAGAAAACATATTGAAGGCATAATGCATCCAATCTACATGTAAAAATCCAGAGGTAATTATTCGATGTACTTCTCCTTGTCGTACTTTATCTAAATTAAAATTATATTTTGAAAAAAAGGAATAATCATTTAAGCCTTTATTGGTAATAAAACCTGTAATCAAAATAATAACTAAAACTACTGGTGCAATATCCATAATTCTATATTTAATAAAATTCTCTAATTATTTTGGGGATAAAAATAGTCTAAATCAAGTATCTTTGTTCTTAAATTAAGATTAAATAATGAAACTTTTTGTCTATTATATAGCTTATCCTATTTTATGGCTTATTTCTAAATTACCATTTTCTATCTTTTACTTTGTATCAGATTGTTTTTTTGTTTTACTGTATTATGTGGTGCGCTACAGACGAAAAGCAGTGAAAGCAAACATACAACTAGCCTTACCTCAGCTTTCTGACAAGGAAATAAATCAAATCCAAAGAAAATTTTATCGCCATTTATGCGATATTTTTTTAGAAATGATAAAAACAATTACCATTTCTGAAAAAGATTTAAAAGATCGCTACAAATTTACCAACTTAGAAACTGTTCTTGACATTGAGAAGCAAGGCAAAAGCATTATGTTGTTTTGTGCGCATTATGCCAATTGGGAATGGATGATTATTTTAGATAAATATATTGAGTTTCAGGGCCACGCTGTTTACAAAAAGATAAACAATCCTCATTTCGATTATTTATTCAAAAAAATTCGCTCTCGATTCGACACAATATTGGTTGAAATGAAAGAAACGATCCGAGTAATTCGAAAAAATGAAATAGAAAAAAACCACGGACTTTATGCTTTTATAAGTGATCAATCTCCTATGATATCAGATGCAAACTATTGGCAAGATTTTATGGGTGTTGAAGTTCCTGTTTTTACAGGTGGCGAAGCGCTATGTAAAAAATTTGGAATGGAGCCCATGTATCTAAAAGTTGATTATTTAAAGAGAGGATATTACCAAGCTACTTTCGTTCCTCTTTTAAAAGAAGGCGAAAATGTAAAAGAAGTTCCAAACTACGAACTTACTAATCGCTTTTTACAACAAGTAGAAAAACAATTACATGAAGCGCCAGCATATTATTTTTGGACCCATAAACGTTGGAAGCACAGAGGAAAAAAACCAACTAACATAAAAAGTTTTAATTAACTCTTTATAGCACTTCTAAAAAATGTTAATTATTCTATTAAAAATAGAGAATTTTATTTTTCTAAAAACGTATTTTGTACCTTTAACTATTACTTCATAAACTATTAAAATGACACATATAGAAAAACTTATAGCTATTCGATCTCTTATGAAAGATCATGCTATAGATGCATATATCATTCCATCTTCAGATCCGCATATTAGTGAATATCTTCCTGATTTTTATAAATGTATTGCTTGGACATCTGGCTTTACAGGTTCGGCAGGTACATTAGTTATTACACAAAATTTTGCAGGGCTTTGGACAGATTCGCGTTACTTTGTACAAGCAAACGATCAATTAGAAAACAGTGGTTTTGAATTGGTAAAATTAAAAGTACAACACGCTCCAGAATACGTAACTTGGATTGCTGATCAATTTCCTCAAGGAGGATCAGTGGCTTTTGATGGAAACTTAGCTTCACTTGCTGTAGCAAATACAATCAATTCTACTTTAAGTTCAATTGGTTTTTCAATAAACGGTCATTCAGATTTATTAAGTCCAGTTTGGAACAACCGACCTTCATTACCGCAAGCACAAGCGTATACCTTGCCAACAACAATAACTGGAGAAAGCACTTCTGATAAATTGGCTAGAGTAAGAGCAATTTTAAAACAAAAAAGAGCTACCTCTCACTTAATTTCATCTTTAGATGATATTGCTTGGGTATTAAATATTAGAGGAACAGATGTGCCTTGCAATCCTGTTGTTTTAAGCTTTTTTTATATCGATCAAAATAAAGCTACTTTATTTATTGATCCAATAAAATTAAAAGAAGAAACAGTTGCTGAATTAGCTTCTCATGGTGTTGAAATTGCACCTTACAGTAGTTTAAAAGCAGTAATTACCCAATTAAATGAAGGAGAAGTTATTTTAATCGATCCGAAAAGAACTTGTTTTGCAACGTATGATAGCATTCCAAACGGAGTAACTATTAAAGAAGACATCAACCCTTCTACAATGTTAAAAACAATTAAAAACGAAGTTGAAATTGCGCATGAAAGACAAGCAATGATAAATGACGGAGTTGCTTTAACTAAGTTTTTTAAATGGGTAGAAGAAAACGTAGCAGGAGGAACTTTGACAGAAATGAACATTGCTGATCATTTGCAAAGTTTAAGAGCTGAACAACCAGGTTTTAAAGACATTAGTTTTGATACTATTGCGGGATATAAAGATCATGGTGCATTACCACATTATAAAGCTGAAGAAAAAAGCAATTACAAACTAGAAACCGAAGGTTTATTATTGGTAGATTCTGGTGGACAATACGAAACAGGAACAACAGACATCACTCGTGTTATTGCTCTTGGAACGCCAACTCAATTAGAAAAAGATGATTACACAATTGTTTTAAAAGGAACAATTGAAGGATCAATGGCTATTTACACAAAAGGAACAAGAGGCTATCAAATTGATGCTATTACAAGAAGACCAATTTGGGCTACATTGAGAAATTATGGACATGGAACTGGACATGGAGTAGGATTTTTCTTAAACGTGCACGAAGGACCACAAGTTTTTAATCAAACAGCAACAGATATTCCTATCGAAAAAGGAATGATTACTTCCATCGAACCAGGTTTATACAGAGAAGGTGCGCATGGAATTAGAATTGAAAACTTAGTTTTAGCAAAAGATCTTAATGCTAACCAATTTGGTGAATTTATGGATTTTGAAACACTAACTATTTGTTATATCGCTACAAATTTAGTGGATAAAAAATGGTTGGATCAAATACATATCGATTGGTTAAACAATTATAACCAATGGGTTTACAATAGCCTAAAAGATTTATTATCAAGCGAAGAATCTGCTTGGTTAAAAGAGAAAACACAAGCAATATAAAAAGAAAAGCGTCAAGATAAACTTGACGCTTTTTTTATATTTTCCAATCGATTGGCTCTTTACCTTTTTCATTCAAAAAGTTATTTATTTTCGAAAAAGGTTTACTTTCATAAAAACCACGATATACTGATAATGGAGATGGATGAGCCGTTTCAATTACTAAATGTTGCTCCTTATCAATCATTTTTCCTTTTTTTTGCGCATAACTACCCCACAGTACAAAAACCAAATTATCTCTTTTGGTTGATAACACATCAATCACAGCATCTGTAAATTCTTCCCAACCTTTTTTTTGATGTGATCCTGGTTTACTTTCTTCAACCGTAAGCGTTGCGTTTAGCAATAAAACGCCTTGTTTTGCCCAAGTCGTTAAATCGCCATTAATTATATTTCTAACTTGTAAATCATCTTCCAACTCTTTAAAAATATTTTTTAAACTCGGCGGAAGCTTTACTCCTTTTTGAACAGAAAAAGCCAATCCATTAGCTTGAAATGCTCCGTGATACGGATCTTGTCCTAAAATGACCACTTTAACCTTGTTAAAATCAACAATTTCAAAACAGTTAAAAATATTTTCTTTACTTGGGTAAATGGTTTTGCTTTGATATTCTTCTTCAACAAAATTCATTAAATTTTGAAAATAAGGTTTAGAAAATTCTTTCTCCAAAACTTTGTTCCAACTTTCGTTTTTTATATTCATTATTCTATATATACAGTCTGTCTATAAGAAACCACTTGGCTCGGATCTCTTGCTTCTATCAAAATTTGATTGTATTCATTTAGCCCTTTTTTAGGATTTACTATTTTTTGTCGAACAACCCAAAAAAATTCTTGTTTGTCAAAATCGAATTCAAAAGTAATAAAATCAATAGGTTCAATTTTCGTTCCTGTTTCTTTAGCAATTTCAAGTATTTTACAAATATCTACAGAATAATCAATCGCTAACTTTTCTTCAGTTTGAGGTAATGGCAAATTAGAAATTATCTGCTGATTATCGTTTACTGCAATTCCTACACAATAATTTACACCTTCTACCGGCACAAAATCATAATAGAAAAAATATTTGGTAAAGCATCTACTCATATCAACTACAGGATAACGAGATTCAAATTTACGAATACTATCGTAAGCGCTAATACTTACTCCTTTAAATTTTAAACGATCTACTAAATCCTTTCCTACTCTTTTTATTAAATTATTCTCTAAATTCTCTTTCACTTTTTGAAAATTAGCAGGTACTAAATCAATAGGTCTACTTGTATAATGGTATCCTGTGGTTTGCTTTTCGGCATTAACCATATAATTATAATACGGACAATAATCAATAAACGAATCACTTTGATAACTCCCACCTACTTTAATTTGCTTTGCAGGAATACATTGAGCTAACATATTTAATGATGTTAATAAAAACAAAAGAGTTAAAAAAGCACTTTTCATAAATTTTAATATTTATTTAATAAATCAAAAATACTAAAGTTTTTAAATATTCAATAAAAAATAAAAAAAAGTTACTATAACACATAAAAATATAAAAAAAATAAATTATTAACCATTTAAAATGATTAATAAGCACAAAATAACCATACAATAAAACAAATTCAATATTTAACCATTATACTAATTAAAAAATCAATAAATAACAATATAAACTAAATATTAAACACAAAAAAGTTAATAATAAATGAATTAAATAAAAAATTAACTTTATTTAAT
>JASLED010000010.1 GCA_030151255.1 Flavobacterium sp.
AATTGGTTCATATTTTACAGATATGTATTTGCATAAGTATATAAATAAAAAAGGACATAGTCACGTGACTATGTCCTTATGCAGTAGCGAAGACGGGAGTTGAACCCGTGACCTCAGGGTTATGAATCCTGCGCTCTAACCGACTGAGCTACCTCGCCATTTATCGGTTGTATTATTTCTGTAATGCGAATGCAAAAGTAATATTATTTTTTTATTTTGCAAACATTAGTTGTTATAAAAAATGTTTTTTTATTTCCAAAATATGTTTATATTCGAAAAATATAACTTTTTAAATAAGCTATGAAAGAAAGATATGAGATAGAATTTTCAATAAATTCATCGCCTCAATTATTGTATCAATATGTGTCAGATCCGTCGGGGTTAAGTGAGTGGTTTGCAGATAATGTTAATTCTAGAGGAGAGGTTTACTCATTTATTTGGGGAGATTCTGAAGAAAAAGCAAGAGTAGTTACAAGAAAAACTGACGAAAGAGTAAGATATAGATGGTTGGATGAAGATGGTAATGATACTGATTATTATTTTGAAATAAAAATTTTGAAAGATGAGCTTACCAAAGATGTAATGATAGTTGTAACTGATTTTGCAGAACCTGGTGAGGTAGAAGAATCTAAACAATTATGGGAGAATCAGATTATGGACTTAAAACAAGTGCTAGGATCTGCTTAATCTCTTTAAAATATACCTTATATTTGCCGTTAATAGTAAATCACAACATAAAATATGATTAACATTAACGGCAAAATTGTTTCTACTTCCAACTTACCTATAGAAAATAACAGAGGATTTTTATATGGCGATGCTGTATTTGAAACCGTTAGAGTTTTAGATAATAAAGTATTATTTGCAGAAGATCATTATTTTAGATTGATGTCTTCTATGCGAATTATGCGTATGGAAATTCCGATGAATTTTACGTTGGAATATTTTCAAGATGAAATTATTAAGCTAGTACAAAGTCTAGAATTTTCGGCAGCTTATCGTGTGCGATTTACAGTTTACCGCGATGCTCAAGGCAAGTATACCCCATCTGATAATAAACATATTGGATTTATTGCTACTGCAGAAGCACTAAATGCTGCAGTATACGAAAGTATTGAACAATTATACGAAGTAGAATTGTACAAAGATTTTTATGTAGCCGCAAATTTATTATCAACGGTAAAAACCAATAATCGTTCAATAAATGTCTTAGCTAGTATTTTTGCACAAGAAAATGATTATCAAAACTGTTTGCTAATCAATGATAAAAAGAATGTAATTGAAGCAATTAATGGAAATTTATTTATCGTTAATGGAAATGTTATAAAAACGCCGCCGCTAGACGAAGGCTGTGTGAAGGGGATAATGCGTAAGCAAATAATGGAATTAATAACCAAACACCCTGATTATACTTTAGAAGAAGCACCTATTTCATCGTTTGAATTACAAAAAGCAGATGAATTGTTTTTTACGAATGTAATTGTTGGAATTCAACCAATTACAAAGTATAGAAAAAAGACATTTACAAATGTTATTTCAAAAGATTTAATCGATCGATTAAACGCGAAAATTAGATTAATGTAATAAAAAAAGGCTATTTTCTTAGAAGAGAATAGCCTTTTTTGATGGATTATTTTTTAGAATAGTTTATGTATGTTTTAATTTAAACTTGGATTTTCTGGCGTATTAATCCAAAGTTTATATTCTGGACCCAAAGTTTGAATCGCGATTTTCCAATAGTTTTTAGTATTGGTTGTAAAAAGCTTACTAAGATTTAATGATTTACATTGCCAAAATTCGCTCAGAATTTCAGATTCCAATTGATTTGGTTCCCAGCCACTATATCCCATAAAAAAGCGAATTTCGCTGTGATCTATAATTCCTTGATCAATCAATTGAAAAACACTGTTATAATCACCACCTAAATAAATATCGTTTATAATATGTACGCTATCAGGAATTAGTTCTGGGCACTTATGAATATAAAATAATCGATCTGTTTCAACAGGACCTCCGTTGTATATTGTAAAAGCACCAGAACATTGCGGAACTATTTCACTAAGAATATAATCAGTTGGTTTATTGAAAATAAAGCCCATATACCCACTTTCTGAATAATCTGTAATAAATACTATAGATTGATTAAAATCAGTGTCAATAGGATGAAAATTACTTGGCAATGCTATTAAAAAATCTCCTTTGTTAATGGATTGTTGCAACATAGTATTTGGCTATTAAAAAAAGTCTTATTACGCAATTGCAATAAGACTTTTAAGTTCTTTACTATCTTTATATGTAAACTACATAATCAAAGTCAGTAGATTACTTGTTTACAGCTCCTTCTAATTCAGAACCAGCTTTAAACTTAACTACTTTTTTAGCAGCAATTTTAATAGTTTTTCCTGTTTGTGGGTTTCTACCTTCTCTTGCTGATCTTTCTGATACTGACCAAGAACCAAATCCAACTAAAGAAATTTTATCACCTTTTGCTAAAGTAGCTTCGATGTTAGATAAAAATGATTCTAAAGCTTTTTTTGCAGCAACTTTGCTGATTTCTGCATCCTTTGCGATTGCATCAATTAATTCTGTTTTGTTCATAATAATTTTTTTTAAAAATGGTTAACTCTATTAAAGTTCTTATACAAATTTAATCTTATAAACTTATAATACAAGTTTTTTATAGAAAAAAAACAAGAAATCTTAGAAGTTTTTAATCTATTGGGTGTAAATAAGTATATCTTTATTTAAAATGCTATTTAAAAAGCAATTGTTTTTACATCGAAAGATTGTCCGTTTAATACTTCGTGTGCAAGCATTGCTTTTTTACCTGGTAATTGTAACTTTTGTATAGTTATAAATCCGTCTTTTACAGCAATTTGTATTGTTTTTTTTGTTGAAAGTACCTGGCCTATTGTGTTTTCGTGTATTGATGGAGTAAATGTGGCTTCATATATTTTTACATTCCATTCATTGTTGTTTACTTCGTCTTTTATATTGCACCAAGCTACTGGATATGGGCTTAACCCTTTTATTAAATTTACAATTTCTGAGCCAGATTTACTAAAATTTATCTTACAATTATCTTTATTTAATTTATAAGCTGTTTTTGTTTCTTCTGCAGGCTGAATTGTTACATTTATGTTGTTTTCTTCGATTAATTTTAAGGTTTCTACAACAGTTTGGGCACCAAGAAGCATTAATCTATCGTGTAATTCTCCGGCAGTTTCGTGTTCGCCAATAGTTGTTTCTTTCTTTAGAATAATTGCACCTGTGTCTATTTTTTCATCAATAAAAAACGTAGTTACACCCGTTTTTGTTTCTCCATTGATAATTGCCCAGTTTATAGGTGCAGCTCCTCTATAATCTGGAAGTAAAGATGCGTGTAAGTTAAAAGTACCTAATTCTGGCATTTGCCAAACCGCAGCGGGCAACATTCTAAAAGCAACTACAACTTGTAAATTAGCGTTATATGATGCTAATTCTTCTAAAAAAGATTCATCTTTTAAATTTGTAGGTTGCAAAATAGGTAAATCTTTGCCAAGCGCATATTCTTTTACAGCAGAATATTTTAGCTTTTGTCCACGTCCGGCTGGTTTGTCTGGCGCAGTAATAACAGCAACTATATTGTAATTATGTTGATACATAGCATCTAAAATTCCAACAGCAAAGTCAGGAGTTCCCATAAAAATGATACGTAAATCTTTCATTATGTAAGAGTATATTGATTTTTATTATTTAGTTCAATTTTGTTTTGTTCTGATAAAATTTGCAATGCTAATATTACTTCAGAGGCTTCTAGATCTAATATAGTTATTAGTTCGTGTGCTGCAGCTGGTTGTGTATTTAACGTAGTTATTATTTTGGTTAAATTTTCTTGCAAATTATTTGTGGTTTTATTTTTCTTTTGTTGTAAGCAAGTAGAACAAGTGCCGCAGTTTTTATCGTATTTTTCGTCAAAATACTTTAGGATAATTTGATTTTTGCAAATATCAGTATTTTCTGCATAAAAAAACATGGTAGAATATTGTTCTTGCTTTAGATTGTTTTGTTGTTTTAGATGATGAAATGTTCGCGAAATTGTTTTATCTTCTTCCCAAGCTTCATTAAAAACGATTTCTAAATCGCTATCTTCTGGTGTATAGGTACATAATTCTGCTTCCTGCCAATTAATTAATGTTTGCTGAATAAATGCAGTAGATTCATTTATTTGTTCGCTAATCAATTCAAGATTAATTGGTGTGCTGTATTTGTGTATTCCAGGATAATTTCGAATAAGCTGTATTAATATAGCTTCTTGACGTTCGTTATTGTATACAAAATCAAGTAGCTCGCTGCTAGAACAATTAAAAACAAGCTTTGTTTTATTATTGCTATTTGGTGTTAGTTTAATAATACCTTGCCGATCTAAAAATTGCAAAGCATTGTATGTTAGCGTGTACGAGAATTTATAATGTAAACAAAAACGGTTGAAGTTTAGTGTATGTGTACTGTTGTAACCTTCTCCATAACCAATATTTAAAAAATTGTTTAATTTCCTGTAAACAAGTTTTAGAAATTCTTTGTCAAATAAGTTTTCTTTTTTCCATTCGTTTAAAGGTTTGGGTTCGTTTGGCAATAATAAGATAGAAGTAAATGCTTTTTGTTCATCTCTTCCTGCTCTTCCTGCTTCCTGATAATAGTTTTCTATATTTTCAGGAATTTGTAAATGCACTACGTTGCGTACATTTTTTTTGTCAATTCCCATTCCAAAGGCATTGGTTGCAACCATTATTGGTGTTTTTTCGGCAATCCAATCTTCTAGCTTTTTCTTTTTTTCTTTTGCATTTAATCCGCCATGAAAAAACGCTGATTTAAATCCTTTCTGATTTAATAAATTAGCAATTACTTGTGTTTCTTTTCTATTGCGAACATATACAATTGAAGGAAAAGGATTTTTTTGTAAAATTCGCTCTAAAATAATTTCTTTGTTTTCTACTTGGTAAACTCCGTATACAAGATTGGTTCTCAAAAAACTTTTTCTGAAAATAGAAGGATTTTGTAATTGCAAATTGTTACAAATATCTTCAATAATTCGTTGATTAGCAGAACCTGTTAATGCAATAACGGGAACCGAAGGAAGAATATCTCGAAGTTTGTTTATTTTTAGATATGACGGACGAAAATCGTTTCCCCATTGTGAAATACAATGGGCTTCGTCAACAGCAATTAAATTTATATTTAGGTTTTTTATTCTATCCAGCAACCAAGTTTGTTCTAATCGTTCTGGCGATAAATACAGTAATTTATAATTTCCATAAGCACAATTATCTAATATAGCGTCTATTTCGGTAGTTGGAGTTCCGCCAATAATTGCTGCTGCCTTAATATTCATCTGATTTAGATTCTGAACTTGATCTTGCATCAGCGCAACCAAAGGCGAAATAACAATGCAGGTACCGGGTAATATTAAGGCTGGAATTTGAAAACAAATACTTTTACCACCTCCAGTAGGTAGCAAGGCAAAAGTGTCTTTTTTATCTAAAACAGACTGGATAATCTTTTCTTGTAAATCTCTAAAAGAACTGTGTTTCCAATATTGCTGAAGTAATTCAAGAGGTTGTTTTGTCATTAAAATAAGTAATAGTGCTTTCTCTGTACTAATTTAGTCAAAAAATAAAAGGATTGCAGTAACTACAATCCTTTTATTTTTTTATAATTTGTTAAGTATAAATTCAATTCGATTATGTATCGTGTCTTTTGGTACTTCTATTAAATCATAGCCATAATTTTTGTACGTATCAACCAAATAACGATGAATAAGATTGGCTTGTTCAAAAGTTTCATAACGCTGATCGTCACTTATATAGATGTTTTCCCAAGGAGGTAAAAGAAATATTTGATTATAGATGTGATTTTTGCAAGCTACGTCAAAACTTTCAGGATATTTATCGCCTTTGTAATGCATATATGCTAATACGTCTGGAATACCGCGATCGATAAAAACAACCTCAGATTTTTCGTTTATTGCACTTTTGTGTTGATCAATTCTACCTTCAAGCAATAATTGACTAAAAAGTAAAGGATCTGTTAAAAACAATTGTTCAATTCCTTTTTCTTGTGCTTTTCTCGTTACCTCGCGCGATATTTCAGGATAACAAGTATATCCACGGTTAGTCAACTCATCAATAATAGATGTTTTACCAGAACCAGGTCCGCCAATTATTAAAACAAGTTTTGTATTCATTGTTGCTAAAAATATCAAAGGTGCAAAAGTAAAACAAAAAGTCGATTTAGGCAGAGTATTATGAATTAAGTTTTTGTGAAAATCTCAAATTAATGTCTTTTTAGCACTTTAATGATTGAGTTGTAGTATAATATTTGCCTGATAAATGGATTATTTTAAATTTAATAACACATTCTTGTATTAAGTGTTTTTTTGTTAAAAATATGTTCTTATTTGTTTCTAATGTATGATTAAATTTTTTTAATGATGGGAAATTAGTGTATTTAAAACTTAGATTTGTATATAAAAGCATTAAAAACATGAATATTTTATTAGTAGAGGATGAAACAAATGTATCTAATTTTATACGGAAAGGATTAGAAGAAAGTCAGCATAATGTTACGTTGGCTTATGATGGAGTAATGGGATTAAAACTTGCATTAGAACAAGAATTTGATTTATTGATTTTGGATGTGATTTTGCCCAATATGAATGGTTTTGATTTATGTATGCAAATAAAAAAATATAAATCAGACACACCAATTTTAATGTTAACGGCACTTTCAACAATAAACGATAAAGTAAAAGGCTTTAATATGGGGGCAGATGATTATTTAACTAAACCTTTTCATTTTGAAGAATTATTGCTTCGAATAAAGGCATTAAATAGACGAAATAGAATGCCACTTTTAACGATTGAATTTAGGGCTAAAGATTTGGTAATGAATAGTTTTAAGAAATCAGTGGTTAGAGGTGATAAGGAAATTATATTAACGCAAAAAGAATACAATTTACTAGAGTATTTTTTAGTAAATAAAAATAGAGTATTATCTCGTACACAAATAGCAGAGGCAGTTTGGGGAATTGATTTTGATAGAGGAACAAACTTGATTGATGTATATGTGAATTATTTGCGTAGAAAGATAGATAAAGATAATGAAGTAGCACTTATTCATACGGTAATAGGTATGGGCTATATTTTAAAAGATTAAATATGAAAATTAGAACACGATTATCTCTACAATTTATTGGACTATTTGCTGTATTGCTTAGTACTGTATTGGTATCTGTTTATTTTGTTGTAGCCAAACATTGGAATAATAATTTTTATAAACAATTAGAAGACAGAGCTATTACTGTTGGACATAATTATTTAGCTGAAGATAATTTTACAAAAGACGAATATGATGAGGTAATTCGAAAATTTCCAAGAACTTTACCTAATGAACAAATAAGAATATACAATTCCGATTTTTATCCTACCTATATTGCTGAAGGTGATTTAAAGTGGCATAAAACGCTTTTACAAAATATTGTAGATCATAAAAAAGTACAATTTAAAACTGAAAAAGAATTTGTTGTAGGTATTTATTATAAAGATAATTCTGGTAATTATATTATTGTAGCAAAAGCAACAAATGAATATGGTACTGCAGCTTTACAACAATTAAAAACAATAATGCTGTTTAGTTTGGTTATTGCTTTGATTATAACTTTTTTGTTGGCGCGCTATTTTTCTAATTCATTTTTACGTCCCATAAAAAGTATCATAAATAATATACAGCACAAAAATATTTCAACATTGGCACATCCAATTCCTACAGAAGGAATGTCTAAAGATGAAATAAAACAACTTAGCGAAAGTATTAATAATCTTTGCGAACGATTACATGAATCTTTTGACAATCAGCAATCATTTATTTCTCATGCTTCACATGAGTTAAAAACGCCAATAGCATCTATTTTAGGAAATGCAGAAATTGCTTTACGTCAAAATCGAACAGAGTTTGAATATCAAGAAATGCTTTCAGGAATTGTTACAGATGCCGTTCGAATGAATCAGATTATTACAAATTTATTAGCAATATCTCAACTTGATAGTATTGTTTATCCTCTACATCAAATTCCTTTTGAAACTTTTTGGTGGGATACGATAGATCATTTAATTATTCATCACAATCAATTAAATCTGAATATCAGAATTGAAACTGAAGAAGACTTGTGTAAATTGTATTATACTGGAAATAGTAATTTATTAGAATTGGCACTTTCTAATATAATTTTAAACGCACATAAATTTTCAAATGAAAAACCAATAGAATTAGTTTTAATAACTACCGCTTCAAACATTGCAATTAAAGTAATAGATAAAGGCATTGGAATACCTAATGAAGATATAGAAAAAGTGAGATTGCCTTTTTACAGATCTAGTAATGCTCTAGGAATTAACGGAACAGGTTTAGGCTTGTCTTTGTCGTCAAAAATAGTGCAATTGCACAAAGGAAAACTTTCAATACAATCTGAAGTGAATATAGGAACTGAGGTGGTTATTCAAATTCCCAAAAGTAATTTGATACATTAGGTAAAAAAAGAGATTAATTTTTTCTAATCTTTTTTTAATCTCTTCTTTATTAGCTCTTAAACCTATTTTAATTAGCTCGTTATACGTTTGCAATATCCCATCTGCTAAAGCTTTACTTTTTTTAGATGAGAAAAATATTGATTCATTTATAACCTAGAGTATGTATATTACTAAAAGAGCACTTTATACAGTTTTACTTACAACTAGTATAAACTTTATTGCGTCGGCAACAGAAAAGAGCACTCCTATTCTTATTAGAGATGCTAACACATTACTTCCAATTCCTGGAGTAACCGTGGAGAATTTAACAAAAAAAATAATTGGTTTTACTTCCGATGATGGTGTTTATTTGTTTACATCAACAAACGAAGAAGAGGTTAAAGTAATATTTTCTTCAATTGGTTATTACACTAGAGAAGTTATTTTAAATTCAAATAATTTACCAAGTTTTATTGATTTAGAACTTGATGATAACATTTTAGAAGGGATTGTTGTAACAGGTTATACAACCCAATCTAAAACAAGAACAACTGGTGCAGTAGGGCAGATAGATGCAAAAGCAATTAATAAAATACCAGTAGCTTCTGCCGATCAAATTCTACAAGGACAGGTAGCTGGATTGCATGTAGCATCACCTTCAGGACAACCTGGAGCAATGGGGCGAGTAACTATTCGCGGTATTGGTTCGTTGCAGGATGAAAACACAAATCCATTATACATATTAAATGGATTACCAATTTCTCCAGAAACTTTCTCTCTTCTAAATCCAGAAGATTTTGAAGAAATAACTGTGCTTAAAGATGCTGCTGCAACAGCACCTTATGGATCTAGAGGTGCCAACGGAGTTATTGTAATTACATCTAAAAAAGGAGTAAATAACAATGGAGATTTAAAAGTAGTGTATCAAACACAATACGGATATTCGGCAGCAAATAACTCTAAGTGGGATATGATGAATACTAATCAGCGTTTGCAATTTGAAGAAATGTTGCAAGACAACAGTTTACCTGGTTGGGCTTATTCAAGAAATAATCCGTATAAAATAATAAATGGCCAAAAAAATTTAAAAACAGAACAAGATTATATAGAAGGCGACAATGCTTTAGTAAAACTTAGAAGTACAAATATAGATTGGCGAAATAAAATTTTGAGAAAAGGAATATCTCAATTACAAAATTTAATTTTTTCTGGAGGAACAGATAAAACGCAACATTATACATCGTTAAATTATTTTAATCAACAAGGAGTTTTACATAGCTCAGGTATTGAACGTTTTAATTTAAATAGTAATATTCATCATCAATCAGGGGTATTCAAGGCTAATTTCTTCGTTAATCTAGCTCAAGTAAATAATCGTTTATCAGAATCAGATTTTGATATTAGCGAAACCAACCCAGTGGCATCAATGTATTTTGCATTGCCTTATGAAAATCCTTATGACGCAGAAGGAAATTTAATTCCAGGTGTAAACAGATTTGGTACAAATGCACTTGCAATGTACAATGATATTAGTAGAAAAGAAAAACAAATGCGAGGAGTAGTTTTAGGAAACTTTTCTTATGATCTAATAGATGAATTTAAACTTATATCAACTTTAGGTATTGATTATGCTAAAATTGGACAAACTCACATTGTTAAACCAGATACTTATTTTGGCGAACTAATAGAGGAAGGAGGAAGAGGTTTATATTCTCAAGAAGACACGAATAATATAGGTATCATGACTAATTTTGGAGTAAACTATAAAAAAGTTTTCGGATTTAATGAAATTGAAGTAATTGCTCTGGCAGAAATGAATAGGCATAAACGCAATTATTACGGATTTACAGGTTACGGACTAATAGGAGGCTTGGATCAAACACCTGGAGGGATTACACCAGGAACACCAGATAACGATTTTATACCAAAAATAATGGGAGGAGCGAGTGAAAGCATATTGTTATCTCAATTGGTCTTGATGCGTTATTCTTACCAAAATAAATATACTGTAAGTGGTAGTTTTCGTAGAGATGGATCTTCTAGAGTTCCTACAGATAATCGATATAGAAATTTTTACGCATTTGGAGCCAACTGGAATGTTAAGCACGAAGATTTTTTACAAAAGATAGAAGTTCTTTCTGCTTTGCGTCTTAGAGCAAGTTACGGATTAACAGGTAATGCAAATGGTTTTGCAAGCGATTTTGGTTATCGTAGACTTTTTGGTTCAGGACAATATAATGGTCAGTCTGGTTTAGTGCCAATTACGCCAGGCAATCTAAATTATAATTGGGAGATTAATAAAATTGCAGATATCGGTCTAGAATTCGGATTGTTTAGTAATAGGTTGGTAGGAGAAATTGATTTTTATAATCGGGTAACAAGCAATTTATTTATGGATAGATCTTTGTCAATGACTTCAGGATTTGAATCTATTGCTGATAATGTAGGTAAAATTAGAAATAGAGGTATCGAAATTAGGTTGTCTGGTGATATAGTAAAAGAGGGAAATTTTGTTTGGAATATGGGAATAAACTTTGCTTATAATAAAAACAAAATATTGAGTTTAGGAGATGAGGATGAAATAATAACAGAAGATTATTCGATTCACAAAGTAGGGAAATCTTTTGGACATTTTTACATGGTTCGTTGGGCAGGTGTAGATAGTCAAACAGGATCTCCATTGTATTATGATAAAGATGGAGAAATAACAACTGTATATGATGCAGAAAATGCTGTGCTGGTAAAAGGAGTTTTTGATCCAGCTATAAAAGGAGGATTTACAACAAATTTTAAATATAAAAACTGGGAGGTTGGCGCATTATTTTCTTTTATCAAAGGAATGTATCGTTTAAATACAGGACAATTTTACCGTACATCTGCCGATGCAAATCACAGAATTTACAACCAATCAGTTTCTATGTTAAATATGTGGCAAAAACCTGGAGATGTTAGCGATAATCCAGATCCAAGTTATGCGAGATATATTACGGATAGAGAGTTGCAAAAGGCAGATTATTTAAAACTAAGAAACGTATTTGTAAATTATAAGTTTACTAATCTAGGGCGTGCTAATAAGTACATAAAAGAACTAAGTGTATTTGCACAAGGTCAAAACTTGATTACTTGGACAGCTTTTAAAGGACAAGATCCCGAAGATGATAATAACATCTATCAGTACGAATATCCGTTACCAAGAACTGTTACAGCTGGAATAAAAGTTACATTTTAATTAAAAATGAAAAAAATGAAATATATAAAACAAATATTAATAAAAGTATTGCTTTTTGGTTTATTGGCTGTATCATTCAGCAGTTGTAATCATATGCTAGATATTGATTCAAAAGATGCTGTAGACACGTCTTACATCTATAAATCAATCAAAAATTTTGAATACGGTGTAAACGGAGCCTATAACGATTTATTGTTAGAGCATAATGCATTAATTGGTTCTATTTTAGCTGATGAATGTTCGTTAGCGCCAGATAATTTTGGAGTTGACGGATATGCTGTAAATTTATTTCGTTGGGAATATAGCTCTGATGATGATATTATATTAGAAGCTTGGAGAAATTATTATAGAGGTATTTATCGCGTTAATTTACTTTTAGAAAATTCCTCAAAAGTGCCATTGCATAATCAAGAAGAAAAAGATCGAATGGTAGAATTAATGGCCGAATTAAAAGGATTAAGAGCTTTGGTTCATTTTGAATTACATAGGTTATTTGGGCAAGGAGATTATTCTAATACAAATTTAAAAACCATTCCATATATAACAGATATTGATATTAATAAAAAACCATCTGGATTAAAAACAAATGAGTTTTATTCAAAACTTTGGAAAGATATTGATGATGCTATTCTTGATTTGGACGATGATGTAACATATGTGACTAATATTTCAAAAGATGCTATGCATGCACTTGGAGCAAGAGTAGCATTGTATCAGAGAGATTATGATAAAGCAATTAATTTTTCAACAGAACTTATTGGTAAATATCCTCTAGCAACACAATTACAATTTGTGGCAATGCTAGAAGATCATAGTAATACAGAGGTGATTTTTAAGTTAAAAAGAAATAATGAAAATGAAGTTAGGCCCAACACTTTGTGGTATAATTTCCATGCCGGAAAAGCAAATTTCTTAGCAGCAACTAAGGTGATGGATTTATATGAAGATCAAGATGTTCGTTTAAAAATTTATTTTGGAGAAGATAATCAAATTGCAAAATATTCTGGAGAAGACAACGAGAATAAAATAAGTGATTATAAAGTTTTTAGAGTAAGTGAAATGTATTTAATTCGAGCAGAAGCTTATTTGAAAAAAGGTCAAAATAGCTTAGCCATACAAGATGTAAATAATTTAATAAGTAAAAGAATACACGATAGTGCACCAATAGAAAAAATAACTCTTGATGTTGTTTTAACTGAGCGTTATAAAGAATTGACTTTTGAAGGACATAGGTATTTTGATCTAAAACGTTTGTCTCAAGAAATTGAACGAGATAAACTAGACGCAATTAATTTATCTACAACTACTTTATCGCCATTAGATGAAGCGTATCAATTACCTATTCCTCAACAAGAGGTGCTAGCCAATCCAAATTTAAAATAAACGAGTTAGGTAGATTAATTTAAATTGTATTTAACCATAGCTCAATAAATTATTATTAAGCTATGGTTTTTTTTTATTTGATTTCAAATTTACTTTCTTTTAAAAATAAGTAATTGGTTGTCAAATGTTTTTTATAAAGTTGTATTTTGCAGTAAACTATGGCATTCTTCATTCGAAAGAATACAGTATAGCGGACTAAAAATTAGTATATTTGCAATAAAAGAAATTATGGATACAAAGACACAAGAATTTTACGATAGTCTGAAAGAAAAATTAGAACAAGATAGAACGTGGCCTAACGAATATTTGTTTAAATTTATTGTACCTGCAGACGACCATAAAATAGCACAAATTGAAGAAGCTTTTGATGGTATGAATGCAGATATAAACTTAAGAAATTCGAGTAAAGGAACTTTTACAAGCGCATCTATAAAAGTGCAAATGCAAAGCGCTCAAGCAATTGTAGATAAGTATATTGAACTTTCTACAATTGAAGGATTATTATCTTTATAAAACCCTTTGCATAAGTAAAATCCACATTACTAATAGTAATTTGACAAATCAACAATTTACATGAAATTTACTTCAACTGATTGTAGCCAATTAGGTTATAACACCACAAAAAATAAATTAATAATTCCAGAATACGGTCGTCATATTCAAATGATGATAGAGCAAATTTGCCTTATAGAAGATAGAGAAAAGCGCAATAAAGCTGCTAATTTTGCTATTACAGTAATGGGAGATATGAACCCACATTTACGCGATGTGCCAGATTTTCAGCACAAATTATGGGATCAATTATTTATGATGGCTGATTTTAATTTGGATGTAGATTGTACATTTCCTATTGCTACCAGAGAAACGGTTTATGCAAAACCAGAAATATTACCTTATCCTCAAAAACAATCAAAATATCGCTATTACGGCAACAATATCAAAAATATGATAGCCAAAGCAATAAAGTTTGAAGAAGGTGAAATGAAAGATGCATTGATCCTTGTTATAGCCAATCATATGAAAAAAAGTTATTTGAGCTGGAACAAAGACAATGTAAAAGATGAAGTGATTTTTGAACATTTATACGAATTATCTGACGGAAAAATAAATCTTGCTCGTCAGGAAGAAGAGTTGTCTACAACTGCCAACCTTATTCAAGTAAATAAAAAACAATCCAATAAAAGTAATTATTCGAATAACAATAACAACAGTAATCATTCGAATAATCCAAGAAGCAACAACAATAACAATAATAGTAACAATAATAGTAACAATAATAAAAAATTTAATAAGCACAACTATCAAACGAAAGGTAAAAAGTAATGAGTACATTTAGAATTGAAGGTGGGCATCAGCTTAAAGGCGAAGTGCATGCGCAAGGAGCGAAGAATGAAGCTTTGCAGATATTGTGTGCAGTGTTGTTAACAGAAGAAAAAATAACTATTTCAAATATTCCAGATATTATCGACGTAAATAAACTAATAGAATTATTAGTAAGTTTAGGTGTTAAGGTCGAAAAACTGGCTCCAAATCAAATGTCTTTTCAAGCCGATAATCTAAATTTAGATTATTTGATGTCGGAAGATTTTAAAGTTGGTGGACGTTCATTAAGAGGATCAATCATGATGGTAGGACCTCTATTAGGAAGATTTGGAAAAGGATATATTCCAAAACCCGGCGGAGATAAAATAGGCAGAAGAAGATTAGATACTCACTTTGATGGATTTATTCAACTTGGAGCTACGTTTAGATACAATAGAGAAGAATATTTCTATGGAGTTGAAGCAGAACAATTAGTTGGAGCAAATATTCTTTTAGAAGAAGCATCTGTTACCGGAACTGCAAATATTGTAATGGCAGCTATTTTAGCAAAAGGAACAACTACAATTTATAATGCAGCATGTGAGCCTTATTTACAACAACTTTGTAAAATGCTTAATAGCATGGGAGCAAAGATTTCTGGAGTAGGTTCTAATTTCCTTACTATCGAAGGTGTTGAAAAATTAGGCGGTTGTCAACATGCTATTCTACCAGATATGATCGAAATTGGATCGTGGATTGGTTTGGCTGCAATGACAAAAAGTGAATTAACAATTAAAAATGTAGGATGGGAACATTTAGGTGTTATTCCAAATACATTTAGAAGAATGGGAATTCAGCTAGAAAAAAGAGGAGATGATATTTATATTCCTGCTCATACAGAAGGATATGAGATTCAGAGTTTTATTGATGGATCTATTCTTACAATTGCCGATGCGCCTTGGCCAGGATTAACTCCAGATTTATTAAGCGTTATTTTGGTAGTTGCAACTCAAGCAAGAGGAGAGGTATTAATTCATCAAAAAATGTTTGAAAGCCGTTTGTTCTTTGTTGATAAATTAATTGATATGGGCGCAAAAATTATTTTATGCGATCCGCATAGAGCTGTGGTAATTGGGCATGATTTTAAATCTCAATTAAAAGCAACAAAAATGTCTTCGCCAGATATTCGTGCAGGTATTTCATTATTAATTGCCGCACTTTCTGCAAAAGGTATAAGTATTATTCAAAATATTGATCAGATTGATAGAGGATACGAAAGAATTGATGAGCGTTTAAGAGCACTTGGCGCAAAAATTGAACGCATAGTAGATTAACATATAAATAAAAAATCCTTCTTTTAGAAGGATTTTTTATTTTTGAATAAGTTCAAGTACTTTTATGCCCAATATAACTCCATGTGTTTTCTTGGTATTGCTAGATAACGAGGTAACATAATCAATACGGAAAGGTCTAAATTTTCCAAAACCAAAGTTATTTAAACCTATACTATATTCTTTATATGTGGGTTTTTCAGGCACACTCAGTAAGTGATAACCAATAATAAGCGAATATCTCGTTTTGTTTAACAAAGGTATTTTATTGGTAATAAAACCTCTAAAATCATGTTCTAAGTGAAATTCTATATATGATTTATTAGTGCTGTAATCATAATAAGGTAATAAGTTGAAGCTCTTATTATAGATAGCAGTAGAACCAATAAAAGTTTGATTTCCATTAAAGTGTTTGTAATCGGTAAATGAAATATCATTTTGTTCAAAAAATTGCCCAATAGAAATACCCGAATACAATTCGCCAATATTGCCAATATTGTTTTGATATTTAGTTGTAATTGAACCAAACGTATAATTATAATTTTTGTTGGTTGAATTGATTGCTTTTTCTAGATTAATTTCTAAAATAGGAAATTTAGATTGCTTGATGTATTGTTTTTTATCAGGATATTGAATTGTTTTTTGATCGAAAACAACTTGAACATTAGCATTAAATTTAAAAGTATGATTATCCTCAAATGGTTTTGATGTAAAATCGGTTGGATCTAACGGATTGTTTGATTCAAAATTTAATGTTGGCACAAACGGCGGATTTTCTAAACTGTTGTATAAAACCTGACGAAAGGCATATTCTGCTTTTGCGTTAATTTTAAAATTGTCAAAAACATATTGACTATAATCTAATGAGATGAATTTCTTTTGAAAAAACTTTGCGTAATTCTTTCCAAACCAAGCTGATGCAAACGAGTTTATGGGTTTGCTTATTGGATTATCATGATTAAATTGTTCAATTTTTTCTCCTCCTTCTATACCTAAAGTAGCATAATTAGTTTGGTTAAAAACATGCTTAACGTATCCATCAAATCTAAATTTACTTTCACTTAAGCCATAACTTACATTTACGCCAAAAGAAGTGTTATTGTTATTGCTAGAGTGAATTTTATTGTAATCTATTCCAGTTGTAATATTAAAACCTTGTACAGCATTAAAGGCAAAAGTAGATAATAAACCACGATAGCTATATGAGCTGTTTTTGTAAGAATTAATGTATTTGTAACCTTTTATGAATTTAAAAAGTGTAAAATTATTTGTTCTTTTATCAATTGCATTTAGGTTAGCTTTTGTATTCTCGGTTAATAAAATAGTTTTCTCAGCTAAATATTCGCGCTCTGTTTGCGTAAGCGGATATGGACGTATTTTACTCAATTTATTTTCTTCGTCAATATTGTATCCTTTTTGATACGAAATATATTCTGGCGAATGATTTTCTGTTAAGTAGCTTGCCTTTGGAAGATAATTTCTAAAAGTACTTTCAAATTTACCTATAAAATCAAATACTAAAAAACGACCATCAAAAGATATTAATTGATTACTTTTTACATTGGCATTCAAGGCTGGAACATAGCTATATGTTTGCTGAACTTCTAATTCAGTTATATCTTTTAAATTTACGTTTGTACCGCGCATTTTTGCACTAAAAAAAAGTACTTGCCAGTTTTTATCTGTAAATTCAATATAGCCATTCATAATAGGTTCGCTTTCGCGTTTTGGGCTAAATTGAATTTTGTAAATAGTTTGATCGTCTATTTTTTTCTCTTCTACAATATCATAATTGTAATATATATCTGAATATGGCAATAACGGAGAAATAACATCAATTTGATTGGAAACTATTTTATTGAAGATATTAAAATCATTATTTGTACCAATCAAAAATAAAATGTCTTTTGAATTTCCTCTGGTCTGAAAAGCCTTTATTTGCTCTTTACTAATAATTTTATTCTGAAAAAAAAGATTTGAATTTACTTCGCCAAAATAAATAAAATCATTCAATTCATTTTGATTTACATCCAATGCTGGATCAAGATCTTTTCGCTGTTGACCTAAAAATGTTTGTCGTTTTGTGTTTAATTGAATATCACCTCTAGAATAATAATCAACCTCATAATCATTTGTTCGTAGTTTAAAATGACGATAAAGTATTGAGATTAAAAAACCAGCAAAGTTGTTGTTCTTTTCTGTATATAAGATCTTGTTTTTGTCAAGCGGAACAAGTTGAATAACAGAATTTTCTTCAGCGTTTTTGAATTTTATTTTTTGTTTTTCGTAACCTTGTAATTGAATGTAAAGAGGTAGTTTTGATGACCAATCAATAGCAAATTGCCCATTATTATCTGATGTTGTGTATTCGTTTGTATCAGGAATAAAAATAATACAATTGGATAAAGGTAATTTATCTTCAGATATAATTTGTCCTTTAAAAATTTGAGAATAAGCAACATTACCTAATAGAAAAAAAATTAGGAAAAGAAAAAAAAATCTTATTTCATTACTTAATTGAATCATAAGATTTAAAACGCACGAATTGCCAATTCGTAACTTTTAAGTCCAAAACCAATAATAATTCCTTTGCAATTAGTTGCAATCATTGAATGTTTTCGAAAATCTTCGCGTGCCTGTGTGTTAGAAATATGTACTTCTATCACAGGTGTTGTAATAGCAGCAATAGCATCTGCCAAAGCAATAGATGTATGCGTGTAAGCACCTGCGTTTAAAACAATACCGTCGTAACTAAAACCAACTTCGTGTAATTTATCAATAAGTATTCCTTCAACATTCGATTGGAAGTACGAAAGTTCTATTGTTGGAAATAATTCAACTAAAGAATCAAAATAGGTTTCAAAGTTTGAAGAGCCATAAATGCTAGTTTCTCTTTTACCTAAAAGATTAAGGTTCGGACCATTTAGAACAAGTATTTTCATCTTAATTGACAATTGACAGTTGTAGACAAAGGTATTTATTTATTAAGTATAAAAGAGATAGAAATATGGTAAAAAATCCATAATAAATTATCCCCAACTATTAAAATAGAAATAAAATTATTAGTTGGGAATAAAATTATTTTTCTAGTAAGCAGGAACAATACCAGTAACCATCAATCCTTGTAATATAAAGATTAAAATAGATAACACCCAGAAAAATAAATATGAAACTTTTTGAAGAATACTTTGTTTTTCATGAGCTTCTATTTGTGCTTTTTTTAGCATTAGCATTGGTAAGGTTAAGGCTAAAATTACTAGAGGAATAGAGGCATAGCCAAGCGCAATAACAAATCCATCAGGATAAAATAAAGCGAATAATAATGGCGGAATAAAAGTTAGTAATAACGCAGAAAAATTATGGCGAATGTAACTTTTATTTCTCCCCAAATCTTTTATATAATCCAATAAGGCCAAAGCTACTCCCCAGAAAGAAGTAAGCAATGCCGCAGCGGCAAAAATAGTAAATGAAATTTTAATTATGTTTGAATCATGTACCACTCTAATTGCTTTTAACAAACCTTCTAATCCTGAATTTTCTTGTAAAATAGCGTTGAAAACACTGCTTTGAATATTGCCTAAAATAGTTAATTCCCAAATTAGATAGATAACTAACGGCAAAGCACTTCCAATAAAAAACACCCATTTTAGTTGTTTGATGTTGCCATCTAGATATTTTACTAAACTTGGAATTACAACACAAAATCCAAAACCAGTAAATATTACTGGAATTGCGGCTAATACCGAAATAGCATTATTTGGTACATGTTTTAAATATTCTGTTTCAATAGTTGGTAATAACAATCCAATTACAATACACAGAAAAATTAATTTTATGGTGAAAACAATTTTTGTGCTTATATCTACCAAACGAGTTCCGAATGCGATAATGCCTCCAAATAAAATAGCAAATAAAACTGCCGATGCTTGTGGCGAAACTTCACTGCCCAACCACAATTCTAAATTTGAACGTAGAATTTCACCTCCGCCAGTAATGTACGCACTTACTAAAGCATACATTAATATCAACATACAAAATGCTGTAACAATGGCTCCAGCTTTTCCAAGATATTTTAAGCTAAGTGTGTTTAAACCATCGTTTGGCGAGTTATATTTATATACATCTACCAAAATTGTAGCAGTATAAAACATTGTAAACCAGATACAAATTAATACTAAAGAGATAAAACCGAAACCTACATTGGCAGAAATAATGGGCATTGCCAGCATTCCTGCTCCAATTGTTGTGCCCGCAACAATTAAGATACTACCTATAATTTTTTGCATTTTTTATATTTTGTACGTGTAAATAGTGTGTTCTAAAAAGATTAGTAAACAATAATACTGATTTTCGGTGTGAAAAAAGTATTGTTTTCATCTTTTTATTAAATGATTAATGAATAAAAATGTTTTTTTGTGCTTTAAATAAAGCATTTTGAAGGTAATTTCAACAGTAGAATTTAATAAGCTTATCTGTTAAACATTTATATCTTTACAATATAGATGCAAAAAATAGGTATAATGAATATGATTGAGCTAGAAGAAGAACTAAAATCAAAAAATATAAAACCTACAGCTATGCGCTTGTTGGTGCTACAGTTTTTGAAAAAACAAGATGGAGCTGTTTCCTTAGCTGATATTGAGTCTGGTTTTGAACAATCAGATAGAGTTACTATTTATAGAACAGTAAAAACGTTTGAAAGCAAAGGTTTATTGCATAGTATTTCAACAGCAAATGTAACTCATTATGCTTTGTGTTCTCAAGCTTGCAACGAAGATAAACATCATGATACACACTTGCATTTTGTGTGCGATAATTGCAAACAAACAATTTGTTTAACTCAAGTAATTATTCCTAAAATTGAAATTCCAAAGGGTTTTGTGCTCCACAATATCGAAGTGATTGCCAAAGGAGTTTGTGCAACGTGTAAAACATAAGGAATTTATTTAATTGATGTTATATTAGAAATAATTGTTTTTGCATGTATTCTAGAGTTTTCTATAAACCAAGTATGTGTGTTTAATCCGCCGCAAACTACACCTGCTAAATACAAATTTGGAATGTTTGTTTCCATGGTATCTGCATTGTATGTTGGTGTCAAATTTTCGTCAGATAAAAGTGTTACTCCAAGTTGTTGTAAGAAAGAAAAGTTAGGTTGATAGCCTGTTAAAGCAAGCACAAAATCATTTTTTAAATTTATTTCTCCATTAGGTGTATTTGCAATAACCATATCAGGTGTAATTTCGGTTATATTACTGTTAAACCAAACTTTTATTTTACCTTCTGCAATTCTATTTTCAATATCAGGTTTTACCCAATATTTTACATGTGAACTAATAGACGAATCTCTTACAATCATTGTTACGTTAGCACCTTTTCGATAACATTCTAGCGCTGCATCAACAGATGAATTGCTAGCACCTACTACTACAATGTCCATTCCGGCATAATAATGCGGATCTGTGTAATAATGTGAAACTTTTTGCAGTTTTTCTCCTTTTATATTTAGAGGATTTGGAATATCATAAAAACCAGTAGCGATAATAATGTTTTTGGTAGAATAATTTGTTTTAGAAGTTTGTACATCAAAATTTCCATTTTCATTTTTCTGTGCATCTAAAACAGTTTCAAATAAATGAATAGAAAGATTATTTGTAGTTGCTACTCTTCTGTAATATTCTAATGCTTCGCTTCGTCTTGGTTTGTGCTCTTTACTTATAAACGGAATATTGTCTAATTCTAATAATTCTGACGACGAAAAAAACTGCATGTTTACAGGATAATGGAATAAAGAGTTTACAAGACATCCTTTCTCTATTATTAAATAAGATAAATTAGCTTTTTTAGCTTCAATACCACATGCAATACCAATTGGTCCGCCTCCAATAATAATAAGATCAAAATTTTTCATGTTTGTTTCCATTTTTCTATCTTCCAAAAATTACAGAAATATTCTTGTTTTGGTAAAAGTAACTATAAAAAATAGGAGTTGCTGAATAAGCAACTCCTAAAAGAATATTAAATAAAAGGTAAAATTATTAGTTTACTTTGTTAGCAACTAAGTTGATACCAATTTCCATATCTTTACTAATTCCCCATTCAGCTGGATTAATAGCACTACCTTTATCATCAGTAGTACCAAATTTTAATCCCCAATCAGCTCTATTAGCTACAAATTTAGCTACAATTGTAGTTTTTCCGTCAAGGATAGTTACTACAGCAGGGAAAGTTGTATTTACAGTGTTTCCTAAAATTGTAATGTTTCCACTAATTAAAGCATTTGCATCTGCAAGTACACTATTATCTGCGTTACCAGCAAAATCTTCAATTTTTGTAATTTGGAAAGTTACAGTAGGATATTTTTCTACGTCAAAGAAATCAGCATTTTTTAAGTGTGCATCTAAGTCTGTAGATTGTTTTCCTTCGTCTTTACCAACAGAAGCAGGATCTGCTGTAATTGTATTCATATTAATTACAAAATCACCAGCGTTTAGACCGTTTTCATTTGCTGTAAGTGAACCAGATTGTAATTTTAAAGTTCCCCATCTTGGAGCAAATCCACCTTTATGAGCTACTTTCCAAGTAACAACACTTTCTTCTAAGTTTACATCGTATTTTGATCCGCTTTCTTGAGCTACTTCTTGTTCAGTTGTTGTTGTAGCTTGGTCAGCTGTTTTTCCTCCACAAGATGCTAATGATAATGCTGCAACTACTGCTAATGATAATAAGATTTTTTTCATTTTAATTTGCTATTTTGTTTATTCAAATGTACAATACTAATTGTAGATATACAATTAGACTGTGTTAATATTGTTGTTAAAAAAAGAATGTTATTAGTGGTTTTATCGAATAAAAAACACTTATCTGATGTTATGTTTAAATATTATATGTCTTTTAGTTAAAAATCATTGAGTAATTTTTAGCTAAAAACTATAGTGTTTATTTATTATTGCATAGAACTTGTCTGAAACTTAATAAGTTATTTAAATTTCTTTAAAAGTTGAAATAATATCCATTAATTGTTCGCCCTGATAAGATTTATTTTCTCCTAAAGACCAACCAATTAATTCATAATTTGCTTTTTTCCCATCAATCATTACTTGCGTCATAAACATGTTGGTATTTTGTTGTTTCATTGTAAGATCAAATATTTTGGCAGGCAAACCATTAATCATTACATCTTGTTGTTTTACTATTGTATAGTCTGGTCGTTTTTCATATTTTGATAAAGCTTCGTTCACAAATGATTGAAAGTTTTCATTGTCTTTCTTATCAGTTTCTGTTCCTACAATATATACTTGATTAAACGTATTTCCGTATTGCATTACAGCATTTGGATACAAATCTTCCATTACTGCTAAATTAGAAGGTATTTGAATCGTGAAATGATCATTTACGGTTATATCCTTTGGTGGAGCTACTTTTTGGTTGCAACTCATTATGGTAAATGCAAGGCATAAAGACAACAATAGTTTTTTCATATATTAATTGAGAATTGAATAATAAATATAAAGTTAAACTAATTTGAGAAGTAAGACCAACGAAAACTATTATTTTTCTGATGAAGATTGAAAAAGGAACCAAATCTGTTTTTTTTATTACTAAATAATGCGTTGAAAAGTATTGATTAGAATAAAAAACATTTCATATTTTAGCCTCAAATTAGAATGATTTATGATTTCAGAACAACAATTTCAGGCAGAATTAGTACAAATAATAAGCAACGCAATACGAGAAGATGTAGGCGATGGCGATCATAGTTCGTTGGCGTGTATACCAAGCGAGGCTCAGGGTAATGCTGCTGTTTTAGTAAAAGAAGAAGGGATTATTGCAGGTGTAGAGTTTGCAAAAATGATTTTGAAATATGTTGATAGCAATTTAAAAGTAGAAGTTTTTATTGAGGATGGTAGCCAAGTAAAGGTTGGCGATATTGTTTTAACCATATCGGGTTCGTCCCAATCTATTTTAAAAGCAGAGCGTTTTATGTTAAACTCAATGCAAAGAATGAGTGCAATTGCAACTAAAACAAAATTCTTTGCCAATTTATTGGATGAAACAAACACCAAAATATTAGACACTCGTAAAACTACACCAGGAATTCGCGCTATCGAAAAATGGGCGGTTAGAATTGGAGGAGGAGAAAATCATCGTTTTGCTTTGTATGATATGATTATGCTAAAAGATAATCACATTGATTTTGCGGGAGGAATAAAAGAGGCAATTGAACAAACAAATACGTATTTAAAAACGAATAATAAAGATTTAAAAATTATTGTTGAAGCTAGAAATTTAGACGAAGTACAGCAGATTTTGGCATGCGAAAACGTTTATAGAATATTATTAGATAATTTTGATTTTGAAACTACAAAAAAAGCAGTAGCGTTAATTGGAGAGAAATGTCAAACAGAATCTTCGGGTAATATCAACGAAAAAACAGTGCGTCAATACGCAGAATGTGGAGTAAATTATGTGTCATCTGGCGCATTAACACATTCTGTACACAATATGGATTTAAGTTTAAAAGCTATAGTATAATAACATTCTATTGTACTGAATACACAATTAATATTTGAAATTCAGATATATAAATGACTGGAAATATCATTTTATTTTGTAATTTCGCGTCAAATAGAGCACTTCAAATAAATAGTTGGGCACAAATAAATAGATTTTCTGAAATATTTTACAAAAAGACTTTGTAAGAATCAAATGACTTTATATATTTGCACTCGGTTTTTGGCGAAAGCACATTAAAGCTATTTATAGAAGATTATAATACTAAGATTTAAAGATAAAAGCAATGAGCAAGAGAACGTTTCAACCTTCAAATAGAAAAAGAAGAAACAAACATGGTTTCATGGAAAGAATGTCTACTCCTAATGGTAGAAAAGTATTAGCTGCAAGAAGAGCTAAAGGAAGACATAAATTAACTGTTTCTTGTGAAACAAAGCATAAACATTAATGTTTTGACTAAAATATAAATAAAGGTGTTACTCATTGGAGGTAACGCCTTTTTTTATACTTAGTAGGGAACAATTACAATATAATCACACAACACTTGCTTACTTTATGTAAATTTAAAGTAATAAAAAAACATCACAAAAAATGCCTAAAGACACTTCTATCAAGACCGTTTTAATTATTGGTTCAGGACCAATAATTATTGGACAAGCTTGCGAATTTGACTACTCAGGTTCACAGTCGGCAAGATCCTTAAGAGAAGAAGGGATTAAAGTTATCTTAGTTAATTCTAATCCTGCAACAATTATGACCGATCCTTCTATGGCGGATCATATTTATTTAAAACCTTTAACTACGCGCTCAATTATTGAAATCTTAGTAGCTCATCCAGAAATTGATGCTGTTTTACCAACAATGGGAGGACAAACTGCATTGAATTTATGTTTAGAGTGCGACGAAAAAGGAATTTGGTCAGATTTTGGCGTTCGATTAATTGGTGTAGATATTAATGCTATTAATATCACAGAAGATCGTGAGCAATTTAAACAATTATTAGAAAAAATTGAAATTCCTGCTGCACCAGCAAAAATAGCTACTTCTTACTTAGAAGGAAAAGAAATTGCACAAGAATTTGGATTTCCATTAGTAATTCGTCCTTCGTTTACCTTAGGAGGTACAGGAGCAGCTTTTGTTTTTAAAGCAGAAGATTTCGATGATTTATTGACAAATGGTTTGGAAGCTTCTCCAATTCACGAAGTACTTATTGATAAGGCACTTTTAGGTTGGAAAGAATATGAGCTAGAATTATTGCGCGATAAAAATGATAACGTAGTTATTATCTGTACAATCGAAAATATGGATCCAATGGGAATTCATACAGGAGATAGTATTACAGTTGCACCAGCAATGACATTATCAGACAGAACATTCCAAAGAATGCGTGATATGTCAATCAAAATGATGCGTAGCATCGGAAACTTCGCAGGTGGATGTAACGTTCAGTTTGCAGTTTCTCCAGATGAAAAAGAAGATATCGTAGCAATTGAAATTAATCCACGTGTATCTCGTTCATCTGCATTGGCATCAAAAGCAACAGGATATCCAATTGCTAAAATTGCTACAAAATTAGCTTTAGGTTATACATTAGACGAATTACAAAATCAAATTACAAAATCAACTTCGGCTTTATTTGAACCAACGTTGGATTATGTAATTGTAAAAATTCCTCGTTGGAACTTTGATAAGTTTGAAGGGGCAGACAGAACATTAGGTTTACAAATGAAATCTGTTGGAGAGGTAATGGGAATTGGACGTTCGTTCCAAGAAGCATTACATAAAGCAACACAATCATTAGAAATTAAACGCAATGGTTTAGGTGCAGATGGAAAAGGATATACTAGCTACGACCAAATTATTGATAAACTGACACACGCAAGTTGGGACCGCGTATTTGTAATTTATGATGCTATTCAACACGGAATTCCGTTGAGTAGAATTCACGAGATTACAAAAATAGATATGTGGTTCTTAAAACAATACGAAGAATTATATTTCTTAGAGAAAGAAATTTCTAAATATACGATTGAAACATTGCCTAAAGATTTGATGTTGGAAGCAAAACAAAAAGGATTTGCTGATAGACAAATTGCACATATGTTGAAAACAGTAGAAAGTAAAGTGCACGATTTAAGAGAAGATATGGGCATCAATCGTGTGTTTAAGTTGGTAGATACTTGTGCGGCTGAATTCCCTGCAAAAACACCTTATTATTATTCAACATTTGAGGCAGAAATTCAACGTCCTGACGGAACAAAATACGTAGCTAACGAAAGTATTGTTACAGACAAGAAAAAAATAGTGGTATTAGGTTCTGGACCAAACAGAATTGGACAAGGAATTGAATTTGATTACTCTTGTGTACACGGTGTGTTAGCGGCAGAAGAATGCGGATACGAAACGATAATGATCAACTGTAACCCAGAAACAGTTTCTACTGATTTTGATACAGCTAATAAATTGTATTTTGAACCAGTATTCTGGGAGCATATTTACGATATCATTCGTCACGAAAAACCAGAAGGAGTAATTGTTCAGTTAGGTGGGCAAACTGCTTTGAAATTGGCTGAAAAATTAGAACGTCACGGAATCAAAATTCTAGGAACAAGCTATGACGCATTAGACTTAGCAGAAGACCGCGGACGTTTCTCTACTTTATTAGAAGAATTGGAAATTCCATTTCCACAATTTGGAGTAGCAAAAACGGCAGATCAAGCGTTGCAATTGGCAGATCAATTAGATTTTCCATTATTGGTTCGTCCTTCTTACGTATTAGGCGGACAAGGAATGAAGATTGTGATTAATAAAAAAGAGTTGGAAGAGCACGTAATTGATTTATTGAATCAAATTCCGGGTAACTCTTTATTGTTGGATCATTACTTAGATGGAGCAATCGAAGCAGAGGCAGATGCAATTTGTGATGGAGAAAATGTGTATATCATTGGAATTATGGAACACATTGAGCCATGTGGAGTGCACTCTGGAGATAGCCACGCTATGTTGCCTCCGTTTAATTTAGGCGAATTTGTATTAAACCAAATTAAAGATCATACAAGAAAAATTGCTGTGGCTTTAAAAACAGTTGGGTTAATCAATATTCAGTTTGCAATAAAAGATGATGTTGTTTATATTATCGAGGCAAATCCAAGAGCATCTAGAACGGTTCCGTTTATTGCAAAAGCATATGGCGAGCCATATGTAAACTATGCAACAAAAGTAATGTTAGGACATAATAAAGTAACTGATTTTACTTTTAATCCGCAGTTGAAAGGATATGCTATTAAAACGCCAGTATTCTCTTTCAATAAGTTTAAAAACGTAAACAAATCTTTAGGACCTGAGATGAAATCAACTGGGGAAAGCATTTTGTTTATTGATAATTTAAGAGACGATACTTTTTATGATATTTATTCTCGTAGAAAAATGTACTTGAGTAAGTAATAAAAATTGAAATAAAAAAAACTGTGTAAGTATAAAATTCTGCTTGGGTTAAAACCGAGCAGAATTTTTTATATATTTAATATTTAAATAGTTATGGAAACAAAAGACCTATTTCCGGATGAGTTTTTCAAACAGTTTAAAACTGGAGATGAACTTCAAAACTTCCTAAAAGACTTACAAAAGCGAGGAATTGAAAAAATGTTAGAAGGTGAGCTAGATGCTCACTTAGATTACGATAAGCATGATTCAAGAAAGGGAGATAATACACGTAATGGTTATTCTAGCAAAAAGATAAAACCAGTTACGGAGAAGAAGAAATAAAGGTTCCTAGGGATCGCGATGCTAGTTTTAACCCTATGATTATCCCCAAGCGAAAAAGCATGGTAGAAGGCTTGGAAAACGTTATTGTGTCACTTTATGCCAAAGGAATGTCCGTTTCTGATATTGAA
>JASLED010000003.1 GCA_030151255.1 Flavobacterium sp.
TGCGTCAAATAATAGGATTATTGCTTTGTTTTGCTTTATTAAGTTGTAAAAATGAGTCAAAAACAGCTGATTCAGTTTCAATTACAGAACAAAATACGGAAGAAGAAAGTACTTTTAAGATGTATGAAATGTCGCCAATGGCTGCTTTAATGGAGCAAATGTGGGTAGATAATCAGCGTATTAAAGAAAAAATATTGGAAGGAATATCAATTACAGATAGCATGCCTTCGTTGCATTATCAATTGTTTTTAGCAGATATGACCGATCCTTCTGAACGTGATACTTTTTTTAACGAACAAGCTAAAAGTTATTTAGCAATTGAAGAAGAATTTTACAAAGATCCTAATATAAATACAAAAAATAAATTTAATGCAATTGTAAACTCTTGTTTGGAATGCCATGCAAAAAAGTGTGGAGGACCAGTGCCAAGAATTAAAAAGCTGCTAATTCCATAATTATTTTGAAGAAAAAAATAATCGTTACTTCAGACGGATCTCATTCTATTTCTATTGAAGATTGGAGCGAAACGTATCATTCTATTCATGGTGCTATTCAAGAATCTAAACATGTTTACATTCAAAATGGGTTGCATAAGTTAACTAATTTAAGCAATGTTCGTGTGCTTGAGTTTGGTTTTGGAACAGGGTTAAATGCTTTGTTAACAATGCAAGAAGTTATGCAGCATAATCAAACATTAGAATATCATACAATAGAAGCATTTCCGTTGCAAAAAGAAGAATATGAATTACTGGATTATTCTAATAATTTGAAAGAGTTTGATGTAGCAAATATTTTGTTTAAAAAGAGCCATCATTGCAATTGGGGAAGTCTGATTTCATTGTCAGATACAATACAATTACACAAGATAAATGCTCGTTTTGAAGAAGTTATTTTGTTAGAAAATTATTTTGATCTTGTTTATTTTGATGTTTTTGGTTATCAATTTCAGCCCGATTTGTGGAGTGAAGCTATTTTTAAAAAAGCATTTGATAGTTTAAAAAAAGGCGGAATTCTTGTTACTTATGCATGTAGGTCAATTATTCGAAGAAATATGAAAGCTGTTGGTTTTGAAGTTGATAGAGTTCCAGGGCCACCAGGAAAAAGAGAAATGATTATAGCTTATAAAAAATAGATATAAAACAGCCATTTTTGAATTTTAAAAATGGCTGTTTTATTCATAACTAACTGTAATTTAGTATGTTGTTTTTTATTTTTGTTTAAAATATGTTGCTAAATATTTGTTGTTAAAATGATAAATAATTGATTGAAAAATTGTTTTTTTTCTAAAATAGTTTCTTTAAAGTAAAATATTACTTATATTGAAATAGTGAATTGATGAATTGTTAATTGAAATAACTTTTTAATTGAAATAATTTAATTTTAAAAATCATTTAAGTACTCTTAAAGCTTAAAGTGTATTTTTTGTTGGTTTTTTAATAAAAAATATATTAAAAACAAAAAATATTTATTTATAAAATGTTAATTGCTTATTTTTGAAATGTTGAAAATAAATAAGTAAATGGAATCAAGAGAAATGTTGCAACATACAAAATTGGTATTAGAAAACGTGAGTTTTGATGCTGAGCTTTTTGTAAAAGAATTTCAAAAGGCATTTGTACAATTATTACCATACGATTCAGAGTGTTTAATAGAGTGGGTGGATGGATATATTGCTGACAAACCTTTATTGCAAGAAAAATTAGTTTCTGAAGAAATAGATGTTTAAAATATTTATAAGTAAATAGGTTTTTAGTTTAAGTTTATTAGTAAATAAGGATGGTTTAATTACTATCCTTATTTTTTTGCACTGTTTTTATACTTAAAAAACTCCGCTGAATATATAAAATTGAAATTAGTTATAATTTTAGTGTTAATCAGAATAAGTGTTTTAGTTGGATGTTAAAATGTTTATTCAAACACAATAACTACAAATGTTAGCTAATTTCACTATATTTGATGCTATAAATTTTAGCATATGTCATATTTATCAGATAACATAAGATACTTACGAGCACAGAAAGAATTGTCGCAGCAAAAAGTTGCAGAAGCTTTAATGATTACACGTGCACGTTATTCCAAGTACGAAGAAGGAGCATCAGAGCCGCCTTTGGAAGTTTTATTGCGTATATCGAGATATTTTCACGTAAGTGTTGATTTGCTTATTTCTGTTGATTTACGAAAAGTACCAATGCAAGATTTGTTGAAGTTGGAAGATAATAGAATATTGTTGCCTATCATGGTTGATCCGATGGGAAATAATTTTATAGAAATTATTCCACACAAAGCAAGAGCTGGTTATTTATCAGGATATGCAGACCCGGAGTTTATTCAAAATTTAGAACAAATTTCACTTCCGTTTTTGAGAGAAGGAAAGTATAGAGCTTTTCCAATTGAAGGAGACTCTATGCCACCACATCAAGAAGGATCATTTATTATTGGTAGTTATATAGAGCGATTGGATTACATTCGAAATGGGCATACTTACGTTGTAATAACTGCTAATGAAGGAGTGGTATATAAACGAATGTATAAAATTGATGAAGAAACATATGAATTACATTCAGATAATTCGTTCTACAAACCATATCGAGTAAAAGCGTATGATATTTTAGAAATATGGGAATATGCTAGTAGTATTGCTACACAAGAATTTAAACCCGAAGATTTTGTAGAGCCAGAAACCAAAGCCATGTTTCAGGAAATAAAACATCTTTTAAAAGATGTAGCCAAAAAGATAAATTAATACAAAAAAAAAAAGCGTCAAGATATTTTTGACGCTTTTTTGATTTATAGTTCAACTTCTCTAATTTGTTGAAGTTTATCTTCCCAAATTTTTTGTTCTTCTTTGTGTTTTTCAATGCTCTTATTTACTTCTTTTACAAAAGGATTGTCTTTTGTTGCGTTAGAAATATAAGCAAGATTATTTTCTAATTGTAAAATATTACCTGATAGTTCTTCTATTTTACGTTGAATAAATTGAGCTTCTTGCTTTAGTTTTTTCTTGTCATTAGATTCTAAAATATCATCTAATCTATTTGAAAATTTCATAGCTTCAGAATCTCTTTTGCTTAAGCTTAATTTATCAAATAATACATCTAAAATTTTATTGAACTTACTTTCTATAAATCTTTTATTAGAAGGCACATTTCCAATAGCTTTCCAAGTAGTTATTTTTTCTTTAATTGCTGTTAAATCAGTTTTGTGATCGCCAGTAAGTGTGAATGATCTTAACTCATCTAAGAAATCTTTTTTCTTGTTGTAATTTTCACCTTCTTCCTGATTTTCTTCATTTCTGGCAGTGTGTAAACGATCAAAATAATGATTACACGCATCTTTAAATTCTTTCCAAAGTTGATCGGAATATTTTCTAGGCACATGACCTATTTTTTTCCAATCTTCTTGAATTTGCTTCATAAGAGGTGTTACTTTATCAAAGTCTTCACTCTCTTTATATTCTAAAGCTTTGTTAATTAAAGCTAGCTTATCATTATAATTTTTTTGCTGTACTTTTTTTAAATCTTTGTAAAATCTGTTTTTACTAGCATTAAAGTTTCTTGTAGCTAGCTTAAAAAGCGCCCAAACTTCTTCGTTGTTCTCTATTGGAACTTTACCTATCGAAAAGAAATGGCTTCTTAAAGCTTCTACTTTTTTAATTTCTTTTTGCCATTGATTGTGAGATGTAATTGTTTGTTTTGACAATACATCAATTTCACTTATAATTTGAACTTTTATAGCAAGATTTTCTCTTTCTCCTTGTCTTAAATTTTCAAATAAAACCTCTCGTTTATCATGTAATTGTTTGGTTATGTCACTAAATTTTTCCCACACAACTTCACGCATATCACGCTCAACTGGTCCAATTTCTTCTCTCCAAATTCTGTGTAACGTTTGAAGTTCTCTAAATGCTTTTATAATATCTTGTTCGGCCAATAATGCTTCTGCACGAGCAATTAACTTAAGTTTTAAATCTAAGTTGTATTTAAAATCTAAATCTCTTGATTCTCTATCTAAATGTAATTGATCATAAAAACGTTCAATATGAAAATGATAGTTGTTCCAAACGTGATTGTATTTGTCTTTCGGAATAGATCCTGCGTTTTTCCATTCGTCTTTTAATTCTGCTAATTGTTTTAAAGCATCTGCCTTGTGCTCGTCATTATCAACAATAGTTTTAATTTTATCAATAATTGTAAGGCGTTTATTTAAATTTTGATTCAGATTGTTTTGTAGTTCTTTGTAGTACGCATTTTTTTTCGATCTGAAATCGTTGTATGTTTTGTCAAAAGTTCCTTTTATAGGTAAGATATATTCAAAATCACTGTCTACAGCATCTAAGTTTTCTTCTAAAAAAGCTTCTTTTTTATCATCTATAAAGTCGTTGTATTTTCTGTAGAATTCTTTTCTAATATCTTCTACAATATCTTTTATACTAACAATTTTGTAATTTTTAATTAAGCGATTTAATTCGTCGTTTAATTGATCAAGATCTAATTTTTCGTAATCAAGAATAGTAATTTCTTTTACTTCTAGAAGATCGCGATCTTCGCTTTCTTCTGCATTAGATGCAGTGATGGAATCTAGAGCTTTGTTTTTTTCAGTTTGTTCTGAACTAATCTTTGTGTTGGATTCCTTAATTTGTCCATCTGCTAGCTCGTGCAGGTTTTCATTCTTGCTTTCTAACATAATTGTAAAAATATATCGTATTTAACAATCAATATTTCTTATTTGGAATATTGCTACATATTCTCAAATTTAGTAAAAAATATCTAAAAATAAAAGGTAAATAATCCTATATAAGGAATTTGTTGTTAAGTATTCAGAATTTAATCAAATTGAAATCGCTTCGACCATATTTTATAAGCTTTTTCTGCCTGTAAGACTAGCATTTCGTATCCGTTTTTTATTGTTGCACCTTGTTTTTCTGCAAGTTGCAAGAACATTGTTTTTTCTGGATTATATATTAAATCGTAAACAATATGTTGATTTGTAATGAATTGATAAGGAATAGAAGGTTTATCTTCCAAATTAGGAAAAGTACCTAATGGAGTAGTATTGATAAGAATAGTGTATTCTTTCAGTGTTTCTTGGTTTAAATCTTCATATGTGAAAACGCCTTCTTGTGGGGTTCTACTTACAAAATAATAGTCAATATTTAGCTTTTTTAAGCTAAATTCAATGGCTTTGCTTGCCCCTCCAGTACCTAAAATAAGTGCTTTTGTATGATGAGGTTTTAATAAAGGTTTTAATGAATGATAAAAACCATACCAATCTGTATTATAGCCTTTTAGTTTTTTGTTTTTAGATATGGTGATAGTGTTTATAGCTCCAATTTTGATTGCTTTTTTTGAAAGTGAATCCAAGTAAGGAATTATAGCTTGTTTGTATGGAATGGTAACGTTTAATCCTTTTAAATGTTCTGTATTTTCTATGATAGAGCTAAATTCACTGATTTTTTGAATATCAAAATTAGTATAACTACTATCACTTAGTTTTAGCGCTTTGAATTTTTTTGTAAAGTAATTTTGAGAAAAAGAGTAGTGTATGTTTTTACCTATTAAACCGTAAACTTTTGTTTTCATAGCAAGTTAAGTGTTGTTAATGGGAAACAGCTATTCGTATTAGAATAGCTGTTTTGTATTTATTCTGATTTGAATTTTTCAATCCAGTTTTGTATAGTTTTATTTTCCCATTGCTGAGGAAATAATGTAGCTAAAATGCTTACTTTTTCGACATCTAATTGCAAAGCTTTTTGCAACCAAAAAACACCTTGATTTTCATTGTTATCTGCCCAGTAAAATGCAGCTAATCGATAATAGATTTCTGGTGTATTTGGATTTTTTTGATCTACTTGTATTAGCTTGTCAATAGCTGTTTTATATTCTCCTAAAAGATATAAAATATCTGCCCAATCAATCCAGTAATCTATAATTGCTTCACCCAATTCGGTTGCTTTTCTGTAGCCTGCTTCTGCTTCTTTAAATTGCAACAAATTTTTGTTTAAAACAGCATATCTTATCCAATATCTTTCATCAAATTCGTCAATATTTATCGCTTTCATTAAAGTAACTAAAGCTTTGTCATATTCTGCTTCTTTGATGTAAATATCGGTTAAAGCAATCCATCCTTTATCTAACATCGGATCTTCATGCACTGTTTTTTTGTAATATTGAATGGCTAATGTAAAATTGTTTAAACTTTCATAACACATACCAATATGCAACAACACGTATGCAGAAGGAGCATCTAGCTCAAGCGTAATCATGTAATTATTTATTGCTTCTTGATGTTTGTTTAATTTTTCTAGCGCTTTTCCTTTTTCTAAATAAGCACCTAAAAAATGTTCATCAATTAGCGTTGCGTAATTAAATGCCCATACTGCTTTTTCGTAATTTTTTAGAATATAGTACTGACGTCCTAATTGATGCCAAGCAATTTCACTATACGGATTTTGATCTATAAATGCATTTAGATACGTAATAGCTTCTTCGTTTTCGTCTAAAAAATCGAAGCAATAAATTATGTTATATAGCGTAGATTGATCTTCGCCGTCATTTTCTAAGCTCAAGATAAAATTCTCTTTTGCCTTTTCCACATCGTCAATAAATAGATATTCCATTCCTAAAATAGAATAAATATCCACAGGATCGTCACTAACGCTAAGTGCCTTATTAAGGGCGTTTATCGCTTCTAAATGATTTCCTTTTTTAGAAAAAACATTAGCTCTCTGAATATATACTTCGTCGTTTTGTGGCTCAAGTCTTTCTAGTTCATCTAAAATTCTGTCAGCAGCTTCTAATTTGTTTTGGAAAATTAATAATTCTACTTCAACAATTTTGATACCAACTGAAGTAGGGTGTTGCTCCAAAGCTAATTTTAATGCTTTATTTGCTAAGTTCATTTTGCCAGAATCTAAATAATGAAGAATAATATCTTCAAACTCTTCCGAATCGAAGAACAAAACTTTATTAGTTTTGAGCATTGACTCAAAACGAGCAAGCGATAAATTGTTGTCGTTTTCGTCTTTATTATCGAAATTCATTCTATTTCTTTAAATTGTTGATTTTGATAGCAAAAAAAATCTATACGTTTAATTCTTTTTGCACTTCGTCTAAAGCTTCTAAAATCATTGCACAACCTTCTCTAATTTCGTCTTCACTAATGGTTAGAGGAGGAGTGATTCGAATTGCTTTACCTTCGAATAAAAGCCAGAACAAAATTAGTCCTTTTTCTTGACATTTAAGAATCACTTTATTTGTTATGTCTGCACTCAAAGTCATTGGAGCTAACATTAATCCACGACCTCTAATGTCTGAAATTAAAGGGTGTATTAGTAAACTTCTAAAAAGTTTTTCTTTTTCTAAAGTTTGCTCCATTATGCCTGTTTCAACTAATTCTTTTAGAGTAGCCAAACTTGCTGCTGCAATTACAGGATGACCTCCAAAAGTAGTAATATGACCAAATTTAGGGTTGTCGTATAGCATATCCATATGCTCATCGCTAGCGGTAAACGCACCAACTGGCATTCCGCCTCCCATACCTTTTCCCATAACAATAATGTCTGGAACCACATCGTAATTCTGAAAACCAAATAATTTCCCAGTTCGTCCAAATCCAGGCTGAATTTCGTCCACAATCATCAGTGCGCCAACTTCGTTACATTTTTTTCTTACTTTAGATAAAAATCCGTCAAAAGGCTCCACAAATCCAGCTCCACCTTGAATGGTTTCTAGAATAATTCCTGCTGTTTTTGTTGTTATTTTTTCTAGATCTTCAACACAGTTAAAATGAATAAAATCTACGTCGGGCAATAAAGGTCTGAAAGCTCTTTTGCGTTCTTCAAATCCCATAACGCTCATAGATCCCATTGTATTGCCATGATAAGCATTAAAGCAAGAAATTAGTTGACTTCTTCCTGTAACTCTTTTAGCTAATTTTAGGGCTCCTTCTGTTGCTTCTGTACCAGAGTTTACTAAGTAAGTTTTGTTTAATGGCGCCGGAATATTTTCGGCTAATATTTTACAAAACTCAACAGCTGGATCTTGAATATATTCACCGTAAACCATTACGTGAGAATATTTGTCAAGTTGCTCTTTAATAGCGTTGTTTACTTTTGGATGCTGATGACCTAATGTACAGGCAGAAACACCTGCTACAAAATCTAGGTATGCTTTTCCGTTTTTATCGTATATATATGATCCTTTTGCATGCGAAACTTCCATTGCTAAAGGATTAGGTGATGTTTGTGCTTGATAGTTAAAAAAATCTTCTTTCATTAGGTTTAAAAAGCTTTTTTAGGTTGTTGTTTTTTTGTTATTGTTGCAGGAAGTGCGGGTAATGTTTCTTTTTGCACTTCCATTGGTTGCTGCGCTTCTTTTTGTTTTTGCAACCTGTCTTCTTTATTGTCTATTTCGTCCTGAATTTCTTCATCACTAAATATTTCTTCCAGAGAATTTATCTTTTCGTCTCCTCGCCAAATAAAATCTTTGAGCAGCCTGGCGTTTTCAGGTAATTTATCTTCTGGATATAGTTCACTTGAAGGAGATACAAAAAGGGTTACACTTCCTATTTGTCCATTGTCGAACATAACATTTATATGGCTACAAATTCCTTTGTCTATTCCAATTAATTCATTTTTTTCGTTATAGGCATAGTAAATCATTTCAGCATTTTTAATTAAATCTAATTCTGATAATTTACTGTCTTTAAATTTACCATATAAGTTAACACCTTTTACTTGATTATAGCCGCTGCCAAGCGTATCTTTTTCAATAATAAAAGCATTGTTTAATACTTTTAAAGAATCGACCTGATTGGTTATTAAATTATTCAATAAATGCATCACATCTCCTGTAATTTGGCTTTCGTCTTTCCAAAGTACTGGTTGACCTATCATTTGGGTTAATCCTAATTTTTCGCTCCAATGTATCGAATCTGCTTTTCCGCTCATACTATCCCTAAAAATCCGAGCATCTTTAAAACCTCTAATTATTCGATTTTTTTCAGGCCCTGTAAGCATAATTTTTTTGGCATGAAAATAAACAGAATCCTTTTCTTCAGTAAGCATACTTACCAATGCTTTTTTAGTTACATACATCGAATCTTTTGCTTTGAAAAGCTCTGCGTAGTGCCCTGTAATTTTTGCTTTGTTAATGGTATCTGTTATTCGTACATGGTTGGTGGCTGAGGCAAATTCTTTTCCTTTGTTGTAGTAGATAGAGTCACCTTCAATTTTCCGTTTGTCATACCAGATGTAGGAGTTTTTGACCATTTTTCCAATATCATTCTTTACATCGTAATAACCGTTTTCTGTATAAATGTAATCTTCTTTACTTTTAATTGTTGAGGGGCCAAAAACATAGGCATGTTCTGGTGCTTCGTAAAAATCCAAATGATTTGATTTTACTACTGTTCCTTGTGTAGTAGTAATGGTAACGGCTGTGAAAAATTGAAATTTCTTTTCGGTTAAAAAATATTTACCTGATTTACTTTTTAATACATTTCCTTTATTGATAATTGTTCCAGGTGTGTTGTAATAAATCAGTTGTTCGTTTCTGTTGAAACGAAGTGTGTCGGTTTCTAAAGTAGAATCAGGAGAACGCACCACTACATTTCCTTCGGCATAAGCAAAACCATTTAATGCGTTGTATTCCGCAAATTTACTATCCATAAAAAGGGTATCGCCCTGATTCATTCTAACATCTCCTAAAAGTTTGATGTAGTTTTCTTTTTCAAAATAATAAGCTTTATTACAACTGAGTAAAATACCGTTGTGTTCAGCAGATATATTTCCTCTCAGAATAGTAGCATCTGGCAATTCTGCCTGATTTCTATCTGAAAAATCTGCATGATGAATAATAATTTTGTTTTTATCTTGGCTATACGTAGAAAAACTAAATAAGAAAAGTAGTATAAAGAAATATAGTGTTCTCAAGTCTCTATTTTTTTGTCAAATTTAAACAAAATATTATGAAGATAGATTTGCCTTAAGAATAAATTATGGATGAGAGATAAGAATAAAAAAAAACACTTCCGAAGAAGTGTTTTTATATTATTTTACAATTGTTTGTGTTCTATCTGGACCAACAGACACTATTTTTACTGGAACACCTACGTGTTTTTCAATAAATTGAATGTAAGTGGTTAATTCTGATGGTAATTGATCATAGGATGTTAATCCTGTTAAATCAGCTTTCCAACCTTTTAGTTCTTCGTAAATTGGTTCAACATTGTTTGGTTCAATGTTGTATGGTAAATAATTGATTTCTTTTCCTTTGTAGTTGTATTTTGTACAAACTTTTAATTTTTCAAAACCAGATAGTACGTCTGCTTTCATCATATAAAGTTCTGTTACACCATTTACTTCTACAGCGTATTTTAAAGCAACAAGGTCTAACCAACCACATCTGCGAGCACGTCCAGTAACCGAACCGAATTCTCTACCAACAGATGCCATAGTAGCTCCAACTTCATCTTCTAATTCTGTTGGAAAAGGACCACTTCCTACACGTGTAGTATAAGCTTTGAAAATACCAAATACTTCTTTTACTCTGTTTGGAGCAATACCTAAACCTGTGCAAGCTCCGGCAGCAGTTGTATTTGAAGAAGTAACGAATGGATACGTACCAAAGTCAATGTCTAATAAAGACCCTTGAGCACCTTCTGCCAAGATAGATTTTCCTTCTTTTAGCGCATTGTTTAAATATTCTTCGCTATCTATAAATGTTAATTTTTGTAATTCTTTCACAGCGTGGAAAAATTCTTCTTCCATTTCAGCAAGATTATATTGCATTTCTACATCGTGAAATTTAATCATTGCTTCGTGCTTGTCTGCTAAATTACGGTATCTTTGCTCAAAATCACCCAATTCAATATCTCCAATACGAAGTCCGTTTCTACCTGTTTTGTCCATATAAGTTGGACCAATACCTTTTAATGTAGAACCGATTTTTGCTTTTCCTTTTGATGTTTCAGAAGCTGCATCAAGAAGACGGTGAGTAGGTAATATTAAATGTGCTTTTCTAGAAATTAATAAGCGATTTACGATATCGATATTGAATTTCTCTAAACCTTCAATTTCTTTAATAAAAACAACAGGGTCAATAACTACACCATTTCCAATGATGTTGATTGCGTTTTTGTGAAAAATTCCAGATGGGATTGTTCTTAATACGTGTTTAATTCCATCAAATTCTAAAGTGTGTCCAGCATTTGGGCCACCTTGAAATCTTGCAATGATGTCGTATTTTGAAGTAAGGACGTCTACAATTTTTCCTTTTCCTTCATCTCCCCATTGCAATCCAAGTAGTAAATCTACTGCCATTATTATAGTGTTGTTAAGTTGTTGAATTAGTTGTTTGTGCTAGAATCTGTATCATTTTCTTGTTTGTCAGATTTTCTAACGCCGTAGAAATAAAGAGAATGATTGTGAATCTCAATATTGAAGATATCTTCAATTGTTTTTTTAATTGTTTGAATACGAGGATCACAAAACTCTACCACTTCTCCTGTATCTGTAAGGATAATGTGATCGTGTTGTTTATCAAAGTATGACTTTTCGTAGTGTGCTTGGTTTTGCCCAAACTGATGTCTGCGTACTAAACCACACTCTAATAGAATTTCTATAGTATTATATAGCGTAGCTCTACTAACACGATAGTTTTTGTTTTTCATTTTGATGTACAAAGATTCAATATCAAAATGTTCTTCGCTATCGTAAATTTCTTGCAGAATAGCATAACGTTCAGGAGTTTTTCTATGTCCTCTGTCCTCTAAAAATTTTGTAAAAACGTTTTTTACTATTTCTTGATTATTTTCGCTTCCCATAACTAAATACTAAAGGGCAAATATAAAGGTATTTTTTCTTGTAATAAAATTAATTCTCAATATCTATTATAAGGATAAGTTTTGCTAATTTTTTTTAGGTTTTAGAAATGATTTTATCTGTTTTTTCGATAACAAAAAAAAGGTAAAAGCAATGAAAATACTTTTGCTAAAATTAGTAGCTACTTGCACTAAGTATAATTGGTGTTTTTTTTCTATTTTTGTGTAACTAAAAAATATTATTATGGCAACAGTTACTTTAAAAAATAATCCTTTTCACACAATTGGCGAATTGCCAGCAGCAAATACGAAAGCACCGAGTTTTTCTTTAGTAGGAACGGATTTATCTGTAAAAACGTTAGAAGATTTTGCAGGTAAAAGAGTTGTATTAAACATTTTTCCAAGTGTTGATACACCAACTTGTGCAACTTCTGTACGTAAATTTAATGAAGAAGTTTCTAAATTAGACAACACAGTAGTTTTATGTATTTCTAAAGATTTGCCGTTTGCGCAAAATCGTTTTTGTGGGGCAGAAGGATTAGATAACGTAGTAATGTTGTCTGACTTTAGAGCTGGTGAGTTTGGAAAAACTTACGGTGTAGTATTTACTGATGGTCCGTTAGAAGGATTGTTATCTCGTTCTGTAGTTGTAATTGACGTAGAAGGAAATGTAGTATATACAGAGCAGGTTGCTGAAACAGCAGACGAACCAAATTACTCAAATGTATTAAACTTATTGTAATACATTAATTTAAAAAGTTTTGAGAAGATATTTTTAGAGAATTTTGTTAATCTAATCTTTAAAGTTAGCAATGTTCTTTAGAAATATCTTCTACATTTAGTACATTGGCTCAAAAGATAAAAAGTATTTTGTCAAATTAAGATTCTAAAGTGGGAAAAGAAAACACATCAACAAAGAAAAAAACAACAAAAGTTGAAGACAAAAAATATGATACATCTGTATTAAAAAACAGTCGATTTTTATTTTCGATACTGTTGATGATTACAGGTATAGCATTGTTAATTAGTTTTCTATCGTATTTTATTACCGGAATAAGTGATCAAAGTAATTTAACTGAATTTGGTAATCGAGATGTTGAAGTATACAATTGGTTGGGTAAATTGGGCGCTTATTTAGGTCATGTTTTTATCTATAACGGATTTGGGATTGCGTCTTTCTTTTTTGCAAAGTTGCTTATTCAAAGTGGTATTTATGCTTTTTTTGGCATCGCATCAAGACGAATTAAAAAAATGATTTTTTGGGATTTGTTTGCCATGTTGTTAGTTTCTACCTTTTTTGGATTCTTTTCAGACATCAATCCATTATTAGGCGGAACTATTGGTTATGAAATAAACTTGTATCTAACAGATTATTTAGGAACCATTGGTGCAGCATTGCTTATTGGATTTATTACTTTAGTATTCTTTTTGTTTCGTTATAAATTATCGCCAACAAAAATTAGAGAAGGAATTTTAACAACGCCAAGTTTTTTAGGTGGAATTTTTGGAGGTAAAAAAGATGATGCTAAAGTTTTTGATGCTGTTAATGCATTTGATGCTACTCAGCCAGAAAAAGAAAAGTCTGACATTAAAGTAAAGGAAACTACCTTTGAAAACGAAATAAAGATTGAAAATGATTTAGTAGAAGCTGCTTTGCAAAGCGAAACTAAAGTGGAAGAAATTGAGTTAGAAACAAAAACAACAGCCACTAATCTTTTAGTAGATCAAAAAAATATAAAACCAACTATTAATCATAGTTCAGAATTAAACATAAATCAAACGGTTAGAGAAATTGATCAAACCATTACAAAAACAACAATTGTTGAAAATAATGGCGATTTTGTGATCGAAGCCGCTCAAGAAGAGAGTACGTTAGAAGAAAATTTAGCAGCTAAGTTAGTGCAAGATTTTGGTGAGTTTGATCCAACTTTGGAGTTATCTAACTTTCAATTTCCTTCTATCGATTTGTTGAAAGATTATGGAACGGGAAGTATTACAATTAATCAAGAAGAATTAGAAGAAAATAAAAATAAAATTGTAGATACACTTAGAAACTACAAAATAGATATTGCACAAATTAAAGCAACCGTTGGTCCAACGGTAACTTTGTATGAAATTGTACCAGAAGCCGGAATACGTATTTCTAAAATTAAAAACCTTGAAGATGATATTGCATTGTCTTTAGCAGCTTTAGGTATTCGTATTATTGCGCCAATTCCGGGACGAGGAACTATTGGTATAGAAGTGCCAAATACAAAACCTTCTACTGTTTCTATGCGCAGTGTTATTGCATCGCCAAAATATCAAACTGCAGAAATGGAATTGCCAGTAGCGTTAGGAAAAACTATTTCCAACGAAACGTTTGTGGTTGATTTAGCTAAAATGCCCCATTTATTGATGGCAGGTGCAACAGGACAAGGAAAATCAGTTGGATTAAATGCAGTGCTTACTTCGTTGTTGTACAAAAAGCATCCCGCAGAAGTAAAATTTGTGTTAGTTGATCCGAAAAAAGTAGAGTTAACGCTATTTAATAAAATTGAGCGCCATTACTTAGCTAAATTACCAGATTCTGGAGAAGCAATTATTACAGATAATACCAAGGTAATCAATACATTAAATTCATTGTGTATTGAAATGGATAATCGTTATAGCTTGCTAAAAGATGCTATGGTGAGAAATATTAAAGAATACAATGAGAAGTTTAAACAACGAAGATTAAATCCAGAAAACGGACATCGATTTTTACCTTACATTGTTTTGGTTATTGATGAGTTTGCCGATTTAATTATGACGGCAGGTAAGGATGTAGAAACACCAATTGCTCGTTTGGCTCAGTTAGCTCGTGCTATCGGAATTCATTTAATTGTAGCCACTCAACGTCCGTCTGTAAATGTAATTACAGGTATTATTAAAGCCAACTTTCCGGCGCGTATTGCATTTAGAGTAACTTCAAAAATTGATTCTAGAACTATCCTAGATCAACAAGGTGCAGATCAATTAATCGGAAGAGGAGATATGTTATATACGCAAGGTAATGATTTAGTACGTGTGCAATGTGCTTTTGTAGATACGCCAGAAGTTGAAAAAATTACTGAGTTTATAGGTTCTCAAAAAGCATATGCAGATGCGTATTTGTTGCCAGAATATGTTGGTGAAGAAAATAGCACTATTCTTGAAATTGATGCAAGTGAGCGCGATTCTTTATTTAGAGATGCCGCCGAAATTATTGTAACAGCTCAGCAAGGATCGGCCTCATTATTACAACGAAAATTAAAATTAGGATATAATCGCGCAGGTCGAATTATAGATCAATTAGAAGCAGCAGGAATTGTTGGCCCGTTTGAAGGGAGCAAGGCTCGCAGTGTTTTACTTCCTGATTTAGTAGCTTTAGAGCACTTTTTTAGAAATGAACAAAATGAAATGTTTTAAGATATTGATTACAAAATGAAAAAAATAATTTTATTTATTGTAGCTGTGGTTGGAATGGCTGCACAAGCACAAACAAGCCAAAGGGCAAAGAATTTTTTAGACGAAGTAAATAAAAAGATAGAAAGTTATTCAACAATATCTGTTGATTTTACTTACATTCAAAATGATGAAAAAACAGGTAATATAAGTCAAAGTGGAAAAGGACATATAGATTTAAAAGGAAATTTGTATCGATTAACTTTTATGGATATTATTAGACTTTACGACGGACAGAAAATATACACTATAAGTGAAGAAGATGAAGAGGTTACGGTTTCAAAACACGATCCTAAAAAAATAGATAATGTATTGCCAACGCAATTATTTACCTTTTATAAAACGGGATATACTTTACAATGGGATATTCTACAAAATATTCAAGGACGTCAAATTCAATATATCAAATTGATTCCAACAGATAAAAATTCAGGAATAAAAGAAGTGTTGTTAGGGGTAGATCAAGCAACAAAACAGATTTATAATAAAATTCAGGTAAACAAGAACGGATCAAAGTCAACATTAACGATTAATTCTTTTAAAACAAATCAAGCTTTGTCAAAAAATCACTTTACCTTTGCAAGCGAAAATTACCTCAATTATTATATCAATAAAATAGATTAATTCGTAGAGTGAAAATACTTGATCGCTATATATTAACTTCCTTTGTATCTACACTGCTAACAGTGTTTGTTATTCTTTACTTTATTTTTATTCTGCAAGGAATTTGGCTATTCATCACAGAATTGGCCGGAAAGGATTTAGATTTTTTTGTAATAGTTCAGTTCTTATTGTTCTATTCTCCCAAAATGGTTCCATTGGTTTTGCCATTGTCAGTATTATTGGCATCTATTATGACGTTTGGTAATTTTGCCGAACATTATGAGTTTGCCGCAATGAAAGCCTCTGGTATATCATTGAAAAGAGCTATGCAACCACTTTCAATTTTTATTGCAGGTTTGGCATTGGTATCTTTTTGGTTTGCCAACGATGTAATTCCAAAATCGGAATATCGTTTTATCAATATGCGAAAAGAAATTTTGCAAACAAAACCAGCTATGGCAATTTCTGCCGGACAGTTTAATGATGTTGGAGCAATTAATATAAAGGTTGATAAAAAAAGCGGAGAAAAAGGTCAGTATTTAGACAATGTAACTATGCATATCAAGTCATCATCTGGCTATGATAATAAAGCAGTAATTCGCTCTACAGACGGAGAATTAGAATCTGACGAAACATCTAATATATTAAAACTACATCTTTTTGATGGAAATTATTATGAAGATGTAACACCAAAATCAAGCTCTCAAATGAGAAGATATCCATTTGTACAAACTTCATTTGAAAAGTACACAATGAATATTGATTTAAATGATTTACAAGAAGAAGGTGATTCTGAAAAAATTACCAATACATATCATATGTTAAATGCAAGTGAATTGCTTTATACTATTGATTCGCTAGAAACTTCATTATCGAAAGAAAAGAAATCGAATACAGCAAACTTGCAAGTAAGATACAGTAATATTTATACGCCATATTCTCCAAATTCTACAGCTAAAGATGAAAATTTAGAAGAAAGAGTAGAAGCGCCCAAAGTAGAATTAGGAAAAGATATTATTAGTGAATTTAAACCTTTTTCTCAAACAAGAATACTTCAAAGTGCAGTAGATTATACCAATAGTTTAATGTTTAATGTAGAAAGTAATGATGCATCAGCATTTAATCAAATCCGAAAAATAAACGATCACTATTTGGCTTTTTACGGAAAATTTGTGGTGGCTTATTCTTGTTTTTTGATGTATTTTATAGGTGCTCCATTAGGTTCTATTATTAGAAAAGGAGGATTAGGATTACCAATAGTATTTGCTGTTATAATTTTTATTATTTATCACTTTGTGAATACTTTTGGACAAAAATTAGCGCAAGAAGATGGTATTTTACCAATTTTAGGTGCTTGGTCAGGAGCAATTGTTTTGACTCCATTGGCTGTATTTTTAACAATAAAAGCAACTAAAGATAATGGAGAAGTAAACTTCTTAAGTTTCTTTAGTTCAATTGGCGATTTTTTCGTTAATCTTTTTAAACATAAAGACAAAGAGGAAGAAATAGCAAAAGAAAACGAATAAACAAACACAACAAATTACATTATATTATGTCAAATAATACTATTCAATTAAACACAATAGAAGAAGCAATAGAAGATATTCGCGCAGGAAAAGTAATCATTGTGGTAGATGATGAAGATCGTGAAAATGAAGGTGATTTTATTGCTGCTGCCGAAATGGTTACTCCAGAAATGATTAATTTTATGGCAACTCACGGTAGAGGTCTTATTTGTGCACCATTGAACGAAAAGCGTTGCAAAGAATTGAATTTACACCCAATGGTACACAACAATACAGTATTACATCAAACAGCATTTACAGTATCTATCGATTTAATTGGTAATGGATGTACAACAGGTATTTCTGTACATGACAGAGCCAAAACAATAAAATCATTAGTAACTGAAGGAACTAAAGCAGAAGATTTAGGAAGACCTGGACATATTTTTCCATTAATTGCCAAGCAAGGAGGAGTATTGCGCAGAACAGGACATACAGAGGCAGCTGTAGATTTAGCTCGTTTGGCAGGATTTAGTTCGGCTGGAATTTTGGTTGAAATTTTAAATGAAGATGGAACAATGGCACGTTTGCCAGAGTTGATGGAAGTAGCAGAAAAATGGAATTTGAAAATCATTTCTATCGAAGCGTTGGTTGCTTATCGCATGAAACATGATAGTTTAATTACTAAAAAAGAAGATTTTGAAATAAGTACAAGATTTGGTGATTTTAGATTGCGTGCTTACCAACAAATAACCAATAAACAAATTCATATTGCGCTTACAAAAGGTACTTGGAATGAAGATGAGGCTATTTTAACACGCGTAAACTCTATGATTGGTAGCAATGATATTTTAGACGCATTAAGTGGAAAGTTAAATGTTAGAATTGAAGCTGCTTTTAATAAGATAAATGAAGAAGGAAAAGGAGCTGTTTTATTCATTAATCAAGATGGACAAAATACTAGCTTATTAAAACGACTAAATTATATAAAAGAAACCTTAAATGGAGAGCTAACGCTTGATACACCTACTTTAGCTGGTGATGAAAAAGATTTTGGAATTGGAGCACAAATTTTACATGATTTAGGTATTATGAAAATTCGTTTGATGAGTAATTCTGAGCAAGCAAAAAGAGTTGGAATGACAGGTTATGGGTTAGAAATTACAGAATACGTAAAGTATTAATAATTCATAATTGTTTGAATTATTTTGAACTTGGTACTTTTTTATTTTTTTTATAAAAAAGTTTGTCAAATTCAACAATAGCACTATATTTGCACTCGCAATACAGAACGAAAGTATTCGTTTGGAGAAATGGCAGAGTGGTCGATTGCGGCAGTCTTGAAAACTGTTGACTGTAACAGGTCCGGGGGTTCGAATCCCTCTTTCTCCGCAATAAACACTGATAATTAATCAGTTAAATCATAAACACCCAATTTTACACCCAAAAATGTAAAGTTGGGTTTTTTTATGGATTTTAGCAAATCAAGTGCAAAAGTTTAGAGGAATTTGAAAAAA
>JASLED010000105.1 GCA_030151255.1 Flavobacterium sp.
ATGCTGTTGATCACACACCTTCTATTTTTTATAAAACAATTTCTAAGAGTTTAAGTGAAGAGGTTTCTAAAACAATTGATATATTAATTGAAGGCAAAGAAAACAAAGTTCTTTCTGATGCTTTGATAGTTAAAGAAGGAGTGGTGGTAGACAAAAGGATTATAGAATTTCAAAACCGATAATATGTTTTCGCGTACATTTTTAAAAGGTTTAGTTTTTAAGTTACCAATTCTAAAGAAATTTTATGTGAATTGGAGATTGAAAAATGAAAGAGATTTATATAAATTGGATTCTCCAGAATTAAGTGAATATTTAGAAGAAGCAGATAAAATATACCTAAATAGAATTCTTCCTAATAGTTATATTGTTGGTTTAGTGAAGGATGGTCACGAATATGATGGTTTTGTTAAAGAACGAGCTTACTATCCGAAATATGAAAGATTTTTAAAAAATAATAATATTAGATATGAGTACTATGATATTTTAAGTAGTACTTGGATAGAGGATGCTAAAAAATTTCATTATATTATTTGGCATACAGACTCTGATCCTAGTACTCAAGAAATAGCATTAAATAAGATTTATGTGTTAGATAAGTTATTAGGTATTAAGTGTCTGCCTTCTTTTGATGAGTTGTGGAGTTATGAAGATAAGATAAATATGCATTATCTTTATAGAGTAAATAATTTACCTGAGATTCCAACATTTGTTACTCATAAAAAAAATGATGCCTTAAATTATATTCAAAAATGTAATTATCCTTTAATATCTAAGCTTACTACTGGGTCTTCCTCTTTTGGGGTAGTTAAAGTAAATAATTATAAACAAGCAAAAAGATTAGTTAATAGGGCTTTTTCATATAAAGGGGCGAAAACCTATTTTCCTTATCAGCGGCAAAAAGATTATATTTTATTTCAAGAGTTTATGATTGATGCTACTTATGATTTGAGGATTATGGTTGTAGGAGATAAATTATTAGGATATTATCGTTTTCCAAATAAAGGTGATTTTAAAGCATCTGGTGCGGGTAATTATGAGAAAAAAGAAATCCCTTCTGATGTTTTAGAACTTGCCTATAAAGTAAAAAATATATTTGGTTCAAGTTTTTTAGCAACTGATTTTTTATATAGCAAAATGAGTAACAAGTATTATATCATTGAAAGTTCTATTTTTATTGGAGTTGATACTCCTCGACAATTAGAGATTAATGGTATTGCTGGTTATTATGAAAGAGTTAGTGAAAATAACTTTGTTTTTAAAGAGGGAAAAGTTTGGGTACAAGAATTGGTTTTAAAGGAAATATTATAATAAGTTGAAATAATCGAATTTAAATTAATATAATTTTATTGCAAGCATAAGTGTCTACGTATGGCTGTAGATATTTGTGCTTGTTTTTATCATAATAAATTAGGAATCTGTGAATATTATGTCTGAAAAGTTTAAAGAAAATTGTGTTTTTATATGGTTATTATTATTGACTTTAAATTCTTATTATTTTTATAACTTAGGTTTGCCTTTGTTTTCATTTTTGGGAGCAATATTTACTTTGCCTTTGTTTAAGATATTTAATTTTAAGTTAAAGAATTATCAAAGACCAATTTTAATTGTTATAACTTCATTGTTTCTTATTTCTACTATTTCTATCATGCTTAATAGTAGTTACGTATTAGGTCAACGATTTATAGTTTTTCTATTGTTTTATCCAGTTGCCTTGTTTTCAACGTATTTATTTAAAGAAGAGAAAATTCTTTTTGAGAAGGTAATAAAGAAAGTAATTATTGTTCATCTTAGTTTTTTTTTCATTCAATTTATAAGTTTCTATGGGTTTGGATATTTTATAGATTTTTTAGAGCCTATTACAGGAGAATCACAAAGAGCTTTTGGAGGTAATTATTCTATAAGTAGTTCTGGTAATATGTTAATTAGAGTAACAGGATTATTTAATGAACCGGGAACATATGCAACTTATATGATGTTACTTTTAGGTTTGTTTAAAGTGAGTTTATTTCAATCAGGACAGAAGTATAAATTAACAAAATTTGATTTTATAGTATTGTTTTCTGTTCTCCTGAGTTTTTCCGTTTTTGGATTTGTTTTTGTATTTATTTTTTGTTTACCAATTTTATTTAAAGCAAGTTTTAAAAATAAGTTATTCTTAGCTGTTTGTTCTAGTCCAATCATTTATATAGTTTATACAAGATATTTGTCAGTAAGGTTTAGTAATGAATTACAAAGTGATAATGGAGGTGAGTTTCGTTCTGAAGCTATTGGTCTATTGTATAATAATATAACAGATAGTTTATACCATTTGTTATTTGGTTATTCACATTTTGTTGATATGAATAAATTATTTAATACATCTTTAGCTTGGAATGATGTTGGGCTTATTTTTACAATGTTCTTAGAGTTTGGTTTGGTAGGAGTATCAATTATATTTTTTTTTATTTCACCACAGATTAAAGCTAAATTCGTAGTTGTTTTGATAACTTTATTATGTAAAATATCATTAACAACTTTTTTTTTATGGGTTTGTATTAGTTTTTTATTTATTGATAATGAGATATTTGGGAATTTAAAAAATAATATAGTAAAAAAGGTATAGTTTAAATTTGTTTGTATGAGTAAAAGGATACTTATTGCTTTGTTAAATGATAAAGTGGGTGGTGCAGAGCATGTTTTAAAATTAATTGCAAATTACTATTTAGAACGGGATTATGTAATAGATGTAAAGTTTGTAACAAAAAGTATTGGAAATTATTGGGAAGAGTATCTAAACAATAGTAAAGTTAATTTAATATATACAGAGTCGGAGAAAGAAAGTAAGGGGATGGTTAGTTTTTGTTGTAATATAATTAAAGAGAAAAAATATATATATGAATTTACTTTTAGTTCACATATTTATTTAAATTTTATTATGGCTCAGATGAGACGATTTAAATTTCTGAATACAAAAAAACTAATTTGTAGAGATAGTCATTCTTATTATTTAGTAAATAGTGGTAGAAAATTAAAGTTATATGATTTTTTGATTAAGAAAGGGTATGGTAAATATCAAGATTTAATTATTGAACAAACGGAAGAAATGCAAAAACAATTATTGGATAATAATGAATGGTTAAAGTATGCTATTTCTAAAGTATTAGTTATAAATAATCCTGTTAATTTACATGAATTTGAGAAAGTAAATGAGTTTAAGTTTGAGAGGAAGACAATAGTTTCTGCTGGTAGATTGATTAAAATTAAGGGGTTTGATCTTTTAATAAAAGCGTTTGCCAGATTAAATCGTATAGATTATGATTTGGTTATTTTAGGTGATGGTGAAGAAAGAGCCGCTTTAGAGGATTTGATAAGAAGTCTGAATTTGAGTAATAATGTCCATTTAATTGGTTTTAAACCTAATGTTCTTGAATATTTTAAAGGAGCGAGTATATGTATAGTTTCGTCATTAAAAGAAGGATTTCCAAATGTTTTATTACAAATGATGTCTCAAAATGATAATGTAATATCTACCTTATGTGCAGGAGGTATCAATGAAATTAAAGGATTAAATTTATGTTTGCCAAATAACATTGAAAGTATTGAAGAACAATTAAGATATTGTATGGAAGAGAATGCTTCTACAGCTCAGAATAGAGCATTTTTTGAAGAGGAGTTGAATAAGAGGAGTATTAATCTTTTTGTCGAAAAGATTAATGATTGTACAAAACTATAGTACAAATATTTATGAGTAAAAATGTTTTACACGTCGTTAATATAGGATTTGTTTTGCCTTATTTTTTAGGAAATCAAGTAGATTTTCTAAAAGAGAATAATTTAGACGTAACTATTGTTTGTAGTAAAGGGGAAGAGTTTAAAAGGTATGTTAAGGAACATGAGTTAGATCATTTCGAAATAGATATTTTGAGGAAAATTTCTATTGTTCAAGATTTTAAGAGCTTATTTATGCTAATTAGAGTTTTGCGAAAGAAAAAGTTTGACTACGTTGTAGGACATACACCTAAAGGTAGTTTATTAGCAATATTAGCATCTTGGATTTGCCGGGTGCCAAATAGAATTTATTTTAGGCATGGATTGGTTTTTGAGACTTCTATAGGAGTTAAATTGAAAGTCATGTTATTTCTTGAGAGATTAACAAGTATGTTATCTACAAAAGTTATTTCTGTAAGTCCTTCTGTAAAAAAAATTAGTGATTCCCTAAAGTTAGGAGATCCATCTAAGAACTTTATTTTAAGCAAAGGGTCATGCAATGGTGTAGATACTGAAGTATTTAAGTTGGATAGAAATAGTAATATTAGAGAACATTTATCAATACACGATGATGAAATTGTCATAGGATTTGTAGGAAGATTAGTGAATGATAAAGGGATAAATGAATTAGTTGAGGCATGGCAAGTACTAAGACAATCATATAGTAATATCAAACTTTTATTAGTTGGGCCTTTTGAAGAGCGAGATTCTTTAAGTATCGAGATTAAGAAATATATTGCTAAAGAAGATAGTATTGTTCATATGGGGTTGGTTTCAGAAACAGTAAAATACTACAATATAATGGATATTTTTATATTACCTTCATATAGGGAGGGGTTTCCTACAGTTGTGTTGGAAGCTTCATCAATGAGCTTACCAGTTATTACAACAAGGGCTACTGGTTGTATAGATTCTATTGAAGAAAATGTAACAGGTATATATTGTGATATTCATGCTAAGTCGATAGTTAGTGCAATTGATTTTTATATTAGAAATGAGCAAGAAAGAAAGCAACATGGTAAAAATGGTCGTGAATGGGTACTGAAAAATTTTAAACAAGAAGTTGTTTGGCAAGCTATTTTAAAGGAAGTATATAATTCAAAATAAATGAAAATCACGATAACAGGAACATCAGGTTTCGTAGGTCAGAATCTATTGCCTTATCTTGGAGAAAAGGGATATTGTGTAAGCTCATTATCTTTAAGAAATAAGGTTTGGCAATCAGCTATTCCATTAAATACAGAAGTTTTTATTCACTTAGCAGGTAAAGCACACGATACATCGAATACTTCAAGTGCTGATGAATACTTTAAAGTAAATAGAGATTTGACAATTGAATTATTTGAATTATTTGTTTACAGTGAGGCAAAGGATTTCTTTTACTTTAGTTCTGTAAAAGCTGTAGCTGATACTGTAGAAGGTATCTTGACAGAAGATGTAATTGCTAAACCATTTACACCTTATGGACAATCAAAGAATGAAGCGGAGCAGTATATCTTAAAAGCTTCTTTACCTGAAGGGAAAAGAGTTTTTATTATTAGACCATGTATGATTCATGGTCCTGGTAATAAAGGGAACTTAAACCTTTTATACAAAGTAGTAGAGAAAGGAATTCCGTGGCCATTAGCATCATTTGAGAATCACCGTTCATTTTTATCTATTGATAACTTATGTTATTTAGTAGATGCTATGATAAATAATAAATCAGTTCAATCAGGAGCTTATAACTTTGCAGATGACAAAGCTTTATCTACAAATGAATTAGTTTCTTTAATTGCTCATACAGCAGGTAAAAAAACTAAATTTTGGTACATTAGTCAAGGATTTATGAACACAATTGCCGCTATCGGTGATAAGATAAAACTACCTTTAAACTCGGAGCGATTAAAGAAGTTAACAGAGAATTACGTTGTATCTAATGAGAAAGTAAAACGCGCCTTAGGAATTGATAAACTACCAGTTAGTGCAGAAGAGGGGTTAAAAAAAACAATACAAAGTTTTTCAAAAGCATAAGAAGATAAGTTTTCTTGTGTTTAAATAAATTTATAAATGGAATACCTAGTTATAGTAGCAATACTTTTTATTGCAGAATTAGTGTACTTTAAAGTAGCCGATAAGTACAATATCATTGACAAGCCCAATGAGCGAAGTTCGCATACGCAGATTACACTACGTGGTGGTGGGATTGTTTTTTACTTTGGAGCTTTGGCTTATTTTATTTATTCAGGGTTTGAGTACCCATTTTTCTTTTTAGGGCTAACGGCAATTACTGTAATTAGCTTTTTGGATGATATTTTTACTTTGTCAAATAAAATACGCTTATTGATTCACTTGGTATCCGTGCTATTGATGTTTTACCAATGGGATTTATTTTCACTGTCCTGGTTGTGGATTGCACCTGCTTTGATAGGAGTGATTGGAACGATTAATGCCTACAACTTTATGGATGGTATCAATGGTATTACGGCTTGGTATAGTATTGTTGTTTTGAGTCTGTTAGCTTTGGTAAATATTGATGTTAATTTTATCGATCAATCTCTAATCTTTTATGTGATGATAGGGACAGCGGTTTTTGCTTTTTTTAACTTTAGAAATAAAGCGAAAGCCTTTGCAGGAGATGTAGGGAGTGTGAGTATGGCATTTATTGTAGTCTTTTTATTAGGTCAGTTAATTATTACTACAGGGAATTTCATTTATATCTTGTTTTTAGCCGTGTATGGTATTGATGCGGTATGGACTATTGTACGTCGCCTGCTTAGAAAAGAAAATATATTTGAAGCGCACCGCTCGCATTTGTATCAATTTATGAGTAATGAAGCTGGTATCAATAAATTGTATGTCGCTTTTGGTTATGGTATTATCCAATATTTTATTGGCTCTGCTATAATTTCTTTGACCGATGAAAGTGTTGAAATCCAATTAGGAGTCAGTATTGGGATTTTAGTAATAATGAGTATAGCTTACTTAATGTTGAAACAACGGATAATCAAAAAACATAATATTTTGTAAATATTAAAAGTGATACTTTTACTTTAATACATCGCTCAATCATATACGAATGAAACAGATAATTATATACGGCAAAGGAGGACACGGTAAAGTAGTAGAAGATACAATTAATCAATTAGATCCTGCTATGGTAGTGGAATATTTTGATGATGCATCTAATTCTTATAGGGAAACTTATGCTAAAGAAGCAGATGTAATTGTAGCCATTGGTAATAATGAAGTACGTAAACGTATTGTAAGTGAAGTAAAGCATCGTTTTGGTACATTGATTCATCCAACAGCTTATGTGGCGCCTACGGCACTAATAGGAGAGGGGACGGTTGTTTTAGCAAATGCCGTGATACAAGCGGATGCAAAGGTTGGTAAACATTGTATTATTAATGCAAATGTAACCATTGACCACGATGCGGTTGTTGAGGATTACGTATGTACATATCCAAGTTGCTATATTGCTGGGTTTGCAAGAGTAACGGAATTGAAGACGGTGAAACCAGGACAAGTAGTTTGGAAGAGTGAAGTGTTTTAGAAAATAGAAAGTTTCAGTATAAAAAATACTGTACTTACTCAATAAAAATAGGTTCTTGCATATTCTTTTTTAATAATTTGATGAATATTAACTATATTTGAGGATGTAAATATCCCTTTATTTTCAGGGCATTTGAGTTACTTGTATTTAAATACAAAAGAAATTTAGATTATTATTCTTTTGAAAATAAGTTTATTGCTGTCAAATAATCACATTCTGTGTTTTTGTATAAAAAAGTTATACGAAGTTTAAAAGAATCATAAAAAAAGTGTATTTTTGAGAAATACATACGCCTCGCTAACGTTTTGTATTTTTGAATATAAAAAATAATAAAAGAAAATTGAATACTAGAAAAGACCAACCGATAAAGATATACACAAATCAAGAGCTTGCTTCGGTTTATGTAGCGGAACGCATTGCAGCGTTGATGAATCAAAAGAAGGGGCGTGGGGAACGCGTAGTTTTGGGATTAGCCACTGGAGCGACACCTAAAGGGGTGTACAAAGAGTTGATCCGTTTACATAAAAATGAAGGATTGAGTTTCCAGCACGTGGTTACTTTTAATCTGGATGAGTATTACCCGATGCAACCGATTGAAGCGTTGAGTTACCGTTCGTTTATGAAGCAGAACTTATTTGATCATGTGGATATTTTGTCTGAGAACATTCATATTCCCGATGGTACACTTGCTCTAGATGCTATTCAAGCGTATTGTGATAGCTATGAACAAAAGATACGTGATTTTGGTGGATTGGATTTACAATTGTTGGGTATCGGTCGTACCGGACATATCGGTTTTAATGAACCAGGGTCGTTGGAGGATTCTTTAACGCGTTTGGTTGCCTTAACGGATTTAACCATCTCGGATGCTATAAATGACTTTGGCGGTATTGAAAAAGTTCCTACGCAAGCGATTACAATGGGAATTAAGACCATTACACAAGCTAAGGAGATCATTTTGCTAGCTTTGAGTCAACGTAAAGCAGAGATCATTCAAAAAGCTTTAGAAGGCGGGGTTTCTGCGGAAGTTCCAGCGTCTTTCTTAAAACAATTGGATAAAGTGGAGTTTGTATTGGATCAGGATGCAGCTTCTTTGTTAAAGAAATTAGTGGTTTAAGTTTTTAGTTCATGAATCATATATAAAAATCCCAACTTTACTAAGTTGGGATTTTTTTGTTTCTTTTTTTGAATGTAAAACTGATAAATTGTAAAAATGCTAAACTGCTAAAATGTAAAACTGTGAAGCTGTAAAATTGTGAAACTGTAAAATTGTGAAACTGTAAAACTGTAAAAATGTAGAGTTGTGAGCAAGGGAACGTGGGAACTTGTATGTATTTTACGCTGTGAACTTTATTCCTCTAAAAAAAGCTCTTCGCATTTCTGCCTCTTTGTATTTTTACTTATAAAAAGATGTTCTTTATTCACAAAACCACGTATTCCCTGGTTAACTTGTTCCCTGGTTCCGGATTAACTCATGTACTTTGTTTACGAAACAAACCACTTTGCAATTTTACATTTTCGCTTTTTTACCAATAAAAAGATGTTCTTCATCCCACAAAACCACGTATTCCCTGGTTAACTCATTCCCTAGTTCACAATAAAGAAACGTTCTTTATTCACAAAACAATAACACGTTACATTTAGCTGGTTATAATAACCGAATAATAGCTAATACACTATTTTATATTTTTTATCTTAATGATTTTTCTTAATAAAAAAATCATTAAGATAAAAAATATCACTCCTAATATTATTATAGAAAAACCTAAAGAGGTTTTCCAAAAAGATTTTTTTTGAAGGTCTATAGGTGTTTCCTCTCCTGATAAGACAAAACCAGCCCAATAGAAAGGATGCTTGAAGTTTTCATCTTTTGTTGCTGCAAGATAATTTAATTTCGCTTTTTGTAAAGCAGTTGCCTTGTTTTCTCCTTCGGATAGGTTTCTATAAAACGAAACCATAATCTCTTTAGTGGATTGGTCAGGAGCATTCCAAAGACTAGCTATTGTAGCAGAGACTCCAGCTGTGTTAAATGCTTGACGCATAGACACTATGTTTCCACCGTCTTTAAATCCGCCAATCCCTGTGTTACAAGCGCTTAGTACGGCTAAATCAGCATTGAAATTTAAACCATATAGCTCTGAAATATACAGCTCTGAATCCTGTTCTGAAGATGAAAATAAAAGGTTGCTTAACTCAGGATCTTCTTCATTTAAATTTGAGTGCATTGCTAAATGTAAAATTGAAAGATCTTTTTCTACATTTTTGAAATTGCTTTTTGAAGCTTTTTCTCCTAGATATTTCTTTCCAGAGATAAATTTCGAGATTTCACGGACCTCTTCTTCAGCTCCCTTTAAGGAATAGGGTTCTCCACGAACGATAAGTTGGCTTGTAGCTGTTATTTCTGAATATTTTGGAGCAAAGAATACCGCTTTTTTGTTTTTAATAGGGGGTGATTCTGTATAGGTTGTATTTAAAAAGTAAAAATTAGGTACATATGAGATAATGTTATCTTCTATCAAATATCGATCATCATGTACCAATACTTCAAACGGTAAGTAATGTAAGATATCATCAACTATTATTACGGTTGAATCATCGAAATTTAGTGAATTTTTAAATAGCTTTTTATATAGAACCCCACCTCTTTGTTTAATGATTGTAATAGGTGTGGTTACGTTGTTAATGAGTATGAGATATTGCTCAATTTCTAGCCTTAAGGCTCTAAAGTTTTCGATGACTTCATAATCTACTTTACCATTAGTTATCTGAATTTTAAAAAGTTCATCGTCAAAAACTTTGAATTTAATGATATTTTTTTTAGGTAATGCATTGATATCTATTGCGTTATTTTGGATTAAGCCACTTAAACGATGTTCTTTAATTAATTGTTCATTAATCTTTCTTAATTTAATTTCTCTTTCAAAAATTTGCTGTTTAAGAGTGTCATTCTGATCTTTTAAGAATTCTTTTTTAAGATGCGTTAGATAAGAACGAACATACTGTTCTTCTTCTACTAGTTTGTATAACTGTGTGCTGCCAGCAATTTTTCTTTTTAATAAAAATGAATTAATAAGTTCTTGGGAGGCCACGGTTTCCATGAAATTTAGTAAACGATTATGTTCCTCTAAAGTGAATTCACGTTGTCGGGCAAAATGCATTAATCCATGCGTTATTTCATCAAATGTTTTTTTCAAATCTTTATTTAAAGGAGTATTTCCAATATTTTTTTCAAATTGAATAAGGGCCATCCAGTAAAGTTTTTCTTCTTCTGCAGAGTAAGTTTCATAATGTCTATGAAATGCTTTTGCAAGATCTACGAAGCCTTCCGCAGCTGTTATTACATAATCAGGCTTGAAATCTGTTGGAGGACTTTGGAGAAAATTGAATGAAATATTTTTAATTGAAATAGCAGTTACTAGTTGATTGATAGCATCCATCGCTAAACCTGATTTGTTTAACTCCAGTAAACATTTGACTTTTAATTCAGTTTGATAGGATTCGAGCTCTTGTGATCTCTCTATAGTTTCTACAATTTTTAGCGCATCTGAGAAACTCCCCTTTAAAAAGTGGGCTTTTGCTAAATCTAGATAAAGGCTCGTTGTTATGCCACCACTGTGAATAACCGTCTTTTTGGTGTTAATTTCTAATGCTTTATTAAGGTAGTACGTTGCTTTTTTAAAATCAAATTCTTGATTTAAATAATATCGTCCTACACTTCTAATTATTTCACTAAATTGATTCTTTTCCGTTTGATCAAACGGGTTGCTCTTTGCAATTTGTTCAATTTTATTGAATAACTCTAGCATTTTATGTTTAGCACCTGTATCTCTGTAAATAATTATTAAATCTCCAAGTAAGGTAAGTTCGGTTTTAAAACCTATGTGATGCATTGTATTTGAATGCAATTCTTTTTTATTTTTCTCGTAAATTTGTAAAGCTTTATTCAGGTAATTTTCTGCACTTTTGTAATTGCGATATCTTCGATTGTTATTTGCTAAACTTGTATAGACTCCAATAAAGTATTCTAAATCAGGTTTAGTATTTGCAGAAAAGACGCTTTCAGCTTCTTGTAAATACATTCTTTCTTTCAATGGAATATCTAAAAAATTAAGACTATATATCAAGGCTAAATCAGTATATAAATAGCCTAATAAATTATCGTCTTGTTCTTTTTTATTCTTGTATTGTTTAAATAACGTGATTGCTTTTTCTAAAGTTGTGATTGCTTTTTCATAATTATTGGATAATGTAGCCATGTATCCAGACCCGTGCATGGTATTAAGTAGTAATAAGGTGTCTATTTGAGAACTTTTAAGATGATACTCAATGGATTTATTTAAGAATTTTTCTGTATCTTCTTGGTTTCTCATATAATTAAATGCAGCAAGGTTTAAATTCCAATATGCTTTACTTATCCTTTCTGGATCTGCTTTTGCTTTTTGTAAAGTTGTAACCGCATCTTGCATTAACTGATAGGCTTCGGGGTTTTCTTTTTTATTTATAGCAAAATCTACTTCTGCTTGTGTAAACATTTGTAGCCCGAGAAGCTTTTTCCTAGTGTTTTCTGAATTGTGTTTTGCGGATTCTAATGCTTTTGTTCTGAAGGATAAAGCTTGTTTAAAACTCAATTGGTCTTCTAAGGAATCTGCAATTATGGTATACTGTTCCCATTGCGACTGTGCAGATAAAGAATAGCAATAGAAGAACAATATGTAAAATAATAGTGTTTTTTTCATGCAGAAAAGGATTATTTTATTTTAATAAGTATTTTTTTAGCGTCGGAGGTTCTTGCTTGATTGCGTTCGATCACTTTTTCTAAGTAGGGGATGGCTTTGTTTTTTTGTCTAAGTTTTAAGTAGCCTAAGGCAATATACCAATCTGTTTGTTCTTCTAATTTTTTAGGGATTTGCCAGTCTGAACTTTCTAAAGCTTCAATTGCTTCTTCAACCTGATTATTAGCCATTAGGCTCATTGCATAGTAAAAGTATATATATGGATCTTTTTCTTTACTGTATAAAGCTTCAAAAGATGTAATCGCTTCTGCATAGTTGTGATTGTCATAATACTTAAATGCTGTTGTTTTCTTATTTTGGTTTGAACTAGATTCTCGTACTCTAGGAACTATAATATTTGAATAAGGTTTAAAGTTTTCTGAATAGATTTTTTCGTAATTAGTTTGCGATTTAAATAATAATAAACCAGAAACGCTAAGCAATACTATCAAAATAGCTGCAACTTTCCATAAGATTAAAAAATTGATTTTATCTTTTAATACTGCTTTTTCTAGTTCTTGTAAATTCGCTTTTAGTTTCTTTTTTTCATCTCTTTGAATGGCTCGTTGGAGTTCCATTTGGAAAATTATTTGTTTTTTAAAATCAGGATTTTCCATTGAGAGTTTTTTTATCTCTATTAAGTCTTCTGCAGAAGCTTTCTTTTGAATATATTTAGTAATTAAATCTGTATAATTCATTATAAATTCGAATCTTGAAGTTTATTTTTAGGGCTATAAAAGTCTTTATACATTTAGCCAAGCTCTAGTTTTTTCTAATTGTATATTAATTTTTTTTTAATAGAATAGTTTTTAAATGCTTAATGCACCGTGATTTTTGACTTTTAACAACATCTTTCGATGCATAGTTTAATTTGTTTTTTATTTCTTCAATATCACGATTTTCAAAATAGAATAGCTTTAGAACCTGTTGGCATTTTTCGCCTAATTCCTGATATGCAATCTGAATTTTTACTATATTTTCTTCTTGTAAACCAAAATCATCTTCAGTTTCTTCTTCTAATTGAAATTCATATTCGGCATAGTCTGTTGTATTGATTTTTAATTTTAACACATTGTAAATTTTGTATTTCCCTATAGCGAATAGGTATGTTTTCAATGAACTTGTTAAAGTAGATAGTTTTCCAGATACAATATTTTCATATAGTATGATGATACTGTCTTGATAAATATCAAGGGCATCTTCTTCGTATATTGAAAAGCGAGATGCAAAAATTATAAATTCCGTCTTATATCTGTTGTATACGGTTTCTATAGCTTTCTGTTTACCTGCTTGTATTTCTATAAGTAACTTTTTTTCTCTATTCATTTATATAAAAGACTCTTGAAGTAAACTTTTTTTAAAAATGATGTTTACTATTTCAATTTGTTGCTATGAAGTATAAAGCTAGCTGATATTTACAAGACCAAAGTTATGTTTTTTTATCATAAAACAAATAAATTTTTTTATAAAAACAATATCTAACCTATTAAAACAATAAAAATTTTAATAATTAATTTAAAACTATGAATAAAATGTGTAAAAAAATTCAAAACAGCATGTACATTGTTTGCGTGTTTATTATTGCATCAATTTTTGGAGCTTGTAGTACTGATGATGAGGTAGTAAAACCTGATCCCATAGCCCCGACAGAAATCGAGCCCCCCACAATTTTAGGGTGCCATTATTTTAGTCAGAACCCTAATGCTGTGTTAAAAAATAATCCAAATGCACCTGTCGACTATGTGGTAACTTGTCATTTGTCTATTGCAGATAATGTTACTATTGAACCAGGTGTGGTTATTGCTTTTGAAGTTGATACAGGATTATGGGTAACGGATAAAGGTTCTTTAAAGGCTGCTGGTACATCTAAGGAAATAATAACTTTTACGGGAGTAAATAAAGAGCGAGGTTCTTGGGGAGGCATTTTCTTTTCATCTAATAATCCTAAAAATGAGATGATTCATACCGTTTTAGAATATGCAGGAGGTAAAGCTGTTTCTAAAGCTACAAACGAAAAGGGAGCTATAGTTATAGGCCCAGGAGCTAGCTTAAAGTTTGAAAATAACTTAATACAACATTGTAAAAATTGGGGATTAAGTCTTTATTATACTGCAAATGATGCGACTACAACTATTGAAAACAATACATTTAAAGAAAATGAAAAGCCCTTACAGGTAAGTTTGAACTTTATTGGTTTAATTAAGGGGAATAACAAATTTATAAATAACACCTCTAATAAAGCTGAAATTTCATGTCAATTTTCAATTTCTAAAACTCAAACACTGCATAAGTTAACCGTACCTTATTTGGTACGTGGGAGCTTTAATTTTGAAATAGGTTCTGAAGGAAATTTGGTTATTGAGCCTGGTACTCAAATCGAAATGGCTACAGATAAAATGATTGTAGTTAGAGGTAGTTTGAAAATTGTAGGTACTTCTTCTGAAAGAATAATTATTAGAGGAGAAACTGAAGCTCCTGGAAGTTGGGGAAATATTGTTTATTATAGTGCAAGCCCGAATAATCAGGTTAAATATGTAGACATTAAACATGCAGGAGCAAAACCTAACGGTTATCACTTGAATAAAGGAGCTATAGCGTTAAGTGCTAATAGTCGATTGGAGATAGATAATACTCATTTTGAAGATATTTTCTCGTGCGTACTTTATAAAGTGAAACCGAGTGTGTTAACTTGGGGAGCAAATATTACAAGCACAAACGTCAACGTAGCAGGATTGCCTAATTGTGAATAAGAATATATAAACCATGTAGATGCGAAAGAAAACGTTGAGATGTAATTGAAAAACTCTTGTGTCTATGTGGTTTTTAAATATTAAAATTAATAAAATTAATAAAATGAAAAAAATTATTACAACAACAGCAATATTATTTGCTTTTGCAACAGCAACCGCGCAACAAGGATTTCATAAAATAGGTATTGCTGCCGAAGTAGCTTTGCCAATGGGCAATTTTGGAGATGGCTTTTCTACTGGGTTTGGAGCTACAGGAAAAGTTTTTTATGGCATCAGCGACACCGCAGACATAACTGGAACAATAGGCTATCTACATTTTGGAATGAAAAGCAGTCAATTTGTAAACGGCCACTTAGGAATGATTCCTCTTCAATTTGGATACCGACACAGCTTTGGCGGTTTTTATGCCGAACCTCAATTGGGGCTAATGTTTGTTACTTCTAAAGTAGAACTAAAAGGAATGGGAGGTCTTTTCGGTGATGTTTCTGGTTCTTCTTCCGATACAAAGTTTAGCTTAGGCATTGGAGGAGGATACGAATTTGGCAACTGGGATTTGGGCTTGCGATATCAAATTGTAGATCAAGCTAACTTTATTGCTCTTCGTGCAGGATATAATTTTTCAATATAAAATATAATATTTATGAAACCAATTTTTTTAAAATACTTTGGAAACGTAGGAGTGTTGCTTTGCAGCACGCTCCTATTATTATCCTGTTCTGGAAGTAGTGATGATATTCCTGCAGGAGACGTGTTAGGAAATTCAACCTTAACGATGAAAGTTAACGGAGAACAATGGAATTCTGCATTGAGTTTATTGATAACTGAAGAACAGGAAAACAGCCAACAAGGGAAATATCGTTACGTTTCTTTATCCGGAAACAGAATAATAGATAAAAATAGCGCTACAGAAGACGATCTAGTAGAAACCATCGGTTTATATATTGCAATTCCAGAGAGCAAATTCAAAAATCCAATAGGAAGTTATCCTATTATTTTAAAAGAATCTCAAGCAGGATATGCTTGGGGGGTATTTGGCTCAAGCACAAATTTGCGCGACGCAACCACTTATGTGTCAGGAGATCCAAATAATGTTGGACATTCTGTTGGCAATTTAGAAATTACAAAATATGAAATCGGAGAACAAATGATTTTGGGACATCCAACCGGACAAGAAGGCTATAAAATGTTATCAGGTACTTTCTATTTAAATGTTTATCCGATAAATGGTACGGGAGATAAATTAAAAATTGAAGACGGTAAGTTTACTATTTCCGAAGGATTTGACTTTGGATTCTAAAAAAGAGACCATGAAAGTACTATTTTCTCCATATTTTAAATCCGCAGGAGTGTTGCTATGCAGTGCGCTCCTGCTATTTTCCTGCTCCAAAGACGATGGTGCCAGTAATGTGATTCAACCAGCCGAAAGTGACGAATTAAAGCTCACTGTCTCAGCTGATGATATAGACGTAAATGAAGAAGTTACTTTTACCGTAACAGTTCGAGGTAAGGAAGTTGATGCCAATATCTATATCGATGGAACTAAAATAAGCGGTAACCAATATCGATTTCAAAGTAGTGGAGAATATAAAATTCTCGCTAAAAAAGATGGACTGATTGATAGTAATTACATAGATATAAAAGTTTATCAAAATGATATTTACGCAGTAGGATATAAAGGGAACTCAAATGCTACTGCAAAATATTGGAAAAATGATGTAGAGATATCTATTGCAGAAGGAACCGAGGCAAGTTTATCTTCCATATTCGTAGATAATGATACTGTATATATATCAGGTCAACAAAATAATATGGCTAAATATTGGAGGAATGGTGTAGGAGTAACTCTTGGTGGATCATTTTCAAACGGTTACGATGTTTTTGTGTTTAATGGTGATGTCTATGTTTGTGGGTATAGAAGTTATAACGGTAGGCTCGTAGCAGCATATTGGAAAAATGGGATTGAAATTCCACTACCGTCTTTGACTGTTGGAAGTCAAAGTCATGCTCGCTCAATTTTTGTAGATAAAGGTAATGTATATATTGTCGGAATAGAGTTTAATAGTGATGGAGAACGGGCTGTGTTATGGAAAAACGGTGTTGTTGAGAAATTAAGCGAAGAAAATATAAAAGGAGATGCATATTCTGTATTTGTTTATAATGAAGATGTTTATGTCGCAGGATCAGAGCGAAGTGGCTCTAAATCTATAGCTAAATATTGGAAAAATGGTATTGCCATAAATCTTTCTAATGGGAGTGAAAATGCAAAGGCTTATTCAATTTATGTAGATGAAGGGGATGTATATGTTGCAGGATATGAAGATAATATAGGTAAGTATTGGAAGAACGGAATCGAGACCACTTTGGTTGATTTGCATAGATTTGCACAATGTCTCTCGGTTTTTGTTAATAATGGTAGTGTATATGTCTCTGGATATGGAACAAATGGCTATAATCGAACTGCTAAATATTGGAAAAATAGTAATCCAATAAACCTTTGTGAAGACGATGAAGATACTTACGCTACTTCAATATTTGTAACCCGTAAATTATTAAAATGAAGGAGTTAAAAGCAAGAAATTCTTTAAGATTAATCGGTTTTTTAGTAGTTAGTTAAAAAACGTGCTAACTTTTAAGTTGATACTTATCTATTTAAAAACATAAAGTATTAAATACTCTTAGGGTTAGTAAAGAGTTATTGCATATAAATCCCAATTTTTTAAAGTTGGGATTTTTTTGTTTCTTTTTTTAAATGAAAAACTGTGAAACTGTAAAACTGCTAAACTGTGAAGCTGCTAAGCTGCAAAATTGCAAAATTGCAAAATTGCTAAATTGTAAAATTGTGAAGCTGCTAAGCTGCAAAATTGCTAAACTGTAAAATTGCAAAGACTCTTATTGTGCGTATTTTTGTCTGTGTGAACTTTATACCTCAAAAAAAACTTCTTCGCATTTTTACTCCTTTGCATTTTTACCAATAATCTCAAACTACTTAAGAATGTACCAAAAAGAAACAAAAAGTACTTCGACTCAGCCTAAATACGGTCTAAATGGTTTTGAAAGCTAAACCAAAAGAACTCGCTGCGCTCAAACAGCTTTTGCTTTTACGCTTTCTGCAACTTTTAGACGCTCGTATTTATTCTAGACGTCGGTTTGA
>JASLED010000039.1 GCA_030151255.1 Flavobacterium sp.
AAAAGAACCACCTGGTTCCCATAATTGAATTTTATTGCCTTCCATATCTAAAATATGTGCAAATTTTCCGTACGGATACGTTACAATTTCGTCCAATACTGTAACGCCTTCTTGTTTTAGTTGTTCAATTAAAAGTTCTAAGTTTTCAACTCTATAATTAATCATAAAATCTTTTTCAGAAGGCTCAAAATATTTTGTGGTTGAGACGTTGTACCTCATTAAACGTAAGGTACTCTCTTTGACTTTCTGCTTGTTAACCTGAGTTCGATTATAAAAAGACTAGTTGATTAATTTGTACTCTATCATATCTAATAGCTGGTTTCTTAGGTAGGAAATGATATGCAATGATTCCAGCAATAAGATTAGTAAAGAAATTGACAGGAGATCTGTGTCTAGAATGTTCCACTTGACAAACGTTTTTTAGTTCATCATTTACAGTTTCAATTACGGATCTTTTTCTAAGTAGAATTTTATCCGACATACTCATGGGCGAGTTCTTCATATTATTTCTTATATTGGTAATTAATTCGATTCCATCTAGGAACAATAATTCAGCAAGTTTAGCACCAATATATCCTTTATCAGCAAATAGTTTTCCAAAAATATTTTTTAAGAATCCTTCATTTTTCAAGGGATCACGATCATTTACATTAGCTTGAGTAATGGCAAAACTTAATATTTCACCCTTGTCATTAATAATGATATGAAGTTTAAAACCATGGAACCAACCAATGGTTGACTTACCAGTTGTTGCAATGTTTTTAAAAACCTTATTTCTACTAATTCTTTTGGATTTACAAACTTGAATGGGAGTAGAATCTACAAATGAAATACCTGTACATTTGCCTAAACAACATGTTTTAGCAAAGATAGTCATTGGCATACCAATACAAGAAATAATATGAAGAACTCGCCCATGAGTATGTCGGATAAAATTCTACTTAGAAAAAGATTCGTAATTGAAACTGTAAATGATGAACTAAAAAACGTTTGTCAAGTGGAACATTCTAGACACAGATCTCCTGTTAATTTCTTTACTAATCTTATTGCTGGAATAATTGCATATCATTTCCTACCTAAGAAACCAGCTATTAGATATGATAGAGTACAAATTAATCAACTAGTCTTTTTATAATCGAACTCAGGTTTATAAGGATTACTCATAATAATTCTTTTTTATGTACGCTATTTCAGGACAAGACATAGTACAAATAAAAAAGGAAAGCGTTTAACTTTCCTTTTTGTTATTTTTTCTAGTGATTACTATTATTCTTCGTCATCACCTTTTACAACTAATCTAAATCCTTCACCGTGGATATTTAGAATTTCTACTGCTTCATCAAGTTTTAAATATTTTCTCAACTTAGCAATATAAACATCCATACTACGAGAAGTGAAATAGTTATCATCTCTCCATATTTTTGTTAAAGCAACTTCTCTTGGCATTAAATCATTCTCATAAATTGCTAATAATTTTAGAAGTTCATTCTCTTTTGGGGACAACTTAATTGGCTCTTGATCTTCAAATGTCAAGAATCTCAATTTAGAATTCAAATGAAACTTACCAATTTGGAATTCAAATTTCGTATTATCAGCTTTAATTTCAGAAGTTTTTCTGTGGATAATTGCTTTTATTTTCATTAAAAGTACCTCTGAATCAAATGGTTTATTTAAATAATCATCTGCTCCTACTTTGTATCCTCTTAAAACATCCTCTTTCATTGATTTTGCTGTTAAGAAAATAATTGGCACTTCTTTATTTTTTTCACGGATTTCTTTGGCTAATGTAAACCCGTCTTTGTAAGGCATCATCACATCTAAAATACATAAATCGAAAGTATCTCTTTTAAATTTTTCGAAACCTTCCATTCCGTTTTTAGCTAATGTAACCTCAAAATCATTTATTGCTAAATAATCTTTTAAGATTGCACCGAAATTCGGATCATCTTCTACTAATAAAATTTTTTTGTTGTTTGTTGTTTCCATATTATTGATTAATTTATTAAAGGCATTTTTATAATAAATGTACTTCCTTTTCCTTTTTCACTTTCCACATATACTTGTGCATTGTGATCCTCTACAATTTGCTGTACATAAGCAAGTCCTAATCCATGACCTTTTACATTGTGCAAATCTCCTGTATGCTCTCGGTAGAATTTATTAAAAATGCGTTTTTGTGCATTTTTACTCATTCCTATTCCCTGATCAATCACTTTTACAAGAATATAATCTTTAATATTCTCTGTATAAACATCAATTATCGGGGGATTAATTGAATATTTAATTGCGTTATCCAGCATATTTACTACCATACTTGTTAGATGAAAATCATTTCCTAAAATATCTGATCTTCTAGCGTCAAGATGTAAATTAATTTCACCTCCTTTATCTTGTACTATTAAACTAACATGATCTACGGCTGATTCTATCACTTCATGTATATCGACAGTTTCTTTTTCTGATTCGAATTCTCTTCTTTCTAATTTAGAGATTCTCAAAACATTTTCCACCTGGGCATGCATTCGTTTATTTTCTTCCCTTATCATGTTTAAATAACGGTTTACCATTTCTGGATTACCTAACACTTTTGGATTTTTTATAGCATCTAAAGCTAAATTTATAGTTGCTATAGGTGTTTTGAATTCATGTGTCATATTATTTATAAAATCAGTTTTCATTTCTGAAATCTGTTTTTGTTTAAACAATTGCTTAATAGCATTTAAATAAGCTGCTATAATTACTATTGTAAATAATATAGATAAAAATGTAATTCCTATTAATGATGAGAATAAATATTTGCTTTTCTCTGGAAAGGTAACATATAAATGATATTTACTTTTTCCTTCATTATTTTTAAAAATAGGTATTCCGTAAGTTGATGTTTCGTTATATTCAAAATCATCAGATCTTATTTTTGTTGCTAAGCCTTTGTTGTATACACCAAATTCAAATTTAGCATTTACCCCATATTGGTTTAGTTCACTTTGTAATAATTCTTGTAACTTTTCCTTTGAAATTCTTTCATCAATTGGTTTTAATGCAACTATATCTTTAAAATATATTTCAAATTGTGCTTTATCAAGAACATCAAGGTTTCCTGATTTCTCAATTACCTCATCTGGTATTCCTTGTCCTAAGCTTGTATTTGCTCGGTCAAATCCACCTCCTTTTTTTATTTCTATTCTCCTTTTAGCGACAAAACTTTTAATATTAGTACTATCGGCTCTTTTATCAAAGAACGAACTACGCAAATTAAAATCTTCTAAAACTAATGTATTTGTATAAAATATCTCTTCGTTTGTTTGAGGATCTCTTTTTAAGAAATAAATTTCTGTTAATGCGCTATTTTTGGGTGCTTCATCAATAGTATCTTTTATACTATTGTACATTTTGTAAAACTCTAATGCTTCATTTTGTTCTATTGTATTAGATACATTTCCAACAACTTGTTGCACATGATATTTGAATTGCTCTTCATTATTGTTATATGAGCTTACAATCCAATACAACTGCACAATAATAATTCCTATTAAGGAAAAACTCATTATAGAGACTAATACTCTAAACCTCACCCTATTCATCAAATACAAATTTATGACTAATTATACATATTTACCAACAGTTAACATAAAATTAACCCGTTAAACTAAATTATTTTTATTTTTAATATCTTGAACTATAGCAATAATCTCTTTTTTAACCAATTCTTTATTGATATTATTAATAACATAATGACTTTTCATTGCTTTTTTATCATCAGATAGTTGATTATTGATGATATTTATTACATCATTCTCAGAAACGTTATCTCTTTCAACAACTCGCTTTATTCTAACATAATCTGGTGCAGTAACAAGAATTATATAGTTAAAATCATGCTCTAATTTATTTTCAAATAACAAAGCTGTTTCTTTTACAACAATCGGATAACATTTATGTTCTTCTAGCCAAGCTTCAAAATCATATTTTACCAATGGATGTATTACATCATTTAACGCAGTTAACAATTTATTATTATCAAAAACTATTGTTCTAATTTTCGATCGATCTAAAAAACCTTTTTCAGTAATTACATTTTGATCAAATATTGCCTGCACCGCTTTTACTACTTCTGGCTTATCCATAATAGTTTTTGCTTTATTATCAGCAATATAAACTGGCACATCCATTTCTCTTAAAAAATTAGCAATCAAAGTTTTACCACTCCCTATACCACCTGTTAATCCTAATAATATGCTCATTTGATTTATTATTTAAAAAACATTTCTGGCATACCTTCTTCAGCTTTTTTATGTAATAAATTCAATATATAATTTGATTTAACAAAACCAATACCATATCCAAAAAATTGTACAAAAACTGCAAATATTACCAAAAAAGAAACTAAAATATTTTTTTCTTTATACAAAGAAAGTAAAAATAATGATATATAATATACTAAAAATATATTAAATAACCAATTTTCTCCAAACAGCATAAAAATTAAACTTAAACAAAATCCAATTACAAAAATACTTGGAAACCAATAAGTAATGCTTGAATATGAAGGATAACGTTGATTTAATATAGGTCTTGCTTTTCCGAATTTATTAACTTGTGTATAAAATTTATTAAAATCTATTCTTCGTTTATGATAAACGAATGCTTTGGGAAATAATTGACTTTCAAAACCTAAATTCCATAATCTTATGGTTAAATCAGGATCTTCTCCAGGATGAATTTTACCAAATCCGCCAGACATATTAAATGCTTTTTGAGAAATTCCCATATTAAAACTTCTTGGCTGAAATTTACTTAATCGTTCTGTTCCGCCTCTAATTCCTCCTGTTGTTAAAAAAGATGTCATTGCAAAATTGATTGCTTTTTGCACATTAGAAAAACTATCTAACGCATTATCTGGACCTCCAAAACAATCTACAAATCCTTCCTTTAAATAATTATCTACAGTTTGCAAATATTGCTTAGGCAAAATACAATCAGAATCCAAAATTATAAAGTAATTTCCTTTAGCCTTGCGCATTCCATAATTTCTAGAATCGCCCGGACCTGAGTTTTCTTTGTAATAATAAGTAATATTCAATTGATTGGCATATTTATCTACCACAGCCTTAGAATCTATGGTTGAGCCATCTTCTACAATCACTATTTCAAAATCGCCTGTATAATTTTGACAAACCAAACTTTCCAACAACTCATCCACTTCATTCGGACGATTATAAACAGGCACTACAAATGAATAAAACATATTTTTCTTAATAAACATACAAAAATATTATTTAGGAAGTTGGTTTACAAAAATTGATCATTATATTTATATACCATAATTAATTTTTTTTCGTTCTACTATAGAATTATATAAAAAACTAATGTAAAGCATTTTTAATTTCATTAACATATTATTAGTTTATTATAAAAAAACAGATTAAAAACAATTCAGCTTACTGTTTTTTATCCGAAAAAAAATGAAATTTTCAGTTATTTAATTATCTGACTTTACTACATCAAAATTTAAAAACTATGCATGCAATAAATATACTTTGGGTTGATGATGAAATTGATTTATTAAAACCTCACATTATTTTCTTACAAAAAAAAGACTACCAAATTACAACTGCTACCAATGGCACAGATGCAATAGAGCTTTTTCAAAACAATCATTTTGATATTGTTTTTCTTGATGAAAATATGCCTGGTTTAACCGGACTTGAAACATTAAACGAAATAAAAGCCATAAAAAATAATATTCCCGTTGTTATGATTACAAAAAGCGAGGAAGAATATATTATGGAAGAAGCAATTGGCGCAAAAATTACAGATTATTTAATAAAACCAGTAAATCCGAATCAGATTTTATTATCATTGAAGAAAAATTTAGATGATTCGCGCATTATTTCTGAACGATCTTCTTTGAGCTATCAAAAAGAATTTCGAAATATTGCTATGGATTTAATGGCAGTAAATACCAATGAAGATTGGATTTCGCTATATAGAAAATTACTATTTTGGGAAACTAAACTTGAAAATATTGACGATCAAAATTTAATAAATATTTTAATTGGTCAGAAGAATGAAGCCAATTCATTATTTGGAAAATTTATTGAAAAAAATTACGAAGGTTGGATAAACAATGAAACAGACAAACCTACTTTTTCTCATGAAATAATAAAAAAATGGATTGTTCCTGAACTAAAAAAAGAAAATAATAAAATACTTTTTATTGTAATAGATAATATGCGATACGATCAATGGAAAGCTTTTGAGCCCATTGTAAGTAATTATTATAAAGTAGAACGAGAAGAAGCTTATTTTTCTATTCTTCCTACCACAACACAATATGCTAGAAATGCTATTTTTTCGGGATTAACTCCTTTACAAATGGAGCAATTACATCCAAATTTATGGAAAAATGATATCGATGAAGGCGGAAAAAATTTATACGAAAAAGAGTTCTTACAAGAACAATTAAAACGCTTAAGATTATCCGTTAATCACGAATATTACAAGATAACCAATCAAAAAGAAGGAAAAAAGTTAATCGAAAATTTTAACGCCATTAAAAACAATCAATTTATCACATTGGTTTACAACTTTGTAGATATGCTTTCGCATGCAAAAACAGAAATGGAAGTAATAAAAGAATTGGCTTCGAATGATAAAGCTTATCGTTCTTTGGCTACAAGTTGGTTCAAAAACTCTTCCTTATTAGAGCTCATTCAGCACGCCCAACAAGCTGGCTTTAAATTGGCGATTACAACTGACCATGGAACCATAAATTGCAATACTCCATCAAAAGTAATTGGCGATAAAAACACGAGTTCTAACTTGAGATACAAAACAGGAAAAAGCCTAACATTTGAAAAAAAAGACGTTTACTATGTAAAAGATCCTAAAAAACTACAGCTTCCTGCCATTAATTTATCGAGTTCTTTTATTTTTGCAAAGAATGATTATTTCTTAGCTTATCAAAACAATTATAACCATTATGTATCTTATTATAAAAATACATACCAACACGGAGGTATTTCGTTAGAAGAAATGATTATTCCATTTATAATTTTAAATCCTAAATAATGGAGTTTATCTATCAATTAAAAGATATTCAAACAATTGCAAAAGAAGCAATTCCTTTTTTCAAGCATAAAATAGTACTTTTCAACGCTCCAATGGGAGCAGGAAAAACAACCTTTATAAAAGCTATTGCCAATGCATTGAATATAGAAGATATTACAAGTAGCCCAACGTTTTCGATTGTTAACGAATACAAAATTCCAAATTCAAACGCATCGTTATATCATTTTGATTTATATCGTTTAAACAACGAAGAAGAAGCTTATGATTTTGGCTTTGAAGAATATTTATACAGCAATAATTGGTGTTTGATAGAATGGCCTGAAAAAACACCCAATTTGATACCTGAAGAGCATACTTTAATTGAGATTGAAATCATTGACGATTCAACCCGTAAACTAACAATTACTAACATGTAAAAAAGAATCCATGCCTAAATCAACATTTTTATCAAAAAGATCCTTACTTCCACAAGAAGAATGCTTACTTATAGAACCCAAAAGAAGCAATTTGTTTATTGGAGTGCCAAAAGAAGATTTTAAGATAGAAAAAAGAATTTGTATTACTCCGGAAGCCGTACAAACACTAAGTGCCTATGGCCATAGAGTATTGATAGAAAAAGGAGCTGGAGAAGCCTCTAGTTTTTCTGATTTAGAATATAGCAAAGCAGGTGCTGAAATTACCAACGATACAAAAAAAGTATTTGCTTGTCCTATTGTGGTAAAAGTAGTGCCACCAACATTGGATCAAATTAAATTAATGACACCAAGTAGTGTGTTATGGTCTACTATTCAATTAAAAACATTAAAATCTTCCTATTTCAAAGCATTAACAGCAAAGAAAATAACAGCTTTTGGTTTTGAATTTATTCAAGATAAACAAGAAAACTTTACAGCTACCAATCTTTTAAGTGAAATTGCTGGAATAGCATCCATCCAGATTGCTTCAGAATTAATGACAACAACAAATAAAGGAAAAGGATTGTTATTTGGAAACATAACGGGCGTGCCACCTACAGAAGTAGTGATTTTGGGTGCAGGTATAGTTGCAGAATACGCAGCTAAAACAGCTTTGGGAATGGGTGCCAACGTAAAGATTTTTGACAATTCGATTCAAAAACTAAAACGATTACAAAACAATTTACCTTTTGCTGTTTCAACATCAACCATTCAGGAAAAACTTTTACTAAAAGCTTTAATGCGTTGCGATGTTGCTATTGGTGCAATTAGAGGAAGAAACAGAGCACCAATTGTAGTAAGCCAAACAATGGTAGAAAACATGAAAACAGATGCTGTGATTATTGATGTTGCTATTGATAATGGCGGATGTTTTGAAACGTCGGTGCTTACCACACATGAAAAACCTACTCATCGAAAATTTGATGTTATACATTATGGCGTTCCAAATATTACATCTCGTTATTGCAAAACTGCTTCAATGGCTATTAGCAATATGATTACTCCTTTCCTACTCGATTTTGCTGATTTAGGCGATTTAGACCGAAGTATTTTTACTGACAATATTTTAAAATCAGGAATATATTCTTACAAAGGATTAATTACAAATAAAACTGTAGCCGAATGGTTTCAATTAGATTATAAAGACATTCATCTTTTTGCATTCTAATTATTTGCTAAATGTTTAGTTTTCCTTAGCGATATTACTACTTTTGTAAAAAACTTACGAAATGAGCTTTATACAAAGACTTGCATATTACTTGTTTGGATTATTAATAGGCTGTATGTTCTTGTTTTACTTTTTTGGAGAAAAGAAAACAGAATTTTGCTATTTGCCAAATTGTAGAGTATTAAAAGATTTACGCAGCAAACCTGTAAGCTACAGTGAAAAAGCTGAGGATATTTTTAAAGAAGGTTGGGTAACGAACGAAGATATTAAAAAATCGTTGCAATACGGAAAAGTAGATTTTTCGCAAAGTAATGTTGAGTTTGAAAAAGGAAAACTTTACGTTATTGAAGGAAGAGATAGTAAAGACGAACCTATTACAATAAAAATAATTAATTACGACGACAGAATTCAATTAGCAGATATAACAAAGCCATAGTTTCCTATGGCTTTGTTTATTTTTAATATTATCAATCCAAAGAAGGTTGTGTTAACAATAGAAAAGCAAAAAACATAAAATATAAAACTCCTAAAACATTAGTTACGAAGAATAGTACTTTACTACTATTTTTAGGCATGCAACTTATCAATGCAGGAACACAAAACAAATTTGCTATAAATATAAATGGATAAGCCAACCAACCAAATCCCATAGGTCCACCTTCGCTACTAATGATAATGTAATTTATTAATAGCAATGGAATATTACATATAAAAATAATAATCGCAATAATAAGGTTTATATATCTTAACATGCTTTATAATTGATCTAATTGTTTTCTGTCAGTAAAATTTTGAGTAATATTTTTAAAGTCAGTTGGTGTCATGCCTGTTACTTTTTTAAACTGAGTACTCAAATGCGC
>JASLED010000107.1 GCA_030151255.1 Flavobacterium sp.
CAGTAGAATTAAGATCAATAAGTATATCATTTTTTAAAAAATCAAATCTATTATTTGTTTGTTTTGCTAACTGCAGTTTTCCACTTCTGTTAAAAATAAAAACACTATCTTTTTTAGGATCAAATAAAAAATATTTATTAATAACGGAGAAATTTCCACTGGAAGAAAGTATAGTATTGTGGAGTTTACTATAATCTGTACTGTCTTTTATAGTCTGGCTATAACAAGTAAGACTGCTTAACAAAAGAAGTATAAGACTGTAGATGAAATTTAAAGTTTTAGTAGTCATTTTGTGGATTTAGGTTAGGGTTAATAAGTATCTCTTTCTCCGGATAAGGAAAAAAGGCATGTTTGTCTTGCCAATTGGTTTTAGATGTCTTTAAAAGAGAAAGTTTATTATTTCTTTTAAGGTCAAAAAAGCGTCTACCATGTTCCAGGAAAAACTCTTTTTGACTCTCTTTAAGCATAGCAAGAAGAGTTTGTTCTTTATCTAGGGTATTAGGTAAGGAAAGAAGATTTGCTCTTTGTCTTATTGTATTAAGATAGACAATAGCTTCTTCTTCTCTGTTCTGATAGATAAGAGCTTCAGACAGTATAAAGTAAGCTTCTTCAATTCTAAAAAGAATGGAACACTCGTCTAGATTGCTTGTATTATTCTTGTATTTATACGCATATACTTTATTAGTGTTTTGAAATTCTTTAGTCCAATGTTGTTTTCTAAGATCATTACTTTCAAAATAGTTAAGTATTGTATTACTTAAGAAGCTTCCAGAATCACTTGAAAAAAGAATATAGTTTCTAGCCTCATAGGTAGCAGCAACAGATGAACTATTTGCTATTTGCCAAAGTGTACTCTTAGCTGAGTTTTTAAATACTTTAGATAGGTCTGTCTCTAAACTGTATAAAGGATTATCCATCACTAGTTTAGAATAGAGTTCTGCTTTCTCATATCTTTTTTGAAGCAGATAGTTCTTAGCTAGGATAAGTTCAGCTACAGCTTTGTTAGGGTAGTATTTATTGGAAGAATCGTCACTATAAGAAAGAGCCTCTATGGCTTTTAATAGGTCTTTCTCAATTAGTTTTAAAATTTCAAGCACTGATGTTTTTACAATTTTTGTATTAACCTTGTAGTTAGTAGAGGTCGTATATGGGATTTCCCCATAAATTTGAGTTAGTGTTTGATAGTACATCGCTCTTAATACATAAGCCTTGGCTAAAAATTGTTCTTTCTCTTCATTAGTAATTCCCTCAGAGTTAGTAACTCCACTTATAAAAGAGTTAATGGCATAAATATTGGAATAAGAAGTATCCCATAAGTTTGAGATTACAAATCGAGTAGGATCTAATGAATTGTTAAAAAGAAAAAAAGTATCTGATGTAGGAGGCATATAGTTTGGAATTAATTCATCTGTATATACAGCTAGATTATAACCCAATCCTTGACTTTTTCCTGAGAATAAAGAAGTCTCTCTAAGGTTGATATAAAGGTTCGCTAAAGCTGAAGTAGCACTGCGTTTATCTTTAAAAACATTTTCTGTAGCTATTTGGTCAGTTGGAAGACCAATCGCAATTGTGTCTTCACAGGATTGAAATAATAGTATAGTTATAAGTAATAGAGTTGATAAGAGTATATTTTTCATAATACATAGATTTAAAAAGTTAATTGAACACCAAATGCGTATGTTTTAAGAGGGGGTAAGTAACCAAAAGCCGAAAACTCAGGATCTAAACCAAAGTAATTTGTTATTGTCCAAAGGTTTTGTCCTTGAAAGTGAAATTTGACAGAGTCTAGTTTACTCTGAGGTAGTTTAAGCATATAGGATAGAGATACATTTTTTAATCTTATGTAAGAGGCGTCTCCAATAGCTTTGTTACTACTTTGAAATAAACTAAGATCATTAACTATATTAGGGTTGGCTCCAGTCGTAAAGTATCCGTACTGACTATTAGGGTTTGTAGGTGACCAACTGTTTAGTACTTCTATAGGTTGATTGAAAATAGAACCAGGAACAGTTAAATTATAATTAAGATTATAATTGGTCTGTTTAACAAACTGAAACATAAAATCAAGACTGAAATTCTTATAAGAAAGTGTGTTTTGAATCCCTCCGTGGTACTGATTTTTAATCTCCTGTATGTTTTTTCTGTCAAATCCCGATGTTATTTTATTGTCTCCATTATAATCTGTAAAAATGTATCTACCAGTTAAGGGATCAATACCTTCAAAATTGTATAATTTTTTTACATTGGTATCTTTTCCAATAACAAACTGATTAGCATAAGTAGATCCCTCTATATTAGGAAAAGAAAGCAGTGTGTTTTTAGGAAAAGATATATTAAAGCTACTTGTCCATGAGAAATCTTTAGATTTGATATTTTGTGAGTTTAAACTAAGTTCCCAACCTTTGTTTTCAACCGTAGCAGGAAGGTTGTCTTGAATGGAAGAAAAACCAGTTGTTGCAGGCAATGGTATTCCCACAAGTTGATTAGAAGATCTATTTTTGTAGAAAGCGAGCTCAAATTGTAATCTGTCATTAAATAAAGAAATTTCAATAGCGGTTTCTAACTTTTTAGTTTTTTCCCAGCTAAAATTACTGTTGTAAAGCCTTGATGGAATAAGCCCTGTTATTCCGTTATAATTATTAGGGTTAAGAGAATAAGTATCTAAGTACTGGTAGTCTCCAATATTGTCATTACCCGCAGTTCCATAACTAACTCTAAGTTTTCCGAAACTTAGCCATGAAGAGTCTTTTAAAAAGCTTTCTTTTGAAAACACCCAAGCTGCTCCTACAGCGGCGAAGTTTCCAAATTTATTATTGTCACCAAATCTTGAAGATCCATCACGTCTTGCAGTAAGGTTAAGTAAGTACTTACTGTTATAGTTTAGGTTTAACCTTCCAAAAAAAGCTACATATTTATACTCTAGATTAGCAGATTGTTTTATGGTTTTTGTTTTAGCAGCAGCTATGTTGGATAAAAAATCATTAGTTTGAAAATTAGATCCAGTTAAGTATAAAGCTCCTGTATTATTTTCTTGATAAGTTAGTCCAACTAGAGCAGTTATAGAAAGTTTATCAAGGTTAAAAGTATAGTTTACTTGAGGCTCTAAAATATATGATTTATTATCTCTAACAGTGTTTTCAGCTTTGGATTGTTCAGAGGTATAACCTTTGGCAGGGTTGTGAATAGTATGTGGAGTTAGTCTTTTTTCTTCAGTATCTAATCTATTATATCCTGTATTTAATTTTAAATACATATTTTTTAAAAGCTCATAGCTAAAAACAAGGTTTAGTACTAGATTACTATTGCTATTATCATAAGTTTCATGCATAGATGATACTGGATTTGTATCACCTGCAAATCCCCAATTTAGACTTCCATCAGGATTATAAAGACTCGGCGCATTAGGAGATATAATAAGGGCATTTGTAGTTAAGTCTGTGGCAATTAGGTTGTTTTTTTGTAAAGAGTAGTTAGTTGATGAGTTTAACTGAAACCTTCCGTCTTTACTATTGTGATTCACATTAATTAAAAATGTATTTCTTTTATAACCCTTATCTGTTGGGAATACTGTTGTTTGAGTACCTTGAGTTGCTGATACGGAAAAATGAGTAGTTTCACTTCCTCCACTTACACCTAATTGTATGTTTTGACTCAAAGCAGTACCTCCAATAAGTTCTTTTTGCCAATCAGTGTATCTGTTTCTATCCCAAGTTCCATTTATATCTAGTGCATTATCAGGGAAGGTTGTAATACCATCATTTATAAACGCCTGGTCTCGCATTCTATTAAACTGCTCTGTATTTAACAGTTTCATTTTACTAGCGACTTTGCTAAAAGAAGTAGAAGAGGAAAGAGTAAAAGATAGGTTATCTGATTTGTTTTTCTTAGTTGTTATAAGTACTACACCATTAGCTCCACGAGAACCATAGATAGCTGTTGCATCAGCGTCTTTTAAAATCTCAATACTCTGTATATCAGAAGGATTTATGGAATTTAAGATATTAGTTTCATTATAAGGTAGTATCGTTTGTGCAAGAGAGGAATTTTCTAAATTACTTGTTGGAATTACAACTCCGTCTATTACATATAAGGGAACATTTGCATTTATATTGTTATTTCCATATGTTCTAAGACTATTTCTACCGCGTATCTGTATATCAAAACCTCCTCCAGGAACTCCTGAGTTTTGCGTTATATTCACACCAGCCATTCTTCCTTGTATGGCTTGAAGTGGATTAATAACCGGTTGTAATTCTATATCTTTAGCTGTCACCCTTGAAATACTTCCTGTACGTTCTCGATCTTTA
>JASLED010000084.1 GCA_030151255.1 Flavobacterium sp.
TGTTAATTTTCAAATTTTGAGCCGATGGAGGGACTCGAACCCACGACCTGCTGATTACAAATCAGCTGCTCTAGCCAGCTGAGCTACACCGGCGACTCAAAATTGCATTGCAATAGTTAACCTTCAAAAAAATTGAGCCGATGGAGGGACTCGAACCCACGACCTGCTGATTACAAATCAGCTGCTCTAGCCAGCTGAGCTACACCGGCGACTCATTTTTTCGAGTGCAAATATAAGACGCTTTTTCAATCTTACAACTGATTTTGCGTCTTTTTTTTTGATTTTTTAAATTACAAGTTGTTGATTTTTTCAACTAACTGACCTGCAATGTTTTCCAATTTTAAAAAAACTACTTTAAAATGTGCTTTTTTATTTTCAACATTCTTTGCGTTGATGTCTTCCATTATTTCGTCAAACTTTGTTAACGCTTCTTCAATCAATTCTGATGTTGTAGGAGTTGCTCCTCCAATTGTTAATTCATGAATATAGATTGCTTCAATGATATCTCCTAATACTTGGTGAACGTCTTTTTTTAAGCTTTTTACACTTGCCATAATAATTTATTTTAAAAATTTGATACAAAAATACGCATAATCTTTTCAGAAGTTATGCCTTAATCAATATATATTTCCAACAAAGTTGCTTCACCACTAATGTTTAATGCTTTTACTATTGCAGGAATCAATACGGTTTGCCCTTGTTTTAAGTTACAAGTGGATTGGTTTTCTAATTCAATTGTGCAATTACCTTGTGTACATACATACAGGTAAAAACGATCTTTATTCTTAGTTAATTTATACTGATTTTGCAACGGAATTAAATTAACAGTAAAAAACGGACATGTTACCACTTGGTTTGCTTCGTTTTCTATTTTTGTATAAGGTAATATTACCTCTTTTTTATTATAATCTATTGCCTGTAGTGCTAAATCAACATGTAAATCTCTAGAATTTCCATTTGAATCTACTCTATCCCAATCATAAACGCGATAAGTAATATCTGATGTTTGTTGTATTTCTGCCAACAATACACCTGCACCTATTGCATGTACCGTACCTGTTTGTATAAAAAATGCATCTCCTTTTTTTACAGAAATTTCATTTAATATGCTTGGTAATGTCTTATTTTTTAAATGTTTTAGATAATCTTCCTGCGTTACACCTTCTTTAAAATCTACAACAACTCTTGCTCCTTCATCTGCTTGCATAACATACCACATCTCGGTTTTTCCTAGAGATTGATGTCGTTCTTTTGCTAGCTCATCATTGGGATGTAATTGGATAGATAAATCTTCTTTTGCATCTAAAAACTTGAATAGCAATGGAAATTGATATCCAAATGTATTGATAATGGTTTGACCTAATAGTTCTTGTGAATACTTTGTTATTAAATCATCTAAACTACTATTTTTATATGCTCCGTTGGCTACAATACTTACATTTTCAGGAACATTTGAAACTTCCCAACTTTCTCCAATAGAATTACATAGTTTTTGCTTTCCTAAAACGGTGTGCAATTTTTCTCCTCCCCAAATTCGATCTTTCAAAATTGGTTCAAACAATATTGGATATGGTATAAAACTCATAGGCTTAATTTCTTCTCCTGTCATTAACACAGCCTAAAAAGGCGGTTCAAATAAAATAAGAGGCAAATGTACAAATTTTAATGAACACAATGAATGTTAAATTCCTTCTCCTTTAAAAGATACATAGTTTCTATTGGTTTCGTATAAAACCACTTCTAAATCTTTATTTTTATCAATAAACAACCTTAATTTTTTCCAAATTACGATTGCTATGTTTTCTGCGGTCGGAATTAATTCTGAAAATTCTGGAACATCTAGATTTAGGTTTTTATGATCTAAAAAATCTTCCACTTCAGCTTTTATTAAATCAGACAAAATCTTTAAATCCATCACAAAACCTGTTTCCGGATCAAGTTCTCCAGTTATATGAACAATTAATTCATAATTATGTCCATGATAATTAGGGTTATTGCACTTACCAAAAATTAATTGATTTTTTTCGTCTGACCATTCTTTTCTATGTAAACGATGTGCGGCATTAAAATGCGCTACTCTACTAACAGTTAATCTCATTGTTATCAGATCTTATGTGCCTCAATATAAGAATAAAAATTTAAAAAAATAATCTTAAACCAAGCGGTATAAATATCAGGATTTACTAATATGTCATGTTTAATTTCTTCAACTCCCATCCATTTCCAATCTTCTACTTCCGCTCTATTTATTTTAGGTTCGTCGTCAAAATATCCTATCAAAACATGATCGTATTCATGTTCTGTAAGTCCGTTATCAAAAGAAGCTTTATATGTAAAGCTAAAAATGTTTTTCAATTCGGTTACAAATCCCATTTCTTCTTCTAACCTTCTTTTTCCAGCTTCAATATTTGTTTCGCCTACTCTTTGATGACTACAACAAGTATTTGCCCAAAGTAATGGTGAATGATATTTCTCGGCTGCACGTTGCTGAAGCATTATTTCATTTTTATCATTCAATACAAAAACAGAAAATGCGCGATGCAACAAAGCTTTTTCGTGCGCTTCTTGCTTGCCCATTGTTCCTATTTGTTCATCTTGTTCATTTACCAAGATCACTTGCTCTTCGATCATACCTAAAAAATTATCTTCTTCAAAAATACAAAAAAGAAACACTAAACCTAATTACTACCTCTATTGTCTTTTACTTTTAAATAACATGCTGTTGCAAGAATCGAAAACAGATTCTTTATCTGATTATTCAATACAATACAACCCAACAAACATAAAATAACATGTTATTATTGAAGATTTTAATAATTGTTAAAAATTATAAAATATAAAGTTAAAAAAAACAAAACAAACATATGTTTAAAAAACATTATTCTATATTTGTCTCATCAATAAAACAAAATTAAAAATGAATATTACTGTTATAAAGAAGGAAAATAAACAGCACTTACGTTGATCATCGTGAGCAAATTCCTTGTATATAACAAACAAAAATATAAAAGGGCTTGTCATCACGACAAGCCCTTTTTTTATCTATAACAACACATCATGAAAGTATTAAAATTTGGCGGTACATCCGTTGGAAGTCCAGAACGCTTAGCGCAATTATTACCGATTATTAAATCACAAATCACTAATAATCACTTAGTTGTTTTATCTGCTGTAGCAGGAACAACGAATGCTTTGGTAGATATTGCAGAAAAATATACCAACCAAGAAATTGACGCGGCAAGAAAAAGTATTGCAGAACTGTTTGTAAAATATGAACAATTTGTTGAAAATTTATTCAAAACAGAAGAAGGAAAACAATCAGGTACAGAAATTATTTCTCATCATTTTAACCTATTAGAAGAACTGGGGAACGATTTATTTTCTGCTGTTGATTACAGAATTGTTTTAGCGCAAGGAGAACTTTTATCAACTACTTTATTTCATTTTTATTTAAAAGAAATTGGAGTAGATTCTGTGTTATTACCAGCGTTAGATTTTATGCGAATGACGGAAGATAATGAGCCTAATTTATCATATATTACAGATCAATTAAATGATTTACTACAAAAACATTCAAATGCATCTTTATTTATCACTCAAGGTTTTATTTGCAGAAATGCGTTTGGCGAAGTAGATAATTTAAGACGAGGTGGATCAGATTATACAGCATCATTGATCGGTGCTGCACTTAAAGCTGAAGAAATTCAGATTTGGACCGATATTGATGGTTTTCACAACAATGATCCAAGATATGTAACAAACACGCATCCTATTTCTAATTTAAGTTTTGATGAAGCTGCCGAGTTAGCGTATTTTGGAGCAAAAATTTTACATCCTCAAAGTGTTTTTCCTGCACAAAAAGCTAATGTGCCTGTACGTTTACTAGATACAATGGACCTAAGTGCTGCCGGAACATTAATTTCTGCAAAAGAACATCATGCAGATGAAATTGTTGCCATTGCTGCCAAAGATAATATTACAGCTATTCGAATCAATTCTTCGCGCATGCTTTTAGCTTATGGATTTTTACGTCGCGTTTTTGAAATATTTGAACGCTATAAAACACCAATTGATATGATTACAACTTCTGAAGTTGCTGTTTCATTAACTATTGACGATACAACAAACTTAGAAAACATCATTCAAGAATTAAATCACTTCGGAAATGTTGAAGTAGATACAGATCAAACTATCGTTTGTATTGTAGGAGATTTTCAAAGCAACAAACACGGATATGCTACAATTGTTTCGGAAGCTATTAAACATATTCCAATCCGAATGATTTCATATGGAGGAAGCGAACATAATATTTCTTTACTTATTCCTTCAAAACACAAAATAGAAGCTTTGCGCTCATTACACAACCGTTTATTTTAATTCAACAAAAATGATTTCAACAGAAATAATAAATAACCCAGATTTAGCAACACCTTTATATTATTATGACCTGCCATTATTGAGAGAAACAATTCAGGTAGCTAAATCGGCTGCAGATCGCTTCGGATATCATATTCATTATGCCATAAAAGCCAACAATAATCCTGTTATTTTAAAAGAAATAAGCAAGCTAGGTTTAGGTGCCGATTGTGTAAGTGGTTTAGAAATTGAACGTGCAATTGAAAATGGATTTAATCCAAATGAAGTTGTATTTGCTGGTGTTGGTAAAACAGATAAAGAAATTCAAACAGCATTAGCAAATGATATATTAGCATTTAATGTTGAATCAGTTGCAGAGCTTTTAGTTATTGCAGAAATAGCAGATAAAATGGGCAAAAATGCAAAAATTGCCTTGCGTATAAATCCAAATGTTGATGCAAAAACGCATCATTATATCACCACAGGTTTAGACGAAAATAAATTTGGAATAATGAACCATGAATTGGAAGATTGTTTAGCTATTTTCAGTGATAAAAAAGAAAACTTAACATTTATAGGTTTACACTTTCACGTGGGTTCTCAAATTACAGATTTAAATGTTTTTAAACGCCTTTGTACAAAAGTAAACGAATGGAATGATTGGTTTTGTGATAAAGGAATTGTTGTGCCTATTTTAAATTTAGGTGGTGGATTAGGAATAAATTATAGCAATCCAGATACCGAATCTATCGTTAATTTTTCAAACTTCTTTTATATTTTCGATCAGTTTTTAGAATTAAAAAAAGGGCAAAACGTACATTTTGAATTAGGAAGATCATTAGTTGCTAATTGCGGAAGTTTAATTAGCCGTGTGTTATATATCAAAAATGGCATCAAAAAGAACTTTGCTATTTTAGATGCTGGAATGACAGAATTAATCCGTCCTGCATTATATCAAGCTTATCATAAAATAGAACTAATTTCTGAAAATGACACACAAGATGATACAAACCAACTAAAATATGACATAGTCGGTCCTATTTGCGAAAGCAGTGATTGTTTTGGAAAAGATGTATTATTTTCAACCTTAAAAAGAGGTGATCTATTGGCAATCAGATCAGCAGGAGCTTATGGCGAAGTGATGTCTTCCAGATACAACCTTAGACAAGAAATAAATTATTATTTCAAGGAATAAAAAACCATTTTTATAGCATTTTATTGAAATACTTTGTTAAATTTGAAATAGACAAATAAAAAAGTAATTTTAAAAAACAAAGAATGAAATTAGGAGATATTGACGTAGCAGGAGAATTGATTGATTTAAATTTTCAATTATTAAGAACACAAATTTTGCTAGAAGAGGTTTTAAAACACAATTCTGAATCATTAAAATTGCCTTCACCAGAAGCAATGAACGAAATCAACGAATTTGCATTAAAATCAATTCAAAGTAAATTTCCAAATATGAATATTGCTAAAAGAGAAGACGAAATTAAAGCGCAAGCAGAATAATATTCACTAAAATAAAAATGTCAGTAATTTATTGTATTACTGACATTTTTTTATCGATTAGAAATAAAAAAAGGAGTAATAAATATTACTCCTTTTTATTTTTATAACTATAATAAACGTTTGTTGATTATATAGAATCTACAATTGCATTTAACGTAACACTTGGACGCATTGCTTTTTCAGTTGCTTCTGCATTTGTTTGGTAATACCCATCAACAGCTTGTGCTTTTCCTTGTGCTTCAATTAACTCTTCGTTAATTTTCACTTCATTTTCAATCATTGCTTTTGCAATTGGAGCAAATTTAGCTTGTAATTCAGCATCTTTAGTTTGGTTAGCCAATGCTTCAGCCCAATACATTGCCAAATAGAAATGAGATCCACGATTGTCAATTGATCCAACTCTACGTGCTGGAGATTTATCGTTGTCTAAGAATTTAGCGGTTGCCTCATCTAACGTTTCTGCTAAAATCATTGCTTTAGCATTACCTTGTGTTTGGCTTAAATGCTCAAAAGAAGCTCCTAATGCTAAGAATTCTCCTAATGAATCCCAACGTAAATATCCTTCTTCAATAAATTGCTCGATGTGTTTTGGAGCTGATCCACCCGCACCTGTTTCAAACAATCCTCCACCGTTCATTAATGGAACGATAGATAGCATTTTTGCAGATGTTCCTACTTCTAAAATAGGGAATAAATCAGTTAAGTAATCACGCAATACGTTTCCTGTAACAGAAATTGTATCCAATCCTTGACGGATTCTTTCCACTGATACTTTAGTAGCTTCTATCGGATTTAAAATTCTAATATCTAAACCTGTTGTATCGTAATCTTTTAAGTAAGTATTTACTTTAGCAATGATTTCTCTATCGTGTGCTCTATTTTCGTCTAACCAGAAAATAGCTGGAGTATCAGATAAACGAGCGCGGTTTACTGCTAATTTAACCCAATCTTGAATTGGTGCATCTTTAGTTTGACACATTCTGAAAATATCACCTGCTTCAACTGCTTGATCAAAGAAAACATGTCCTTTTTCGTCAGAAACACGAATAACTCCATTTGCTTGTGCTTGGAAAGTTTTGTCGTGAGAACCGTATTCTTCTGCTTTTTGAGCCATTAATCCAACGTTTGGAACTGATCCCATTGTTGTTGGGTTGTATGCACCGTTTGCTTTACAATCTTCAATTACTGTTTGGTAAACACCAGCATAACAACGATCTGGAATAATAGCAAAAGTATCTTGCGATTTTCCTTCAGCATTCCACATTTGTCCTGATGTACGAATCATAGCTGGCATTGAAGCATCTACAATTACATCTGAAGGAACATGTAAATTTGTAATTCCTTTGTCAGAATTTACCATTGCAATTGCTGGTCCGTTTGCGATTGCTGCATCAATAGCTGCTTTTACTTCTACTTCTTGTGCGTGACCTGCAATTTTTGCATATAAATCTCCTAATCCATTGTTTGGATTAATTGCTAATTCTGCAAATAAAGTTGCGTATTTTTCAAAAACTTCTTTGAAATAAACTTCTACTACTGCACCAAAAATGATAGGATCTGAAACCTTCATCATTGTTGCTTTTAAGTGAGCAGAAAATAATACTCCTTTTGCTTTTGCTTCTTCTTTTACTTGAGAAACGAATGCTTTTAATTTATTAACATTCATTACTGATGAATCAATTACCTCTCCTGCAATTAATGGAGCATAATCTTTCAACAATTTAACGCTTCCATCTTGTCCGATGAATTCGATTTTGAATTTGCTATCTGACTGTACAGTAACTGATTTTTCTGTTCCGTAAAAATCACCTTCTGTCATTGTAGCCACTTTTGTGTTTGAATCTGCTGTCCAAACGCCCATTGAATGTGGATGTTTTTTAGCATAATTCTTTACTGCTTTTGGCGCTCTACGATCTGAATTTCCTTCGCGTAAAACCGGATTTACAGCAGAACCTAAAACTTTAGCATATCTGTCTTTAATTGCTTTTTCCTCATCATTTACAGGATCTGCAGGATAAGAAGGAACTGCATAACCATGTGCTTGCAATTCTTTAATAGCAGCATTTAACTGTGGAATTGAAGCAGAAATATTTGGTAACTTAATAATATTTGCCTCTGGAGTTTTAGCTAATTCGCCTAATTCTGCTAAAGCATCTCCAATTCTTTGATCTTCATTTAAAAACTCAGGAAAAGTAGCAAGAATACGGCCTGCTAAAGAGATATCACGAGTTTCTACTTCAATAGCTGCAGTTTTTGCAAATGCTTGAACAATTGGTAAAAACGAATATGTTGCCAACATTGGAGCTTCGTCTGTAAATGTGTAAAGAATTTTAGATTTTTGTGTCATTTCTTGTGATTTTAAATGATAACAATATTATTTATCGATATTTTATTTTACTATTTGATAGAGTACAAATATAAGTATATCCATTGTAAAAATGTAGTTTAAAGTACTTATATACCACAGATTTACCAAGTTATTATTTTGTATGTTGTATATTACTTATTTCATACTTTTTACTACTTAAAAAAATGGTATTAATAGAAAAAGGTTGATACATTCATGTATCAACCTTTTTCTATTAATCTATATTTAATATTTTTTTCCACCAAGGGCGTTTATCTACCTGAACATCTTGTCCATAACCATAGCCGTAACCATAGCCGTAACCATAGCCATAGCCTCCACTACCACTTCGTTTTAGTGTCATTGTATCATTTAATACAATAGACATATTTGGCAATTTACCCTCGTTGTGTAAATCATCTGGTAAACGCAACATACGCTTATCTAAATAATTTGCTCTAGCTACATAAATACTTGTATCTGCATGTTTAGCAATCAATAATGTATCTGTAACCAAACTTACAGGAGCTGTGTCTACAATAAGATAATCAAATTCTTGTTTTAACTTATCAAACATTAATTTCAGTTTCTTATCCATCAATAACTCAGCCGGATTTGGCGGGATCGTTCCTGCTGGTAAGGCATACAACGTGTCATATCCATCTATCTTTACTATAAAATCATCAATATTTGCATCACGTCGCAATAAGTAATCTGATACTCCTAATGGTGGCAATTGCAAATAATCATCCAATCTAGGATTTCTTAAATCCATTCCAATAAGAAGTACTTTTTTATTTGACAATGCAACTGTAGCTGCCAAGTTTACCGAAATAAATGTTTTTCCTTCTTTCGGGAATGTTGATGTAAGTAAAACTGTTTTTGCTTTATTTTCTTCAACACCACTCAACATAAATTCCAAATTAGTACGAACTATACGCAAAGCCTCTCCAGTACTTGTTCTATTTGCTAAATCAATTACTTTTTGATTTTCAAAAGAATGCGGAACATCACCCAAGAAAGGAATATTTGTATTAGACTCTACATCTAATCTTGTTTTTAATTTTGTATCTAACAATAAACGAAGATAGATAACAACAAATGGAATTAACAATCCAATAATCATTGCAGCCAACATAATAATTGCGCGCTTTGGAGATACTGGATTATCAGAACTTTTTGATGCATCAATCACTTTTGCATTCAAATCTGTTGCAGCCAAAGCAATAGCTGTTTCTTCTCTCTTTTGAAATAAATAAAGATATATTGCTTCCTTAACTTTTTGCTGTCTATCGATAATTCTAAACTCGCGTTCTTGTCTTGGAACTTGTGATAATTTTGATTTTAACTCGTTTTCTTTGTTAGCTAATTCTTTTTTTGTTATTATCAATGAATTTTCTAAACGTGCCAAACTTTCTGAAACAGACGATTTCATTGCTGCAATTTGGTCATCTAATTTAATTACCGTAGGGTTAATTGACGTAGAACTTGCACTAATTCTATTGCGCTCCAAAACCATTGTATTATATTGATTAATCAATGTATTTGAATTCGGATCACTAGAAACAATATTTCCTGGTAAAAGCTCGTTTGGCTTACTTTTTTTCAAGAAATCTCTTAATGAAGAAATTACCTTAATTTCCGTTTCATTTTCGATAATTTGCTTTTCATAAACATTTGCATTTTGAAGATATAATCCTAATTCTGTAGGAATATCCGTAATGCGATTAGATGTTTTATATCCTTCTACATTTTTTTCAACATCGCCCAATTCTTCTGTAATCAAAACTAATCGACTATCAATAAATTCGGAAGTTTTTTCAGATAAGAAACGTTTATCTGCCACAGCTTCGTCATTATATATTTTGATTAAATTATTCAAATAATCAATTGCTTTTGCAGGAGTTGGACTTAATAAAGATAAATCTAAAACGCTAGAAAACTTATCTGTTGGTGCAATACGAACATTAGTTGTATAATAATCTACAACCTTTTCAATAGGATATAATTCTACAATAACACTTTTAGAGTCGGCTTCATTTTCCTCTTCTTCTTTAACTTTTGACGCTGCTAAAGTTGGCAATTTTTGTTCTGCATTTTTAGTAACAATCAATTCACCTAAAATAGTTTTAACTGGCGTATTAAAGGAAAAATCACCCAATTCTTTATTATCGATATCATACAGCGTAAAACCAGCATTACTAATGTTTTTTACATAAAATGTATAGCGAATTTTATCAAAGTCAAATACTTTTTCTTTGAAAGTAAAAGTTATCGGACTGTTATTATACAATTCCGTTTTTACAACTCTACCTTCGTGTATATATGAAATATCAAGATCTAAACTGCGAATTGTTTTTTCGGACAAAGATCTAGAAGATAAAATTTGTATTTCATTTTCTACATTACTTTTTCCGCCAGAAATCATCCCTAAATCCGCAAAAGCAGAAAGCTCAGAAGAAAGTCCTCCTCCTCTTTTCTCATCTTTTACAATAATTGTTGTATTTACTTTATATGTTTTTTCTGCATAACGTAAATATACAAATGCTGCTATCAAAGTTAATGCTGCACTAAGTACAAACCACCTCCAATGAATAATATATTTTTCTAACTCTTCTCTAAGATTGATACTGTCAGTTTGGTCAATTTTCTCTCTCATGCTTTTATTTTACAGTAAGTGCAATTATTGTTACTAACAAGGAAATAGCTGATATACCAAGACTTAAATTAGGTCCAACTATCGATGAATTTACTTTAGTTTTATTTGGCTCTACGTAAACAATATCATTTTGGTTTAAATAATAAAACGGAGAAGTAATAAAATCTGCTTTTGTCATATCTACACGAAATGGCACGCGTTTTCCATCAACTTCTCTAATAACTAATATATTTTCTCTTTTTCCGTAAATACTCAAATCTCCAGATAAGCTGATTGCTTCAGTTAACGTTAATCGCTCACTTGCAATAGTATGAACTCCAGGTCGGTTTACCTCTCCTTGAACGGTAACCTTAAAGTTCATAATTCTCATATTTACAATTGGATTAATAATATATTTACTTACTTCTGTAGTAATATAATCAATTGCTTGTTTTTTTGTCAATCCACCTACCTTTATTGTTCCTAACACAGGAAATTGGATATTTCCCATATTATCCACTAAATACAGTTGCTGTTGCATTTGCCCAGTTCCAGCTGCATTATTCGGATTTGTAGTCATTGTATTTGTTAGATTAAAAGGAACTGCCGCTTCTTTATCTTGCGCAGACACAATAATCATCAATAAATCATCTGGTCTTAAAAATGTTTCAAAATTTGTTTCCGTTGCATTTCCTTTCAGCACTTCTTCAACATTTTGATAGTAAACAATTTTCTTTTTTGAAGCACATGACGTCAAAAAGATAATTGACAACAACGTTAAAAGTAGAAAAATGGGTTTTATTTTCATTAGGTTTTTTATTATATTTTTTATCAAACAAGGTCTAAAAAAAACATTTATTTAACATAATTATTGTTTCGAAAGATACTATGTTTTTACCTTATTAGTCAATACTTATTTTTAATAGAAATCAATTTTTTTCTTTCGAAGCTCAAAATTCTGCCCCAGATAAACTTTTCTGACCATTTCATCTTCTGCTAATTCTTCGGGAACCCCAGCTTTTAGAATACCTCCCTCAAACATCAGGTAAGTTTTGTCAGTAATTGCCAAAGTTTCTTGCACGTTGTGATCAGTAATCAAAATACCTATATTTTTGTTCTTTAATTTTGCTACAATACGTTGAATATCTTCTACAGCAACTGGGTCAACGCCCGCAAAAGGTTCGTCTAACAATACAAATTTAGGATCTGTTGCAAGTGCTCTTGCAATTTCTGTACGTCTTCTTTCACCTCCTGATAATAAATCTCCTCTATTGGTGCGAATATGTTCTAAATTAAATTCTGCAATCAACGATTCCATCTTTTCGATTTGTTGTTGTTTCGGTAATTTTGTCAATTGCAAAACACTTAGAATATTATCTTCAATACTCAGTTTTCTAAAAACAGATGATTCTTGGGCTAAATAACCTATGCCATGCTGTCCTCTTTTATACATCGGAAAATTAGTAATATCCATATCATCCAAATAAATATGTCCGAAATTTGGTTTTACTAATCCTACAATCATATAAAAAGAAGTTGTTTTTCCTGCACCATTCGGGCCTAATAAACCAACTATTTCTCCTTGATTTACTTCTACAGAAACGCCTTTTACAACTTTTCTCTTTTTATATATTTTTACAATATTATCTGCTCTTAATTTCATAAACTACTCTTTATTGTTCGTTACTACAGCATTGGTAGATGGCTTTTTCTGAACAAATTTAGATATATAAATACTTATCTCATATAGAATTAACAAAGGTATAGATACTATAATTTGACTAATTACATCTGGCGGAGTAATAACAGCTGCTAAAATTAAGATTAATACAATTGCATATTTTCGATATTCTCTTAAAAATTCTGGTGTTACCAATCCTAAAACCGACAAGAAGTAAATAATTATTGGTAATTCGAATACTAAACCACAAGCTAATGATGTAGTTTTTACCAAGCCGATGTATGAATTTATATCGATATCATTTTTAACCATATCACTTACTTGTAAATTAACTAGAAAATTAATTGACAATGGTGTAATAACAAAATATCCGAACAATACACCTAAGAAAAACAACAACGAAGAAACTACAATAAATAACCTAGCATATTTTTTTTCTTTTGAATATAATGCTGGACTAATAAATTTCCAAATTTCACGCAGAATAAAAGGTACCGAAATAATAAAACCAGCAGTAATACATGTCCACATCATTACAGAAAACTGCCCATCCATGGTACGGTTTTGAATTTCAAAAGGCAATTCTTGCTGGCAAAAACTATCGTCAAAATCAAATTTTTGAGCTATTTTACAAAAAAACTGATAGGTAACAAAATCGCCACTTTTTGGTCCAAAAATAACTGTATTAAATATAAAATCTCTAAAGAAGAAAGCTACAACACCGCCTCCTAAAATAAAAATAGATGAACGTATTAACAACCATCTAAGTTCTTCTAGATGATCTAAAAAGGACATTGCCTTTTCTTTATTTTTATGCTTTGCCATTTTAAAGTATTCCTTCTTTTAGTATATCGTGTAAATGAATAATTCCTTTATATTCATCATTTTCCGTTACAATTAACTGCGTTATAGCATTATCTTCTAAAATAGACAAAGCGTTAGACACAAGTTGGTCAGACGCTATAGTTTTAGGATTAATGCTCATAATATCTTTTGCTGTAATATTTTCAAACGTAGTATTTTTTTGCAACATTCTACGCAAATCTCCATCTGTAACAATTCCTATTACTTTATCGTTATCATCCACAACAGCCGTTACACCTAATCGCTTTTCAGAAATTTCAACAATTACATCTGTAATAGATGCGTTTACTTTTACTTTTGGTTGGTTTTGATTGTTTAAAATATCCTTTACCATTAATAAAAGTTTTTTTCCTAAAGCTCCACCTGGATGATACAACGCAAAATCATTTGCTGTAAAATTTCGGCATTCGATTAAGCACGCTGCTAAAGCATCGCCCAAAACCAACTGAGCCGTTGTGCTATTCATAGGTGCTAAATTATTAGGATCTGCTTCTTTATCAACTTTAGAAAGCAATACAAAATCGGAATGTTTACCTAAAAAAGAATTTTCATTTGCTGTAATACCAATAAGTTTATTGCCAAAACGTTTTAGAAGCGGAGTCAACACTTTTATTTCAGGGCTATTTCCGCTATTTGAAATACATATTACACAATCATTTGGCTGTAATAAACCTAAATCACCATGAACTGCTTCAGACGCATGCATAAAAACAGATGGAGTACCTGTTGAATTAAAAGTTGCTACAATTTTACTTCCTATTAGAGCACTTTTTCCAATTCCTGTTACCACTACTCGCCCTTTACATTCAAGAATAGTTTTTACTGCTTGTTCAAAATCAGCCGACAAATAGTCAACTAATTTTTTAATACTTTCGCTTTCAGACAATAAAGTGCGTTTAGCTGTGTCTAAAATAGATATTGATTTGCTCAAAATATGTAGAGTGTTAAATATTAGGATTGCACAAAATAAAATTATTATCTTTATGTACTGCAAATTTATGTAAAATACTGTACAAAAATAATGAAATCAATTGAAATTGACTTACACAAAGAATTAAAGAAGTTTTTCGGATTTTCTAAATTTAAAGGACTTCAAGAAGATGTGGTTAAAAGTTTAATCTCAGGACATAATACTTTTGTAATAATGCCTACTGGTGGTGGTAAATCACTATGTTATCAATTACCCGCATTGGTTTTAGACGGAACAGCTATTGTTGTTTCTCCGTTAATTGCCCTCATGAAAAATCAAGTGGATGCTATTAGAAACTTATCTACTGAACAAGGGATTGCTCATGTACTTAACTCTTCTTTAACTAAAACAGAAGTAGCTCAAGTAAAAGAAGATATTAAGAATGGAATAACAAAACTACTTTATGTAGCTCCAGAATCGCTTACCAAAGAGGAATACGTTAGCTTTTTACAAGACGTAACACTATCTTTTGTAGCTATTGACGAAGCACACTGTATTTCAGAATGGGGACACGATTTTAGACCCGAATACAGAAACTTAAGAAACATTATAAGACAATTAGGCGATATACCTATTATTGGTCTTACAGCTACTGCTACGCCAAAAGTTCAGGAAGATATTTTAAAGAATCTTGAAATTCCGGACGCAAACGTATTTAAAGCTTCCTTCAACAGACCGAATCTTTACTATGAAATTCGTCCAAAAACGAAAAATATTGAAAGCGATATTATTCGATTCATTAAACAACACAAAGGAAAATCGGGAGTAATTTATTGCTTAAGCAGAAAAAAGGTAGAAGAAATAGCCAATGTTTTACAAGTAAATGGCATTAGTTCCGTTCCTTATCACGCAGGATTGGACGCAAAAACACGTGCAAAACATCAAGACATGTTTTTGATGGAAGACGTGGATGTTGTGGTTGCAACAATCGCTTTCGGGATGGGAATTGACAAACCGGATGTTCGTTATGTAATTCATCACGACATTCCAAAATCACTAGAAAGCTATTACCAAGAAACTGGTCGTGCCGGACGTGATGGCGGAGAAGGCTATTGTTTAGCATATTATTCTTACAAGGATATTGAAAAGTTAGAAAAATTTATGGCAGGCAAACCAATTGCAGAACAAGAAATTGGAATTGCGTTGTTGCAAGAAGTGGTTGCTTATGCAGAAACTTCTATGTCTCGTCGTAAATTTTTACTGCATTACTTTGGGGAAGAATTTGACGAAGTAAATGGCGATGGTGCCGATATGGATGACAATATTAGAAATCCGAAAAGTAAAATAGAAGCTAAAAACGAATTACAATTAGTATTAAAAGTAATTCAAGAAACCAAACAAGCTTACAAAACCAAAGAAATTGTATTTATCTTATTGGGTAAATTAAATGCACTTATCAAGGTAAATAAAACAGACCAAAATCCATTATTTGGAAGCGGAAAAGAAAAAGATGAACGCTTTTGGATGGCACTTATACGTCAGGCAACTGTTGCAGGATACATTAGAAAAGACATTGAATTATACGGTATTGTAAAACTAATGTCTTTAGGCGAAGATTTTATCCAAAATCCTGTTTCATTTATGATAAC
>JASLED010000026.1 GCA_030151255.1 Flavobacterium sp.
AAAATGCTTTTGATGCTTTTATTGTTAGCAATCAAATTTATCAGAACATGGAATTGGAGGTTATCGTAAACGATATTATTGCACATTGCCAGCATTGTAATAAAGATTTTAAGGTAGAATATCATCGTTTCGTATGTCCTGACTGTGACACGCCATCGACCGATATTATACAAGGAAACGAATTATATATATCAAAAGTAATTTTTAAGTAATCAGATTAAAGTATAAATAAAATGGCTAATCCAAAAAGTTTAGGAAATAGAGTAGGTTCGCTTCAGTGCGAAGACACTACTTTACACTTGCTAAAAGCAAATGATTTTGTAGCAAACGCAATACGCGAACGATTAAAAGATATTTGCGTAATAAATGTTTGTTCTTCTCCAGGTTCTGGAAAAACAACTTTAATGCAAGAAACAGGAAAAAGATTATCTAAAGACTTAAATATCTCGGTTTTAGTAGGCGATCCAGAAACAGATAGAGATGCGGTGCGTATGCAAGAAGTAGGCCTTAAAGCATTGCAAATTGTAACTGGAGGGATGTGTCATATCGATGCACAAATGATTTTACAAGCTTTGGATCATATTGAATTAGAAGGTGTAGATATTTTGTTTATTGAAAATGTAGGAAATCTACTTTGTCCATCTGCATTTGATTTAGGAGAAGATTATCGAGTTACACTTTTAGCAACAACTGAAGGAGATGATAAACCCAAAAAATACCCACGTATGTTTTTAACAAGTGAGTTAATGTTGGTTTCTAAATCAGATTTATTGCCGTATGTACCATTTACTGTAGAAAATGTAACAAAAGATGCCAGAGAAGTAAATCCAAATATCGAAGTAATTACAATAAGTACTTTAAAAGGAGATGGTATTGATCAATGGTGCAATTGGTTAAAAGAAAAAGTAAAAGAAAAAAGAGCAAAAAATGTTGTAAAATAATCAGATGCAATCAATTTTGATAATAGATAAGGTTCAGCCTCAACAGGAAATTCAAAACAATGTTGATCTCTTCGAAATAGAATGGTTCGAAACGAAAAAACATTTGTTTAAACGAACTACAAAAGCTGGTGCTGAACTTCATCTACAAAAAGAAATGAATACAGAATGGCAACAAGCTGATACATTGTATTGCAACGGACAGTTAGTGGCACAAATTTCAATTAAGCCTACATTGGTTGTTCGGTTTGTTTCTACTTCTGCAAAAGAAATTGCTGATTTTTGTTTTTATATAGGAAATAGACATTTACCATTATTTGTAAATAAGGCTGCTCAAGTATTTTACGTGCCTTATGATGGCAATTTATACGAACAATTAATAGCTAAATTTAAAACAAACATCAGTTTAGAAAAACAACAATTGTTTTTGACACAATTAATGAAACAACAACAAAATAAACAATAAATCACAAAGATTCTTATAGTAAAGAAAGTAATAATTACCCGTTTTAGACTAGCATAGTCAAGATTCGTATTACTCAATTTAGTACTATAAAAGTATATTTGTATCAAATTAATCACACACAACGTATTATTAAAATGAAAACATTATTTCGAATTATCGTTTTTTGTTTTTGCCTTTTCTGCTTTGGTTTTGTATCTGCAAACCAAACAACAAAAGGTACGCTAGGGTATTCCCTTGCTGATAGTACGGTTGTATACAAACAATTTCAGAAAGAAAAACAAACTAAAGTTTTTTGTCAAACTGAAATCGAAACAGAATACACTAAAAATAACGATAAAAATGATATCAAATTCAATCTAGAGAGTTTGAATCAAACGGTGTATTTTATTGTAATAGCTTCTTCTTTAGCCGCTAATACAGATTACTACAATGAGAAATTTTGCCCTATCGATATTCAACAAAATAGAGCAAAGTACCTTCTTTTTCATTCATTAAAAATTCCAAGTAATAGCACTTACTTATTTTAACTTCAAGAAGTGTTTTTTGGCACAATTTTAGTCAATTTTCTAAAAACATATCTATCAATGTACCAGTGTATTTATTACATGTAGGTCAAATATTCTATTGTTCAATTTAATACAGATTCTGTATGCATTTATTACCAAGAGAAACAGAAAAACTGCTTCTACATTTAGCAGGTGAGCTAGCTAAAAAACGCAAAGCACGTGGACTTAAATTAAATTATCCCGAGTCAATTGCGTACATAAGCAGTGAATTATTAGAGGCTGCCAGAGACGGAAGGTCAGTAGCAGATTTAATGCAATTTGGAGCTACACTATTAACTCGTGACGATGTAATGGAAGGAATTCCAGAAATGATTCACGATGTTCAAATTGAGGCTACGTTTCCAGATGGAACAAAATTGGTAACTGTTCATAATCCTATTCGTTAATTATAAAATTTGAAAATATGATTCCAGGAGAATATATTGTTAAAAATGAAGATATTATTTGCAACGAAGGTAGAGAAGTAACAACAATAACCGTAACAAATAAAGGAGATAGACCTATACAAGTAGGATCGCATTATCATTTTTTCGAAGTAAATAAAATGATGGAGTTTAACCGTGCTTTGGCATTCGGAAAACGTTTAAATATTATTGCAAGTACAGCCGTTCGTTTTGAACCAGGCGAAGAGAAAGAAATAGAACTTGTGCCGTTTGCAGGTGCTCGTAAAATTTATGGACACAATGATTTAGTAAATGGAGAAACTATTTCTGAAGGAGCTAAAGCAGAGGCAATGAAAAAAGTGGAAAGACAATACTTTAAAAACAAAGCACAATGAGTTTAAAAGTTAGCAGAGTAAATTATAGCGCAATATTTGGACCAACAGTAGGAGATAAAGTGCGTTTAGGTGATACAGAAATTATTGTAGAAATAGAAAAAGATTTTGCTAGCTACGGTGATGAAAGCAAATTTGGAGGAGGTAAAACAGTTCGTGACGGAATGTTACAATCTTCAAAACACTTAAGCCACGAAGGGGTGCTAGATATGGTAATTACCGGAGCAATTGTTATTGATCACTGGGGAATTGTAAAAGGAGATATCGGAATTAAAGACGGAAAAATTGTAGGCGTAGGTAGAGCGGGTAACCCAGATACGATGGACAATGTTTCGCCAAATATGATTATCGGTGCATCTACAGAGGTACATGGTGGTTCTGGATTTATTGTTACAGCAGGTGGTATAGATACACATATTCACTACATCAGTCCTACGCAAATTGAAACAGCTTTATACAGCGGAGTTACAACAATGATTGGAGGAGGTACAGGTCCTGCGGATGGTACAAATGCAACTACAGTTACACCCGGAAAATGGAGTATGAAACGCATGATGCAGGCTACTGATAATTTACCAATGAACTTCGGTTTTTTTGGAAAAGGAAATGTAGGTACTGAAGAACCAATTATTGAGCAAATTGAAGCTGGAGCATTAGGAGTAAAAATCCATGAAGATTGGGGAGCAACTCCTGCAACAATTGATAGAGCTTTGTCTGTTGCTGATAAATACGATGTACAAGTAGCAATTCACACTGATACATTAAACGAAGCAGGATTTTTGGAAGATACAATGCAAGCAATTAACGGACGTGTTATCCATACTTTTCATACAGAAGGAGCTGGTGGAGGTCACGCGCCAGATATTATTAAAGCAGCAATGTATCCAAATGTACTTCCTGCATCAACAAACCCAACTCGTCCGTTTACAAAAAATACAATTGATGAGCATTTAGATATGTTGATGGTTTGTCACCATTTAAGCAAAGATATTCCAGAAGATGTTGCATTTGCAGATTCTCGTATTCGCCCTGAAACAATTGCGGCTGAAGATATTTTACAAGATCAAGGTGTATTTAGCATCATGAGTTCTGACTCTCAAGCAATGGGACGTGTAGGCGAAGTAGTAACCAGAACTTGGCAAACGGCCGATAAGATGAAAAAACAAATTGGTAGTTTGCAAGAAGATGAAGGAAATGGAAACGACAATTTCCGTGCAAAACGTTACGTAGCAAAATATACAATTAACCCTGCAATTGCCCATGGTGTATCAAATTATATAGGATCAATTGAACCAGGAAAAATAGCCGATTTAGTTATCTGGAAACCAGCATTATTTGGAGCAAAACCAGAAATGATTATAAAAGGTGGTATGATTGCTGCTTCAAAAATGGGAGATGCTAATGCTTCTATTCCAACACCACAGCCAATCATTTTAAGAACTATGTATGGAGGATTAGGAAAAGCAGTGAACAAAACGTGTTTTACATTCGTATCTAAAGTTTCTTTAGAAAAAGGAATTCAAGAAGAATACGGAGTAGAAAGAACTCTTCTTCCAATTAAAAATTGCCGTAACATTTCTAAGGCAAATATGATTCACAATAATGCAACACCAGAAATTATTGTAAATCCAGAAAATTATGAAGTAAGTATTGATGGCAAAAAAATTACTTGTCAGCCAATTGACGAAGTAGCTTTAGGACAGCGATATTTCTTATTTTAATATCAAAAGAAAACAACAGAAAATTCAATCATTACCAAAACCATGAATACAAGGGGTATTTTATCCCTTGTATTCTACTTTTTGAAAAGCGAATAGATAATCTTAGAAATAAAAATGTTAGTAACAGCAGCAATCAGAAGCGCTAAACTTGAAAATGAAACCAAATCTATTGATTTTTTAAATATAGAATGGTATCAAACTTCAAAGCGAATTCAAAGGCTTATCACAGATGGAGGTAAGGATGTAGCTATCCGTTTTTTGAGTAAAGGTCAGGATTTAAAACAAGGAGATGTTTTATACGAAGACAACAACTCAATAATTGTTGTTTCTATTCTTCCTTGTGAAGTTATTGTACTAAATACAACCGATTTAATTACGTTAGGATACATTTCTTATGAAATAGGTAATAAGCACGTTCCTCTTTTTGTAGAAGACAATCAGCTTTATATGCCTTACGAAAGATCAATGTACAATTGGTTAAAAAACAATGGATATTCTCCAGAATTAAAACAAGCAAAATTGCTTCATCCATTAAATGCCAATGTCGATTTTGATCAACATAAGAAAATTACATTTACACCGCCAAAAAGCGGATTATCATTAAAATTATAAATCATGCAAGATACATTTTTAGGAAGGTTATTGCACTTAGCAGACCCAACTTTGCCAATTGGTGGTTACACACTTTCAAACGGATTAGAAACCTATGTACAAAATGGTATAGTGTGTGATAAATCTTCAGCCGATCAATACGTTAGGCATAACTTATGGTACAATCTCAAATATAATGATGCTGCTTTAATGAAGCTAGCTTATGATGCAACAATACAAGAAAATTTAGAAGAACTTATATTGTTAGATCAAGAGTGTAATGCACTAAAAGCACCTAGAGAAGTAAGAGAAGGAAGCCAAAAGCTTGGCATGAGAATGTTTAAGATTTTTAGCAGATACAGTGCCGAACACAAAGTTGTAAGTGCTTGGAATGAATTGATAAAATGTAAAAAAGTTTATAATCACAATTGTATCATGTTCGGAATTTTTGCTGCAGTAATGGATATTCCAATTGTAGAAGCAATGCATGCCTATTATTACAACGCAGCAATTGGTATGGTAACAAATGCCGTAAAGCTAGTGCCGCTTGGTCAGTTAGACGGGCAAGATATATTGTATTATTTACATGATGGTTTATTACAATTAAGTGAAGAATCATTGACAATGGATAGAAATCTAATTGGACTGTGTAATATAGGCTTTGATATTCGTTGTATGCAACACGAATACCTTTATTCCAGAATCTATTTATCATAGAAAACTAAAACAACAACTAAAATGGAAGATAGAAAATACGTAAAAATAGGAGTAGGCGGACCTGTAGGATCAGGTAAAACTGCTTTATTAGAAAGTTTAAGTCGCCGATTAATAAATGAATATGACTTGGCTGTAATAACCAACGATATTTACACACGAGTAGATGCAGAATTTATGGCAAAAAATAGTTTATTGCCAAAAGACCGAATTATTGGTGTAGAAACAGGAGGATGCCCACACACTGCCATTAGAGAAGATGCAAGTATGAATCTTGAAGCGGTGGAAGAATTGGCTAATCGTTTTCCTAATTTAGAATTAATTTTTATCGAAAGTGGTGGAGACAATCTTTCATCTACTTTTAGTCCAGATTTGGCAGATGTAACCATATTTGTGTTAGATGTAGCAGAAGGAGAAAAAATGCCAAGTAAAGGAGGGCCAGCTATTACACGTTCTGATTTATTGTTAATCAATAAAAAAGATTTAGCTCCATATGTTGGTGCAGACTTAAATGTAATGGAAACAGATGCAAAACGCGTGCGCAAAGGAACTCCGTTTTTGTTTTCGAATTTAAAAACAGGTGAAGGCTTAGAAGATATCGTAGGTTGGATTAAAAAATATGCTTTATTAGAAGATATTGATGAACCAAATTTATTGAGATAAAATGATAAGTTACTTAAATATAAAGATTGAGCAACGTGAGGGAAATTCTTTTATGAAAGATGCTTACGTTACTCAACCTTTTAGAATTGTGCCAGTGGGGCAGTATAAGCGTGATCAGGCGGCTTATTTAATGATTATGAGTTCGTCTCCAGGGCTTTTAGATAATGACGATCATAGAATATCAATTGATTTGGCAGAAAACACCAAATTGCAATTACAAACACAAGCATATCAACGTCTTTTTCATATGAAAAATAAGTCTGTACAAACGACAACTATTAATATGAAAAAAGGCAGTGCTTTTTCCTATGTGCCACATCCTGTTGTGCCTCAAAACTCATCTACTTTCATTAGTCAAAACAAAGTAAATATGGAAGATGATTGTCATTTTTTACTTTCGGATATTATTACTTGTGGAAGAAAAATGTCGGGAGAAATATTTGAATACAAACATTTTCAAAATCTTACTGAAGTATTTGCCAATCAAAAATTAGTAATTAAAGATAACGTGCTGTTACAACCTGAGTTATTACCCATTATGGGAATGGGAATTTTGGAAGGTTTTACACACCAAGGTACCTTAATTTACTATAATACAGCTAATGTTTCTGTATTGGATTTTATTTCTCAATTTCAGGACAAATATGGCAATTTAGAACATGTAGAATTTGGTATAAGTCAATTAGAAGGCAACGGATTTATGTTGCGCGTATTAGGACAAGGTGCTGAAAAACTATTTAATATTTTTCAAGAAATACAACAAGTGTTGTGGAATGAAATCTTTCTAAAAGCATAACTAATTCAAAATAATAAATAAGCTAATAACAAAACATTATGAAAGAACTTATTGTCCACAACACAAAAGCATTTTTTAGAGGCTTTGGGCAGATTATGCTTCAAGAAAATGGATTTACAGGTCTGTTGTTTTTTGGAGCAATTTATTACGATTCAACCGAAATGGCATTTGCTGCTGCATTAAGTAACATTGTTGCTATTATCACAGCAAAAGTGTTGAGGTATAATAAAGAGAATATAGAAAAAGGTTTGTATGGTTTTAATGCTTGCCTAATAGGTGTGGCACTTATGTTTTACTTTCAGCCAAGTTTGTGGGTATATATTCTAATGGTATTAGCATCAATTACGTCAACATTAATTATGGAATGGGCCATTAAAAAAGAATTGCCTGCTTATACGTTTCCTTTTGTTTTATTAACATGGGTTTCATTATTAGCAATGAGTATTTCCGGTTTGGCTATAAAAGCGGTTCCTGATCATTTTGTAGATATTGTAGAATTAGACGATTTTTTAATACAAGGACATGCATTTGGGCAGGTTATTTTTCAGGGTAGCTTTTTGGCAGGTGTTGTTTTCTTTTTAGGTGTTTTTATCAATCGCCCTTTACAAGCTCTTTATGGTTTTGTTGCCGTAATTATTAGCGTTTATATTTCACATAGCAGCCATGCTTCTAATGCTTTAATTACAGAAGGTGTTTTTAGTTTCAATGCAGTTTTATGCGGTATTGCAATGGGTGAAGACAAGGTGAGAGCTGGAGTTTATGTGCTAATTAGCGTAATTATTGCTACATATTTTGATATTTATTTGATTCAAAACGGATGGACTACATTAACTTTCCCTTTTGTTGTGGCAATGTGGGTGATGTATCCTATTAAACGATTTGATAATTGGACCGTTAAAAAATTGGATAAAATTGGTTTTAATCGATTTATTGACAAGCTATTTTAACCCAAAATATATCATTATATTTGAGTATATTATAACTAGTTTAATTTATAATTCATTTTTTATTATTTCGATGTAATATGTCAAAGTCTTCAATTGTAATTCTAAACAACTATAAATACAAAAAGTTGTTTTTACCACATTTGACAGATAGCTGTCTAGATAATGATTACAAAATTCAGGTATATCGTTTAGAAGATTATCTGAAAGGCATAGTTATGCCAGTTATTCCTTACAGAACAACATTTAATTTTATGATGTTGCTTACAGAAGGTAGCTTAACACAATACCTGGATAGTGGAGTTTATTCTTTGGTAAAGAATGATATTATTAATATAAAAAGTGGTAATATAACTGCAACACTTTCATTGACAGAGAACATAAAAGGATATTTTGTAGCGTATGAAAACGAAGTTATTACAGATATTTCGTTTGGCACTAGCGATTTACAGTTTTTTGCCATGAATCCATTTGCTAAGTTAGACGAACAAAGTGCGAAATGGTCGGCAAAACTATTAGATTTATTGGAAGAGGAAAGCGCTAACGAGAATCACGATGTAGATATATGCGTTACCTTGTTAGAAACTTTGCTAATGAAAATAATTCGAGCTGATAGAGAAAAGAAAACACCTATGAGCCGACAGCTCGATATTGCCTTTCGATTTAGAGAATTGGTGCAAAAGTTTCATATCGATCATAAAAACGTATTGTTTTATGCCAACTTACTTCACATTTCAGAAAATTATTTAAACAAATGTGTAAAGGAAGCCACTAGTAAACCACCAAAACAATGGATAAACGAAATAAGTATTTTACACAGCCAAGTGCTATTGCAAGATAAAACAAGAGATATTGCAGGAATTGCATTTGAATTAAAATATAATTCGCCTTCCTATTTTACTCGCCTTTTTAAGAAAGTTACAGGATATTCACCAAGTGATTACCGAAAACATAAATTTAATTTATAATATATTCAAAGCGATGTAATAAACTAGCTTTATTTTTACAAAAGTTAAGAAGCGTAAAAAAAGAAGCATTAATACATGCTTCTTTTTTTATTGGTAATACATAAATGATGTCATGGTTAATGATCCAGCTACACATTCGTCATTGAAAAAAAGTAGATCATCATTTTTATCTTTAAGACCGATGTTATAAAGCATTGGAATGTAATGATCAACTGATGGAACGGCCAATTTTATATGAGGATTTAATTTTTCATAATCAATCAAATCTTTGTAATCGTGATTGATTATCTTATTCTTCATAATTTCGTTAATTTCAATTGCCCAATCATAGCCATAAGAATCGTTCATCTTGTCCCAAGCAAGCATTCTAAGGTTGTGTACCATATTTCCACTACCTAAAATTAGAACACCTTTTTTTCTTAGTTCTTTTAATTGAGTAGCTAGTTGATAATGATATTCCAACGGTTGATTAAAATCAATACTTAATTGAAGAGTAGGAATGTTGGCTTTCGGAAACATGTAACGAGTTACTGTCCAAGTACCATGATCCAATCCCCATTCGTGATCTAATCCAATATCAAAATTAGGTAAATCATTTTTTATTTCTTCTGCTAACAATGGATTACCAGGTGCAGGATAATTTACATCGAATAAAGCTTGTGGAAAACCATAAAAATCATGAATTGTTGCAGGATGATTCATTGCTGTAATATAAGTGCCTTTTGTAAGCCAATGTGCAGATATAACAATAATTGCATTTGGAGTAGGAAGTGATTCACCCAATTGTGCCCAATTTAATGAAAACTCATTGTTTTCAATACCATTCATAGGAGAGCCATGCCCGATAAAAACAGTTGGCATAATGGTATCGTTATATTTTAGGTTTTTAGAAAAGTTATATAGTTTTTGTAATGCATTCATAAAACATATCTTTTGTTTTCTAAAATTACACAGAAAATATTACTTAACATCTTATAGATATCATAAAAAAACCAGCGAAATTTCGCTGGTTTTTTTATGATATATCGTTTATCTTGATGAGCTAGAAATTTGATAATTTGCAACAGCTTTTTTTACTAAACTATTATCGAGTTGTGTTTTTGCTTGCATTTTAAAAGAACCATCAGCTTCTTTGTTTACATCAAATTGTTCAACTTTTCTATTTGGTGATAATACAGTTAAAATATTATTCTCTAAATAACCCAAGTTTTGATATGTTGCAATAAATGCGCGTTCTTGATAATTTGATTTAAAAATATCCTGACCGTAGAATTTAGAATCGTAAGATAAATGTAATAATCCAAATACGGTAGGCATTATATCTATTTGAGATACAGGTCTATTTTCCTCTGTTGGTGTTATAAATCCTGGTGCATAAATTAAAGCAGGAATATGATAACGCTCTAGTGGTAAACTTGCCTTTCCGGCACTTGAAGCGCAATGATCGGAAATAATAACAAAAACAGTGTCTTTAAACCAAGGTTTTGTTTTTGCTACTTCAAAGAAATGCCCAATGGCATAATCGGTATATTTTACGCCACCATTTCTTGATTGTGATTGACTAGAAATATCTATTTTTCCATCAGGATATGTGTATGGTCTATGATTGCTCACTGTCATAATGTGCCCAAAGAAAGGTTCGTCTTTTTTAGCATTTTGATCAAATACCTTAATGGCTTTGTCAAACATATCTTCATCACAAACCCCCCAAATATTGCTAAAAGTAATTTCGTCATTTTTAAAGCTACTTTTGTCAATAATTGTATAAGAATTTCCTCCAAAAAAGCTCTTCATGTTATCGAAATAGCTATCGCCACCATAAAGATATTGAACATTATAACCTTTATTTTTTAATAATTTTCCAGTAGAAAATAAATCTTGGTTGTTTTCTTGTTTTACAATACTTTCTCCTGCACTTGGCGGTCTAGATAAGGTAACTGCTTCTAATCCACGCACTGTTCGGTTTCCTACGGCAAATAAATTATTAAATACTAAACTTTCTTTTGCAATACGATCTAGGTTTGGTGTAATTCCATCAGTTCCTCCATAACGCTCCATAAACGAAGCACTTAAACTTTCGACAGTAATAAGAACAATGTTTTTCTTTATTTCTGGAATTGTATCTGTAATAACTTGTAAATTTTCAATTCCTTTACTATTGTATCTTTGATTAATAATTTGTAGCGCTTCATTTTTGTCTAATAAAAGATAGAAATTATTGTAATCTAAACTGCTGCTCATAAATGCTTGATAAAATTTATATCCTCCATTTGCTTGCAATTCATTATAATACACATTTTCTGTTGTTTGAAATTTTGTCATAAACTTTAAAATTCCAATTGAAGCGCCAGCTAATAGAAAATATACAACTGAAAATTTAACTTTATCAATCAGATTCATTGGTTTTTCAAACGCTTTTTTGGTGTTTTTGGTAATCCAAATTGTGAAAAGAATAGCTGTTATAATTACAAAAGCCATGATCCATCCAATAGGGTAAGATTCTGTAATGTTTCCAACTACTTCGTTTGTATAGATTAAATAATCTACCGCAATAAAATTATATCTAACTCCAAATTCGTCCCAAAATAAATATTCTCCCATTGCAACAAACATTACTAAAATGGTAGAATAAATAAACATCATAGCTGTATATACTCCAAAACTCCAATTACTTCTAATTTTGGGTATACATAAACGCAAGCCAAAACTTATTGTTTTAAAAAGAAAGAAATATTGGGCAATATCAGGAACAACATTTCCGTATTCATGAAAAATTGTATTGAAAAAACTTACATAAATAAGCAATCCAGCAAAAAATAAAAATAAAAGATAACCAATAGGTTTACTGTATTTTGTTGTTGAAACAGAAACTAATTCAAGCCAAATAAAAAAACTAACAACAATTGTTAAACAAAAATCATTAATAGCACCTAATAAAATAAGTTTTACAATATCTAAAAAACCTAAATCTTCAATAACGGTATAAGAAAGAATTAAACGTAGTAATAAACCAACTGATAAGGCTAAAAAAAGTAAGCGTTTATAAGTTTGTTTAGCTATACTCATGCAATTGGCATTAGTATTTGAATAATTGCAATTAAATAATCTCATCATTTTTTTACGTAAGGTTTAATTTATGGGCAAATAAACAACATTTAATTTATATAATATGATTAATTTAACTGTAAATAAGTAAAAAGAGTTGTTTTTGAATGTCTTGTTTGATTTTATATTTTATTTGTTTTAAATATATAGCAAAAATAATGCGATTGTCATTTTATTATTAGGTGATACAGTAGTTTTGGTAAATTATATAAAGAGATATTTTTAGTGTGATAAAGAAAATGCCCTAAAAGTAAAACTACTTTTAGGGCATTTATTATTTTAAAAAATCAGATTTTAAATATTCAGGATTTGGATAAGTATAAAAACCTTCTCCAGAGCTTTGTCCTAGTTTATTCTGATCTATAAAATCAGATTTTAGTTTGTTTACAATATTAATTTTTACGGGATCTTTTGTGGCATCTGCTGCCATTTTATTAATGTTGTAAACGGTTGTAATACCAACAATATCCAAAATGCCAAATGGTCCCATTGGAGAACCGGTTGCTGCCATCCAAGTTTTATCTACAATTTGAGGTTCTGCAATACCATTAATCCATAAGTTTGTTGCAGCATCTAAAAACGGAACTAATAATGAATTTAAGATATATCCTCTTTGTTCTTTATGCACAGGCAATGCAATCATGCCAATTTGTTTTGCAAAATCTACAACTTCATCAAATATTTTTGAATCAGTACCTGCGTGTCCCATAATTTCTGCGGTATTATGAATCCAGATTTCATTTGCAAAATGCAGCGCTAGAAATTGATTAGAGCGTTTGGTTGAATCTGCTAGTTCGCTCGGTAAAAGAGTTGAAGAGTTGGTTGCAAAAATAGTTTTTTCTGGAGCTACTTCTGCCAGCGAATTATAGAAGCTAATTTTTATTTTAATGTTTTCAGGAATAGCTTCAATTACTAAATCTGCATCTTTTACAGCATTTGCTAAATTACTATTATAGCTTAAATTGTTTAAAGTATTGCTTATTTGTTCATCTGTTGCGTTGAGATCTTTTTTATAGGCTTCGCTCAAGAATTCGAATTTTTCCTTTGCTTTTGCTAGAATATCATCATTAATATCATAAACTATAACTTGAAATCCTTTAAAAGCAATATGAAAAGCGATTTGATACCCTAATACACCACTGCCAGCAACTGTAATTTTTTGAAATGACATCTCGAATCTTTTTAAATTATTTTATTAAAGTTATAGAAAATAATTGCTTTATACAATAAGAATGAAGAATTATAAAGCACGGATTTTAAATATATAAATTATGTTATATTTTATTGACCTAAATAATTAATAAAGGTGTTTTTTGTTGCTTTACTAAATAAAAATGTTATTTCACTAAATTAAATTTATTTAATAATAGGGTATTTCGTATCTTTATGTAAAGAAATAATAGTAAGGCTTTTACTTAAGATTTAATAGGATTTAGTACATTATGTTTTATATAGAAAAATTTTGAGTTGATCATTTACCAAAAAGAGAGCATTTTTTTACTAGTGAATTTTTAAAAAATTCATTTAACGAATCGATATTAAGGGGATTGATTTGTTGTAATATCTATAAAGATATGAAGTAATACTAAGGGTAAGAATTACTTTCTTTGTTGGAACAATGAACTCAATAAAAAAGCTACTGCATTGCAGTAGCTTTTATTTTTTTTATTCTATATCATCTAAAACAGGAACTGGCCGCTTATTTTCGTTAATTGCTACTAAGGTAAAATTACCTGTAATGGCTTTTTCTCTTCCATCTCTATACATACTCTCTACAAAAACTTCTACTTGAACATCTAAACTTGTACGTCCAACGCGTGAAACTTTACCAATAAATTCAACTAACGTTCCGGCTGGAATAGGTTGTGTAAAGTCGATTTTATCGCTAGATACAGTTACTAATGGTTTTCTACAAAAACGAGTTGCTGTCATAAAAGCAATTTCATCCATTAGATAAAGTACTGCACCACCAAACATTGTATTATGATGGTTAGTTTGACCTGGGAAAACACTTCTAAATACATGAGTTTCAGAATCAATGATTTTTTTTTGAATACGCAGTTCTCTGCTTTTTAGTTTTTCTTCCATACTGAAATTGTAATAATTACTATTAATCGAAATTTCATAATTCTTATGGAATAGCTTTTTTAATTGGTTTATATAAATAGTGTATACAAACTATAATTATAGTTGCATTGTCTATTTTCTATTTCTGACGGTTACTTCAATCGCGAAAGTTGGGCCATACTTGCTTTGCAAGAAGATTAAAGTGGGTGATCTGACTTGTATTTTTCTGACTAAAATCAGATTGTACTTACAGTTGCGCGACAGTTCGTGATTTTCACACGATTCCCCCAAAATTCCTTTAATCCATGAATTGAAAATTTCACAACAAATATACGTACTAAAAGTGTTTTGTTGAGAATAATTTTACAAAAACACAATTTTAGTACTTGTCATGCTGGTTGAATGATAGATGTTTTTGTTTTTTAATTATTTTATAGTATTTGGCTTTACTAAAAAAAAGAGGCTGCTCACCAAAAAAAACACTTTTTAATATAATGAATTTATAGTTTTATAATAATTCTTTCAAAAACTGGCAAATTAAGAAAGGAAAGATTGCTGTGAAAAAGTACTTTCTAAGGTTCATGTTCACAAGTATTTTATTGTTGTAGTTATATCTCATAAAAAGTATTAGTGTCTATTTATTGAGTTATAAAAAACAAGAAAAGGATAGCATTTGCTATCCTTTTTTTCTTATACTTGATATACAAAAGCATTTATATTCATGCCGGCGCCTACTGAAGCAAAAAGTAAATAATCTCCTTTTTTAAAGGAATGATTTTCTAATTCGTTATTGCTAATCATATCATATAAAGTTGGTAGAGTTGCAACACTGCTATTTCCAAGTTTTTGAATATTCATTGGCATTACATCTTTAGGCATTTCTATTTCATAAAGCTCATAAAATCGTTTCACGATTGCTTCATCCATTTTTTCATTTGCCTGATGAATAATTATTTTATTTAATTGTCGAATATCTATTCCACTTTCGTCTAAACAGTTTTTCATTGCTTGTGGCACTTGTGTAAGCGCAAATTCATAAATTTTTCTGCCAAGCATTTTTATATAACGAGTATCATTTTGCTCGTCTTTTTTGTAAGATTCACCGCAATTGATATAATAAGCCTCATCATAGGTAAAACTGCAAGATTTTGTAGCAATTATTCCGCCAGGTTCGTCAGTTGTGCTAAATATTGTTGCGCCCGCTCCGTCTGCATAAATCATAGAATCTCTATCGTGCAAATCAATTACTCTTGATAGTGTTTCTGCTCCAATAACCAAACAATTTTTTGCAATACCTAATGACATATATGCATATGCTTGAATTACACCTTGTAACCATCCTGGACACCCAAATAATACATCGTATGCTACACAGTTTGGGTTTTTTATTTTAAGGTTGTGTTTTACTCTTGACGCAAGACTTGGAACAATATCTGATTGTATTTTACCATATTTAATATCTCCAAAATTATGCGCAAAAATAATATAGTCTAAGTCTTCTTTGTTGATTTTGGCATTTTCAATAGCCCGTTCCGCAGCAATAGTTCCAATTGATGTTGTTGTAAGATTGTCTGTTATATAACGTCTTTCTTGAATACCTGTTATTTGTTCTAACTTTTTTGCAATACGTTCGTTCGAATCTTTTAAAACTTCTCCTTTTTCATCTCTAAAATCAAATTGATGAAAGTCGTTGTTTGTTACAACTTGTGTAGGAATATAACTTCCTGAACCTTTAATTTTGATTGCCATAAATGGGGTTGATTAGTTAGTTTGTAAAAAATAATATATTTGATTAAATAATTCTTACAAAAACATTATTTTATAAGATACTAAGTTAAAGATTATGTGAATACCAAAGTTTAAAAAAAAGTGAAAAATTAGTTATAACAATTTAAATATAAAAAATTGCAATTATGATAAAACGGCTATTGAAATTGTTTTTTCTATTACTTTATTGCATTTAAATTGTTTTACTTCGTTTTTTTTGAGGATAATTTCTATCTTGCTGTAATAGATTAATTAAATACAAGATGGACACATTAAAAAATAAAGTAGTTTATATTACAGGAGGTACAAAAGGCATCGGAAAAGGCATCGCCGAAGCTTTGTTGGCGCAAGGTTGTAAAGTTGCAATTTCGGGTAGAAATACGATAGATGTAACAGCTATAGCAGCTAATTTAGGAACAGAAGAAAATGTTTTGGCAATTACTTCTAATGTTACTGATTATAATCAAGAAGTAGCAGCTGTTGAAGCTATTGTGCAAAAGTTTGGTAAGTTAGATGTTGTGATTGCCAATGCAGGTGTAGGAATTTTTGCTGCTGTAGATCAAATGTCAATAGAAGAGTGGCAAACGATGATTGATACTAATCTTACAGGAGCTTTTTATACATTAAAAGCTTCAGTTGAACAATTAAAAGTAAACAAAGGTTATTATATAACTATTGCAAGCTTAGCCGGAATCAATTTCTTTGCTTCAGGTAGCGGATATAATGCTAGTAAATTTGGAGTTGTTGGGTTTACGCAGGCTGCAATGTTAGATTTGCGCGTGCATGATGTAAAAGTTACAACAATTCTTCCAGGTTCTGTAACAAGTAATTTCAATAATCATGAACCGAATGAAAAGGATGCATGGAAAATTCAGCCAGAAGATATTGGCGAAATTGTTGTAGATATTCTAAAAATGAATCCGCGAGTATTACCTAGTAAAATTGAAATTCGCCCCTTAAAAACAAGCTAATATTAATGTTTTAAGATGAAAAAAAGTATTTCAGTCGATTTTGATGGAACACTCACTCAAACAGATGTAAAAGATTTTGTGAGAAATTTGATTCAAAACGAAATAGAAATTTACATTGTAACTGGCAGATATAATGATTTGTTATGTCATTTAAATGTTTCGTCAAATGATGATTTATTTGCTGTTGCAACACAATTAGATATTCCACACCGTAATGTTATTTTTACCAATAAAAGTGATAAAAGCTATGTTTTGGGAGGAAGCAAATTAGTTTTTCATTTGGATGACGACATTTATACAGTTGATGAAATTAATCGTTATTCTGACATAAAAGCTATTTGTATTCATCAGATTGATTGGAAGGAAAAATGTACTGAGTTATTACAAAAAAAGTAGCGAAATTGCAATTGTTTGGTAAGTGTATTTAAATTATGAGAAATAAAGAAAGTCCCAATTAAGGGGCTTTTTTCTTTTCTTCGTTTTCCTGAAAAATTATTTTTTCTTTAAAACCATTAAACGCTCTGTCAATACTTCAATTGTATAACCAAATTTTTGTGCAATATATTCTACTGTTTTTGTAGTGTAAATAAATACGTGAGTTTGGTCTTTTCTGTAATACCAATTATCAAAAGATTGCTGATTGTTGTATAAATGTGTCATTACAATCAATAATCCATTAGGTTGTAAAAGCTTTGTAAGTTTTTCTATTTCTTGCAAAGGATTATAAAAATGCTCAAAAACTTCGCAACTGAAAATAAAATTGTACGAATAATTTAAGTATGCTAAAGACGGGTAGAAGTAAGGATCATATAAATGGATTACATATCCTTTTTCAGATAATTGTTTAGTAATTACAGGCCCTTTTCCGCATCCAAAATCTAAACCAAGATCAGACGTTTGTGTGTTTTCTAAAATATAATTGGTAATTGGCGATGTAAATTTTTGATAGCCAGTATCATTTACATCATTGTTGTGAAATTCATAGTGCAATTTTTCTTGTTCGTTAGAAAAATATAAATTACTATTTTTTACATATGCACCACACGTAGTACAAATGAAATAAACGACATCTGCTTGCTGAGTAAGTGGAGTAGCGCATAATGTACAATTCATAACGGTGTAGATAGAAGTTAAAGATTGAAAATATGAAAAAAATGCTGTCAGAAATCTGACAGCATTTTTTAATTAACTATGTGTTTTATCTCAATTGAGCTCCAATAATATTTTCTAACTGATATTGAATTTTGCTCATAATTTTTTCAATTTGGCTATCAGTAAGTGTTTTTGTATTGTCTTCCATTAATATCGAAATTGCATATGATTTTTTACCATCCTCAATTTTATCACCTTGGTAAACATCAAATAACGTTACATCTTTAATAATGTTTTTGTCTACTTGTTTTACTACGTTAAAGATTTCGTCAAAAGTTATTTTTTCGTCAATCAATAAAGCGTAGTCTCTTTTTACGGTTGGAAATTTATTAATTTCTACAAACTTAATTTTAGCTTTTACTAATTTTAATACATTATCCCATTTAAAATTAGCAAAACAAACTTCCTGTTTAATGTCAAAAGATTTAATAATTGCTTTTTTAAGTATTCCAAATTCAACAATTAATTCTTTTCCTACATAATATGAAATTCCTTCCGAAAATATATCATTTTCTACTGGTTGAGTAGTAAATTTATTAATTCCTAAACGATCTAAAATACTTGTAATATATCCTTTAAATTCGAAAAAATCGCTATCTTTTTGTTTTGCATTCCAAGAAGGATTGATAGAATTTCCTGTCATAAACAACGCAAAGTGTTTGTGTTCTTCGTAGTTGTTTAGCATTTTATGATACGTTTTTCCAAATTCGAATAGTTTTAAATCTTTATTTCTTCTGTTGATGTTGTAAGAAATAGATTCAAGCCCACCAAATAGTAATGTTTGTCTTAACACTGACAAATCACCGCTTAGTGGATTTAAAATTTCTACTTGGAAATTTTCTTTTAAATTTTCAGCTAATTTTGTGTATTCTGGCGTTGTCAATGAGTTGTTCATGATTTCGTTGAAACCTTGAGCTACCAATTGATTAGCAATAATATTATGAACTCTATGATCTTCTGTTCTTGAGCTATTAGAAATTGTAGCGTTTAATTTTGAAGAAAATGTAATGTTGTTGTAACCATATACGCGCAAAATTTCTTCAATTACATCAATTTCTCTAGTAACGTCAGCTCTATAAGCCGGAATAGAAATTCCTAAACCAATATCAGACATACTGTTTACTTTAATATCTAATGATACTAAAATCTTCTTGATTACTTCTTTAGGAAGCATTTCTCCTAGTATTCTGTTAACATTGTCAAATGTTAAGAATACTTGATGATCTTCTATTTTCTTAGGATATAAATCAATAATATCCGAAGTGATTTCACCACCTGCAACTTTTTGAATTAATAAGGCAGCGTGTTTTAATGCATATTCTGTAATTGAAGGATCAATTCCTCTTTCGAAACGGAAAGATGAATCTGTGCTAATTCCGTGTCTTTTTGCTGTTTTTCTAATAGAAACTGAATCAAAATAAGCGCTTTCTAAGAAAATATGTGATGTGTTTTCTGTTACAGCAGAATTAATTCCGCCAAAAACACCAGCCAAACACATTGGTCCGTTTTCGTCGCAAATTACTAAATCATCTTCGTGTAAGTTACGTTCAATGCCGTCAAGGGTTACAAATTTTGTACCTGCTTCAACCGTTTTAACGTAGATTTTATTTCCTTTAATTTTCGCTGTATCAAAAGCATGTAATGGCTGACCTAAATCGTGTAATACATAATTTGTTACGTCAACGATATTGTTTTTTGGTGTAATTCCAATTGCTCTTAATCTATTTTGCAACCAATCTGGAGAAGGTTTTACTTCTATTCCAGAAATGGTAACTCCACAATAGCGAGGAGCTTTTTTATAATCTAGAACGTTTACATCAATTTTAAGCGTTCGTGTTTCTACTTTAAATTTACTTACTGACGGAGTGATTAATTCTTTATGGAAAGTATCTTGTTTTGAATTTTGCATTAAACCAGCACGCAAGTCTCTTGCAACACCCCAATGACTCATTGCGTCAGAGCGGTTTGGTGTTAATCCAATTTCAAAAACTTCATCTGTAACAATATTAAAAATTTCGGCAACAGGAGTTCCAGGCACTAAAGCTTCCTCAAGTACCATAATTCCGCTTGCGTCTGTACCAACACCCAATTCTGTTGCAGAACAAATCATACCAAAGCTTTCTTCGCCTCGTATTTTTCCTTTCTTAATTTGAAATGCATTTCCTTCTGCATCGTACAATTCTGTACCAATAGTGGCAACAGGAACTTTTTGACCAGCAGCTACGTTTGGCGCACCACATACTATTTGTACAGGTTCTCCAGATCCTAAATCAACTTTTGTTACGTTTAATTTATCTGCATTAGGATGTTTAGTGCAAGATAATACGTGTCCTACAACAACTCCTTTTAAACCTCCTTTTAGGCTTTCGTATGGGGTAATTCCTTCAACTTCAAGTCCTAAATCCGTTAAAACTTGTGATGTTTCTTCTGGAGTTATGTCTAACTTAATGAATTGTTTTAACCAATTGTATGAAATATGCATTCGAGAATAATTTTTTATTAAGGCAAATATACGGATTGCCTAAGTTTAAGTGAAATAAAATTATGATTAAAATTTAATATCTGTTGCGTTTTTGTTTATAAAAATTTTTTTAAGACAGATTGATCGGGCATCATGCAAGATTCTTTTTTGCCATACCATTTATAACGATTTTTTGCTATGTAATTGTATGCTAAATCGGAGAGGCTAGTTGGCAATACAGAAAATGGTGATAATAAACTATATTTACCGCCCAAATATTTTGCGATTTGTAATGCAGCCTGCGATTTTATATAATAAGCTTCGCCAGGAATATAAAGAACAATACTATCTATTTTATTTCGGTCTATACCAATGTAGTCTAGAATTTGTTGTCCAATGTCAGATTGTAAGGATGCAAATCTAAACTGATCTGATGTGTCTGCTTTTATTATTTTCTGAACCACATCGTCACATAAGTTGCAAACGCCGTCAAAAAGAATTATTTTTTTGTTTTTGGGTAATTGATCTATCATTTCTTACGTTCTACCATTTCTAATTGATCAAGATTTACTTTAGAGGTAAAGAATCCGTAGTTAACCGTAGCTTTTTTCTTTTCTATAGCGTCAATTGTTCCTACAGATCTTCCATCAATCATTCGCACGCGATCGCCAACTTTTAATTGAAAATGCGTTTTGTTTGCTTCTTGTTGCTGTTTCTTTTGTTCTTTATCTTCTTTTTTCTTTTCTCTAATTACTTCAACTTTTTTCTCAACTTCTTTAATAAGTTCTTGTTGTTGAATTTCTAGCTTTTTCTTTTCTTTTACGGCTATTTTTTTGCGTTTAGAGTTTTCTATTTCTACCACTTTTAGCAATTCGCTAAACAATGTTTTTTTACTTTTGTTATTGAAATATTTTTCAGACAAATCATCGAATTTAGCACCTAATTGCATCAAGCGCTGGTTTGCATCAAAAAGTTCTTGATAACGTTCTAGTTTATCTTGCACTTTTGCATTTATTCCTTCTAATTTTTTGCCTTCTTCTCGTGCTTTTGTTTCTTCTTCTTTTAAATTTTGCGAAGTTCGTTCTAGCTTATGCCTTTCTTTCTGAAGGTTGGCAATGGTTTTATCAAATCGAACTTTTTCAGTTTCTACTTTTTTCTTTGCTCGATTGATTAGTCCGAATGGAATGCCATTTTTTTGAGCTACTTCAAAAGTAAATGAACTACCTGCTTGCCCGACGTTTAATTTGTACATTGGTTCTAACGATTTTTCGTCGAATAGCATATTTGCATTGGTAGCAAATGGTAATTGATCGGCTAAAATTTTTAGATTTGTATAGTGTGTGGTAATAATTCCGTATGCTTCTCTGTCATAAAATTCTTCTAAAAACACCTCAGCTAAAGCACCTCCCAGTTCAGGATCAGATCCTGTTCCAAATTCGTCAATTAAAAACAACGTGTTTGCATTACATTTTTTTAGAAAGTAATTCATGTTTTTTAAACGATAGCTATATGTACTCAAATGATTTTCTATCGATTGATTATCGCCAATATCAGTTAAAATTCTGTCGAATAAAAAAGTGTGACTTCTTTCATGCACCGGAATTAATAAACCTGCTTGTAGCATTAATTGCAACAAACCAACAGTTTTTAGTGTAATACTTTTACCGCCAGCATTTGGTCCCGAAATAACTATAATTCTGCTATTTTCTTCTAGTTTTATAGTTTGAGGATAAGTTTGTTTTTTCTTTTCTTTGTTGCTTAGCCATAAAATAGGATGATAGGCATCTTTGAAGTAAAGTGTTTTTTCGTCCTTTATTTCTGGCAATAATGCATTTGTTTTTAACGCATATTTAGCCTTACCTGCCGTAATATCAATTAGCGTTAAATAATTAATGTAATCAATCAATAAGTCTCTAAAAGGGCGAATTGAATCTGTTAATTGTTTTAAGATACGAACAACTTCTTCTCGTTCTTCATCTTCAAGATTGTTTAACTCTCTAGAAAAATGTAGTGTTGCTTCGGGCTCTATGTAAACAATACTGCCTGTTTTTGATTGGCCAAGTACACTTCCTTTAACCTTGCGTCTGTGCATTGCAGTTACTGCTAAAACACGACGATTTTCTACCACAGTTTCGCGAATATCATCTAAATATCCAGCGCTGTTGTATTGTGATAAAGCTGAACCAAAACTTTGGTTTATTTTACCTCGAACAATATTGATGTTTTTTCGAATATTTAATAAATCTAAAGAGGCATTATCCTTTATTTCTCCATATTTATCCAACACATTTTCAATTGCTTTTAAAATGCTTTTTTCAATAGGCAATTGTGCAGTTGTAGCTGATAAATAAGAATAATAATCCTTAAACTTATCAAAATAAGTAATTAAGTTTATAGAGGTTTCTGTAAGGTTGTATATTTTTTTAAAGCCACTAACTTCTAAAAAACTATTTTCTATACCTAAAAATTGTAATTCATAATCAATTCCATCAAAGTAATGATTTGGAATAATATTGTTGTTGGTAAAAGAAGCTAAGTATTCTGAGGTTTGATGTAGCGCTTGCAACGTAAGTTCCTTGGTTCGGTATGGTGCAATTTCCATCGCCAATTCTTTTCCTGTTTCTGTAACACAAAGGTCAGAAACAGTTTTTAGTACCGTTGTAAATTCTAAATCTTGTAATGTTTTATTATTAATCGATGTCATTTGATAGCATAAGATTATCACACAAAAATACTATTATTTACTGAATTTTATTAACCTCTCTACTAAAGAGAATTCGATCTGTTGAATAATAATAAGAATTTGTTGAATTTCTAAAAAAATAAAAGTGTTTAAACTTTGATTTTTTTAGAATTAATTATTTAAAAATGATAAGTATCATTTCTTTTATATGTTAAAATTTATTATTTTGTATGCTGAAAAAAGGTTTAAATTAAAAATTTGTTTATGAAGTACGTTCAACCACAAGAAGCTGCAAAAGTTGTAAAATCTGGAGATAGAATTTATGTGCACGCAGCTGCAGCTACCCCAAATATATTAACAAAAGCAATTAGCGATAGAGCAAGCGAATTGTGCAATGTAGAATTTTGCCATATTCATACCGAAGGAGAAGCTCCATATGCAAACGCAGAGTTATCAGAAAGTTTTCACGTAAATTCATTTTTTATAGGTAAAAATGTTCGACATACATTAGCTGCTGGAAATGGATCGTACACACCAGTTTTTTTAAGTGAAATACCTATGTTGTTTCGCAAAGGAGTTTTACAGGTAGATGTGGTTCTTATTCAAGTTTCTCCACCAGATGAACACGGGTTTTGTTCATTAGGTGTTTCTGTAGAAGCTTGTGTGGCGGCAATAGAAAATACAAAATATGTAATTGCGCAGGTGAATAAATTTATGCCAAGAACTTTTGGTGATAGTATTATTCATAGCTCAAAAATCGATTTTGCGGTAGAACATCATTGTCCTATTTATGCATCCAAAGAGATAGAAATTACAGAAAAAGAAGCCATAATAGGCAAGCATGTAGCAAATTTAATAGAAGATGGAAGTACTTTGCAAATGGGAATTGGCTCTATCCCTAATGCGGTTTTAGCACAATTAAACAATCATAAAGATCTTGGATTGCACACCGAAATGTTTTCTGACGGCGTAATTGATTTAATTAAAAGCGGCGTAATTAATTGCTCTAAAAAGAAGATTGCAAAAGGAAGAGCTTTAGCTACTTTTTTAATTGGTTCTGAGCGTTTATATGAATTTGTAAATAATAATCCGTTTATTGTTTTAAAAGAATCTAGCTATGTAAATGACACGGCTATTATTCGTCAAAATCCAAAAGTTGTAGCTATAAATTCTGCTATTGAGGTAGATGTAACTGGACAAATTTGCGCTGATTCTATTGGGCATAAAATGTATTCTGGTGTGGGCGGACAAATGGATTTTGTGAGAGGAGCATCTTTAAGCGAAGGCGGAAAAGCAATTATTGCGCTTTCAGCTACAAGTAATCAGGGACATAATCGAATAGTTCCATTTTTAAGAGAAGGAGCGGGGGTTGTTACTACTCGTGCGCATGCTCAATATATTGTTACCGAATATGGTGTGGCAGATTTGTATGGAAAAACTCTAAAACAAAGAGTAGATGCAATGGCTGAGATTGCTCATCCAAATTTTAGAGAAGATATTTTACGTGATTATTTTGATAAATGGAAATCATAACTTGTTAAAGAAAAACATCTAAAATGTATAAATAGTAAAACCTCGCTCAAAAAGCGAGGTTTTTTGTAATTTTGTGTATGCTTAATTATTTTTTACTTTTAATAACTAACGAATGATTATTGATCAAATTTTAGATCGAATTTATGAAATACCAGATAGTTCGAAAAATAAACTTAAAAATAGTTTTTTGCTGGTTACCCTTTCTAAGGGACATATGTTGATGGAGGCAAATAAGATAGAAAAAAATATTTTCTTTATAAAAAAAGGAGTTGTTAGAGCTTTTGCTCCTTTAGAGGAACAGGATATTACGTTTTGGTTTGGAGAAGAGGGCGACCCTGTGCTTTCAATGAAAAGTTATGTTGTTGGTAAAAAAGGATATGAAAATATCGAATTGTTAGAAAATTGTGATCTCTATAAAATTGAAATAGAAGTTTTAAATGATTTGTATCATCAAGATATTCATATTGCTAATTGGGGAAGAAAGTTGGCTGAACAAGAATTGCTGAAAATAGAAAGTAGAATTGTATCTTCTGAATTAAAATCGGCAAAAGAACGTTATGACGATTTACTTATAAGTTCGGTAGGTTTAATTAATCGTGTGCCTTTAAAATATATTGCTTCTTATTTAGGAATTACTCAAGTGAGTTTGAGCAGAATTCGAAAAATGAAATAATAAAAATGACAGATAAAGTAGTTAATAATCGAGTATTATTTATCTATTTAAACGAATGTAATTAATGTTTTTTGAATTAAAATTGTTTGTAAATAGTTGTTTATTTTAGTTTACATTTGGTAAAACTATTCTAATTAAGGAAGATGAATAATCTGTTTACGCCAGATATAAAAAAGCAATTGCTTAAAAATATACAAACAGTGCTAACGTTGGCTTATATTTTTGCCGTAGCCATTGGTATGCTTTTCAATTACCAAAAGTATAAGCTATTTTCCATTAATATTTTTGATTATGCAAGTTTATACGATTTCGTGATTGCTCCATTTGCCGATTTTAATATCTTTCTTTTCACTTTCACTACTTTTATAATTATCTATTTAATTTATTATTTGGATGATTTATGGCAAACCAAACATCCTTTGTCTTATGCAAAATTTATGTTTAAGATGAATAAAGAGCAATGGTACGAGCGAGGTAAATATTCGATGGGCGTTATGGTTATATTGTTTTATTTGTATTTAGCTTCAGGACTTTATGCTAAAATGACTTATACTATTATTCATAAAGAAACATTAACTAAAGTTGTATTTGCAGATGATAGCACAGAAAAGGGCTTGCTAATTGGAAAAACGAGCGATTTTGTTTTTCTGAAAACCCAAGACAATAAAGTAAAAGCAATTCCGATGAATGCAATGATAAAATCGATTGAATTAAAATAAACTGAGCCATATTTTAAATATGGCTCAGTTTATTTTAATTACATTCTGTAGTATCAAAAATTTCAATTAATTGTTCTGTAGTTGTTTTAAATTTGAAATCGGTATTTTCAATAATTTCCACCAAGTTTGGGCAGTTAGCAAAAGCTTTTTGTGCCATATTATTTACACTTTTATTTTTGCCTATTGCAACCATCATTCCATGTGGTAAATAATTTCCCATTACTAATTCATCACTATTTTTATTGCCATAATAATAGTAAGTAAACGTATCTCTGCTTACGCTATTTCCCATTTGCTGAGTAGATGTAATTGTTTGTGTACCAATTTTTTGTGATTTATTGTAAATAATTACTACCCATTCTTTATTTTTTAGATTTTACAAATTCAGAGGGTTTAAAAAGCCTAGGCTTTAAAGTATAAAACCTTTCTATTTCTGTATTATTACCTTTTTTATCGGTAAATACAATTTTATTAAGTTCATCAGATTTTATTTTTTCATTTTTATCTGATTTAAATTTGATTGTTTTGTCGTTTATTTTAGGAAATTTAGCAGACCCTGTTTTTGTATTTCCGTTTTTGAAATATAAAGTAGCTTGCGGGTACTTTGCATAATTAGAAACTCCAATAAGTAAAAATAACAATAATAAGATTTTTTTCATGTTTAGAAACAGTTTGATTTTCTGTAAAATTAACAAAATACTTTAACAATTAAACTTTTAGTGTTTGATGATAACAAAAAAAGACTAATCAAAAGATTAGTCTTTTTTTGTTATTTGGAATATATATGTTATATTTTTCTTCTTTTCATTTCTGTTTCGATCAAATCCAATTCGCGGTTAGTTTGTCCTTTTACCGAAGTGTTTTCTTGTGCACGACGAATCAAATAAGGAATAACATCTCTAACCGGACCGAAAGGTAAATATTTAGCTACGTGATAATCGGCTTTTGCTAAATTAAAACTAATGTTATCGCTCATTCCATAAAGCTGACCAAAGAAAATACGTTTGTCGTTATGAGAAATAGAGTGTTTTTCCATCAAATTCATTAATAAATATGAACTGTTTTCGTTATGCGTTCCTGCAAAAATAGCCATATTGTCAATGTGTTCTGCCATAAAGGTAATTCCATTATCATAGTTTACATCTGTTGCAGCTTTGTCAGCACAAATAGGATCTTTGTATCCTTTTTCTGTTGCGCGTTGTCTTTCTATTTCCATGTAAGCTCCACGTACTACTTTCATACCCACGTGAAAACCTTCTGTTTTTGCAATTTCGTATAAATCTTTCAAGAATTGTAAACGATCCCAACGATACATTTGCGCTGTATTATATACAATTGCTTTTTGTTTATTGTATTTACGCATCATGTCTAATACAATTTCGTCTGCTGCATCTTGCATCCAGCTGTGCTCAGCATCAACTAAAAGTAATACATCCTTTTCATGAGCAATTTTACACGCCATATTAAAACGGTAAACTACTCGTTCCCATTCTTTTTCCTCATTAGATGTAAGTTGTTTTCCTTCACCTTTTTTCACAAACAGATCAAAACGCCCAAAACCAGTTGGTTTAAATACTGCAAATGGAATCGCTTCAGGTCTTGCTTTAGCAAATTCAATGGTTTTTATGGTCATATTCAAAGCAATATCAAATTGCTCTTCCGTTTCTTTTCCTTCAACCGAGTAATCTAAAACTGACGATACTTTTCCTTTAGCATACATTTTATCTACTACGCTTAGGCAATCTTCTTCGTTTATACCACCACAAAAGTGGTCAAAAACAGTTGCTCTAATTAAACCTGTAACAGGTAAATGAGTTTTGATAGCAAAATTAGCAAGTGTTGAGCCCATTTTTACTAAAGTGGGTTTGCTAATCATTTTAAATAAGAAGTGCGCTCTTTTTAATTCGTTGTTATTTTTAAGAGCGAAGGCTACTTCTGTATTGTTAAATAAGTTTTTCATTATTCTGGGATAAAAAAATGTGGGACAAATATAGTTACTCTTTTACTTTTATTTCAATAATTTATACTTTACTTTGTGATATAAAATCAAATTAAATGATAAAAATAGAAACGTTTGACTATCCTATATATTTCGGAATAGAAAGCTATTCTGTTTTAGGCAACTATCTAAATCAACAAGAATATAGCAAACTTATATTGCTAACAGATTCTAATTGTAATGAATATTGTTTGCCTCACTTTTTAGCTAATTTACCTACCACCATTCCGTTTGAGATTATTGAAATTGAAGCTGGAGAAGAAGCAAAGAATTTAGAAACATGCGAAGGGGTTTTATCAGCAATGTTAGATTTGGGTGTCGACAGGCATAGTGCAATTATAGCAATCGGTGGAGGCGTAGTTACAGATTTAGCGGGTTTTGTAGCTTCTATATATATGAGAGGAATTCATTGTTATTATGTTCCTACTTCGTTATTGGCAATGGTTGATGCTTCTATTGGAGGAAAAACAGGAGTAGATATTAATGGAATAAAAAACGGAATAGGAACTTTTTCTATGCCAAAAATGGTAGTAATTGATGGAGTTTTTCTAGAAACTTTGCCTGCAAATGAATTAAAATCTGGTTATGCAGAAATGCTGAAACATGGATTAATCTTAGATGCAAGTTATTATCATCATTTAAAAAATATTTCGGAAGTAGATTTTCTGGATATCGAAACGTTGATTTATCATTCTGTAACATTAAAAAATAATATTGTTGAGGAAGATCCAGAAGAAAAGGGATTGCGCAAAATTCTCAACTTCGGACATACAATTGGGCATGCCATAGAAAGTTATTTTTTAACTAATCCATCAAAAGAAAGATTATTACATGGAGAATCCATTGCAATTGGCATGATTATAGAGGCGTATTTATCAACTCAATTGTCAGATTTGTCTAAAGATGAATTTATCGATATCAAAACTTCAATCAAGCATATTTATGGCGAAGTATTTTTTGATGAAAATGATATAAATGAAGTAGTAAATTGGCTTAGGTTTGACAAGAAAAATAAAGACCAAGAAGTACGTATGGTTTTATTAACAGAAATTGGCAAATCAAAATACAATTGTAATGTAAGCACAGAATTGATAATCAGAGGGTTTAAAGAGTATTTGAATTAGTATTCTTTTTACACATCTTTTTGAGATTTAGTTTTAATATTTTGTTACATTTGCGCTCGTGAAAATAGATGTTTTATATATTAGATTATGTGTTTCCTCTCGAAGGAAAACAATTCGTTTTGCTCGTTGGCAAAAGATGAATTTTGTATATACGATTATTAAATATTCAAAAGAAGCTTTAAACTCTTTTAGATTTAGACATAGGCTTCCGATTGTATTTGCAAATATTCGAGTTTGAAAAGCGGTTCACTTCCGTTTGTATAAAAAAAATAATTATTTTTAAAATTAACTTTTCAAATGAATACTAAATACGTTGACTTAATAAATCAAACTTTTTATTTCCCGCAAGAGGAGTTTAAATTGAACAATGATAACCTTCAATTTCACAATATAGATTTAATGGGATTAGTTGAAAAATACGGATCTCCATTAAAATTCACTTATTTGCCAAAAATTTCTGACAACATTAGCAAAGCTAAAGGAATGTTTAGAAAAGCAATGGAAAAAAATAAGTATAAAGCAAATTATTATTATTGTTATTGTACAAAAAGTTCCCATTTTTCGTATGTTTTAAATGAAGCTTTTAAAAATGATATTCACGTTGAAACATCATCTGCATTTGACGTAAATATTGTTGAACGATTATTGGATACTGGAAAAATCAACAAAGATACATTTGTGATTTGTAATGGATTTAAACGGGCTCAATACATTGATAATATTGCAAACCTTATCAATAATAAGCACGACAATACTATTCCAATTATTGATAATTACGAAGAATTGGATTTATTGCAAGAGCAAATTAATAAGAAGTTCAAAATCGGTATTCGTATCGCTTCAGAAGAATCGCCAAAATTTGAATTCTATACATCAAGATTAGGAATCGGATACAAAAGTATCTTGCCTTTCTATAGAAAACAAATTGCAGAGAACCCGAAAGTAGAACTAAAAATGCTTCACTTCTTCATCAATACAGGAATTAGAGATACAGCCTATTATTGGAATGAGTTGGTGAAATGTTTAAAAGTATATATCACACTTAAAAAAGAATGTCCTTCATTAGATAGTTTGAATATTGGTGGTGGATTTCCGATTAAAGATTCATTGGCTTTTGAATTCGATTACCAATATATGGTAGATGAAATCATCAACCAAATTAAAATCGTTTGTGATGAAGCAGAAGTAGCTGTTCCAAATATTTTTACAGAGTTTGGCTCGTATACAGTTGGAGAAAGTGGAGGAGCTATTTATGAAATTTTGTATCAAAAGCAACAAAATGACAGAGAAAAATGGAACATGATCGATTCATCTTTTATCACAACATTGCCAGATTCTTGGGCAATTAATAAAAGATTTATTATGTTGCCAATTAATAGATGGAATGATGCATATGAGCGTATTTTGTTAGGTGGATTAACGTGTGATAGCGATGATTATTATAATTCGGAGCAAAACTTAAACGCAATTTATTTGCCAAAATATAATAAAGAGAAACCTTTATATATTGGTTTTTTCAACACAGGAGCATATCAGGATACAATTGGCGGATTTGGAGGAATTCACCATTGTTTAATTCCTCAACCAAAACATATTTTAATTGATAAGGATGACAACGGTATTATTGCTTCAGAATTATTCTCAGAACAACAAACAGCAGAGGAAGTATTAGAAATCCTGGGTTACAATAAAAAATAAATAATTAATTAAAAATATAAAAGATTAATAAAATGAGTAAAGGACCAATTAGTCAGTTTATTGAGCATCAATATAGACATTTTAATGCTGCTGCATTAGTAGATGCTGCAAAAGGATATGAATTGCATTTAGCAGAAGGCGGAAAAATGTTGATTTCTATGGGAGGTGCAATGAGTACTGCTGAATTAGGAATTTCATTGGCAGAAATGATTCGTCAAGATAAAGTACATTTCATCTCTTGTACTGGTGCAAACTTAGAAGAAGATGTAATGAATTTAGTAGCGCATTCTCATTATAAAAGAGTGCCAAATTATAGAGATTTAACTCCTGAGCAAGAAAGAGAATTGTTGGATAATCACTATAACCGCGTAACAGATACTTGTATTCCTGAAGAGGAAGCATTCCGTCGTTTACAAAAACATTTGGAAGACGTATGGCATGCAGCTGAAGCTAAAGGTGAGCGTTATTTTCCACACGAATTCTTATACCAAGTGGTAAATTCTGGTATTTTAGAGCAATATTATGAAATTGATCCAAAAGATTCTTGGATTGTAGCAGCTGCTGAAAAAAACTTACCAATTGTTGTTCCAGGATGGGAAGATTCTACATGTGGAAATATCTTTACTTCAAACGTGATTAAAGGAAAATTAAACGTACACACTGTAAAATCAGGTATTGAATATATGATTTTCTTGACAGAGTGGTACAGAGCTAACTCTGGAGGTAAAGGAGTAGGTTTCTTCCAAATTGCTGGAGGTATTTCTGGAGATTTCCCTATTTGTGTTGTACCAATGATGTACCAAGATTTAGAGTGGGAAGATGTTCCTTTCTGGGCATATTTCTGTCAAATTTCAGATTCTACAACATCATATGGTTCATATTCTGGAGCTGTTCCTAACGAAAAAATTACTTGGGGTAAATTAGACGTAGACACACCTAAGTATGTAATTGAGTCTGATGCAACAATCGTGGCTCCTTTAGTGTTTGCGTATATTCTTGGAAATTAATGTAAAAGAAAAATTGCAATAAAATAATCAACATTTTATTTGTTAATTAGGATATAGCTATTACATTTGAAACAGAAATAAAGCAAAAGAAACAAGATGAAGAGAGTAATTGTTGATTACGCGAAATTAACGAACGAAATTTTAACACTTCTAGTGGAGAAATTCCCCGATGGTTATGAGGATTCAGATATTATTCGTTTTAAAAATTTAAAGAACGAAACTGTTGAGGCTGTCGAAGTAAGAACAGAGGATACTATTTATTTAGTTAAGGTAAGCACTAAGTTAGCAGACCGCATTGAAAATTTTGATGAAGATGAGGATGACGATTTTGTAGATCCAGCAGATGATTCATTAGATGCATTGAAAGACTTAGAAATTGCTGCTGATGATGAAGATTAAACAGTTTCTTTACAATATAAAAGCCGTACAAATTGTACGGCTTTTTTGTTTTATTTAAAAATAAATAGCTTCAAAGTACATATAACACAAGCAAAACTTTGGTTTATCTATTTTTGATATAGTCACTTCACTAAAAATTGAATATATTTGCAACCATTATAAAAAGACAATAATTAACAAAAATATGAAAGCAGGTATTGTAGGATTACCAAATGTTGGAAAATCAACTTTATTCAACTGTTTATCGAACGCAAAAGCACAAAGTGCTAACTTCCCGTTCTGTACAATCGAACCAAATATTGGAGTGGTAAACGTTCCAGATTCAAGAATTAATCGATTAGAAGAATTGGTTAAACCAGAACGCGTGCAAATGGCAACTGTAGATATCGTAGATATTGCAGGATTAGTAAAAGGTGCTAGTAAAGGTGAGGGGTTAGGAAATCAATTCTTAGGAAATATTAGAGAATGTAATGCTATTATTCACGTATTGCGTTGTTTTGATAATGATAATATTGTTCACGTAGATGGAAATGTAAATCCAATTCGCGATAAAGAAACAATTGATATAGAATTACAGCTTAAAGATTTAGAAACGGTTGAAAAACGTTTAGAAAAAGTAAAAAAAGCTGCTAAAACAGGAAATAAAGAAGCACAAGTTGAAGCAGATTTATTAGAGCGCATCAGAGAAACGCTTTTACAAGGTAAATCAGCTCGTACAATTGAAGCTAAAAATCAAGACGAAGAAGAATTATTAGAAGACTTCCAATTGATTACTACAAAACCGGTTTTATACGTTTGTAATGTTGATGAAAGCGCAGCTGTAAACGGAAATAGTTATGTAGATCAAGTAAAAGAATTAGTAAAAGATGAAAAAGCGGAAGTAATTATTCTTTCTGTTGGAGCTGAGGCTGATATTACAGAATTAGAAAGTTACGAAGAGCGTCAAGTATTTTTAGAAGATATGGGCTTATCAGAGCCAGGTTCTTCTGTATTAATTCGTGCGGCTTATAAATTATTAAACTTACAAACGTATTTTACTGCTGGAGTAAAAGAAGTAAGAGCTTGGACAATTAATGTTGGAGATACAGCACCAAAAGCAGCGGGAGTAATTCATACTGATTTTGAAAAAGGATTTATTCGTGCAGAAGTAATCGCTTTTGAGGATTTTTCAAATTACGGTTCTGAAGCGAAAGTAAAAGAAGCTGGAAAACTAAGAGTAGAAGGTAAAGAATACATTGTAAAAGATGGAGATGTAATGCATTTCCGTTTTAACGTGTAATTTTGCACAATATAAAAATGAAAAAAGAGAAACTGTTTTTAGTTTCTCTTTTTTTGTATATTTAATTTGCAATTCGACCAGATAAAATAGATATGAGATCAGAATTTATAAAGGTCCTTAGAGTTATTTTTGTTAGTATTTTTTCATTTTTAACGCTATATGTGGCAATATTTTTTTATTGTCTGTTATTGTAGTAAATGATTCTGAAGAAAATGTTGAAATGGAAAAACCTATAGAAATTTATCTATCAACCAACGGTGTACATACTGATTTTGTTTTACCAATATCAAATGAAATAGTTGATTGGAAAACAAAAATTAATTGGGCAAATGAAAAAAGCCATTGGTTAGCTTTTGGTTGGGGGGATAAAGGCTTTTATCTCAATACACCTGAGTGGAGTGATTTAAAGATTTCTACTGCATTTAATGCTATCTCAGGATTGGGAGAATCGGCAATGCACGTAACTTCTTATTCAAATTTTAAGAGCGATAATAGTTCGGTAAAAATAAAGCTTACAAAAGAGCAATATCAGTTACTTGTAAATTATATAATAGCTAGTTTTTTGTCAGAAAATGATAGTTTTAGAAAAGTAGAAAACTCTACTTATACTAATTTTGATGCATTTTATGATGCAAAAGGAAGTTATAGTTTATTTTACACATGTAATACATGGGTAAATCAAGGATTGAAACAAATAAATCAAAAAGCGGCTCTTTGGACATTACATGATCAAGGAATATTTAGACATTATAAATAAAATATGGCAACAAAAATACCATTTAAAAAAATAGGAGAATTATTTAAAAAATCTGTGTTTGATTTTGTAGATGATAATGCGATGAAGTTTAGCGCAGCATTGTCATATTATACCATTTTTGCACTTCCACCTTTAATTATTTTGATTATTTCTGCATCTGGATTTTTCTTAGAAGAAAAAGATGTTTCTGCATTTTTTTACCAACAAGTTGCTGATTTAGTTGGGCCAAATACTGCGCAAGAAGTGGAAAAAATGATGAATAATGTGCAAATTAATCGTTCTGGATTACTGCCAACTATTATAGGTGTTGGATTCTTGTTATTTAGTGCCTCAGGGGTTTTTGCTGAAATTCAAAGCTCTATCAATTATATTTGGGGTTTTGTAGCCCGACCAAATAAAGGCATTGTACGAATGATAAAAAACAGATTACTTTCTTTTGCAATGATTGCTTCTGTTGGTTTTTTATTACTTGTTAGTTTATTAGTAAACTCGCTAGCTAGCATTTTGTATGATTATCTTTCTTCCTTATTTGATAAAACAACTATTTACTTTGTATTATTACTAAATAATTTAATTGTTTTTGTCATTATTACGCTACTTTTTGCAGTGATATTTAAAACATTACCAAATGGAATTATTCGTACAAAAGATGCTTTATTTGGCGCTGCTTTTACCTCGGTTTTATTTATGTTAGGAAAATTTGCCATTGGTTTTTATCTCACTACAACAGCAACAAGTTCGCTATACGGTGCAGCCGGTTCTGTAATTGTAATGCTTATGTGGGTATATTATTCTGCTATGATTTTATACTTTGGAGCTGAGTTTACTAAAAATTACGCAATGCTTTTTGGTCAAAAAATAAAACCAGGAGAATTTTCTCTAGAAATTGAAAAAAACGTAATAAAAAAAGAAAATTAAGCGATTAAAATTTGCGAAAAAAAGTAGCAATCTAGCCCATTTTCAAATTTTTATATTCGCTCAAATAGTAGTATTTTAGCACAAATTCCAGAAATTTCTATGCAAAATCAAAGTCAGTATACTGAAGATAATATTCGTTCTTTAGATTGGAAGGAGCATATACGTATGCGTCCGGGTATGTATATCGGTAAATTAGGAGACGGATCATCTCCTGATGATGGTATATATATACTTATAAAAGAGGTGATTGACAATAGTATTGATGAGTTCGTAATGGGCACAGGAAAAACTATTGAAGTTACTTTAAAGGATAAGATGGTAACTGTTCGTGATTTTGGACGTGGTATTCCTTTGGGTAAGGTGGTAGATGTTGTGTCTAAAATGAATACTGGAGGAAAATACGATTCAAAAGCATTTAAAAAATCAGTTGGTTTAAATGGTGTTGGTACAAAAGCAGTAAATGCTTTATCTAATTATTTTAGAGTAGAATCAGTGCGAGATAATCAACTAAAATCAGCAGAATTTTCTGCAGGAACTTTAGTTCAAGAAGAAGAAATTGTAGAAACAACAAAGCGAAAAGGAACAAAAGTAGCATTTATTGCTGATGAGGGAATTTTTAAAAATTATAAATACCGAAAAGAATATATTGAGCGAATGCTCAAAAATTACTGTTATTTAAATAAAGGGTTAACCATTATTTTTAATGGCGAAAAGTTTTTTTCAGAAAACGGCTTACAAGATTTATTAAATGAAAATATTGATGTAGAAGATCAAATCTATCCAATTATTCATTTATCTGGTGATGATATTGAAGTTGCCATTACTCATAGTAAAACACAATATTCTGAAGAATATTATTCGTTTGTAAACGGACAAAATACCACACAAGGAGGAACCCATTTAGCTGCTTTTAGAGAAGCTTTGGTGCGTACTTTAAAAGAATTTTACAACAAAAATTTCGAAGCATCTGATATTAGAAAATCAATTGTGGCGGCAATTTCTGTAAAAGTAGAAGAACCTGTATTTGAATCGCAAACCAAAACAAAATTAGGTTCTACAGAAATGGGACCTGATATGACAACGGTTCGTACTTTTGTCAATGATTTTGTAAAAACACAATTAGATAATTATCTACATAAAAATCCAGATATAGCAGAAGCATTATTAAGAAAAATTTTGCAAGCAGAGCGCGAGCGAAAAGAATTATCTGGTATTCGAAAAATTGCCAAAGAGCGCGCAAAAAAAGCAAGTTTGCACAACAGAAAGTTGAGAGATTGCCGTGTGCATTTAACCGATATTAAAAATCCACGTTATTTAGAAAGTACTCTTTTTATTACCGAGGGAGATTCGGCATCGGGTTCGATTACAAAATCGCGCGATGTAAATACACAAGCCGTTTTTAGTTTGCGCGGTAAACCTTTGAATTCTTACGGAATGACCAAGAAAATTGTGTATGAAAACGAAGAATTCAACTTATTGCAAGCTGCCTTAGATATTGAAGAAGATTTTGAAAGTTTAAGATATAATAATATCGTAATTGCAACAGATGCCGATGTTGATGGAATGCATATTCGTTTGTTGTTGATTACTTTCTTTTTACAGTTTTTTCCAGAATTAATCAAAGAAGGGCATTTGTATATTTTACAAACTCCTTTATTTAGGGTAAGAAACAAAAAAGAAACAATTTATTGCTATAGCGATGAAGAGCGTGTAGCAGCTATTGAAAGGTTAAAACCAAAACCAGAAATCACTCGATTTAAAGGTTTAGGAGAAATTTCTCCAAATGAATTTCAATATTTCATTGGAGAAGATATTCGCTTAGATCCTGTAATGTTAGATAAATCAATGTCAATCGAAAAAATGCTTGAATTCTATATGGGTAAAAATACGCCAGACAGACAAGAATTTATTATTGATAATTTGAAAGTTGAACTTGATGTTGTAGAAGAATAAAGGTATGATGAACGAAGATAATTTTGAACAAGATCATTCAATAAACCATTCGGATAAAAATGAGTTTGTAGAAGATTTTACACATTTACAAGAAGAAGAAACTGAAACCATTACCAAAGTAACGGGAATGTATAAAGATTGGTTTTTAGATTATGCTTCTTATGTTATTTTAGAACGTGCAGTACCTGCTATTGAAGATGGTTTTAAACCAGTGCAACGTCGTATCATGCATTCAATGAAAGAGTTAGATGATGGACGTTACAATAAAGTAGCCAATATTGTTGGGCATACCATGCAATATCACCCACACGGTGATGCCAGTATTGGTGATGCTATTGTGCAATTAGGGCAAAAAGACTTGCTTATTGATATGCAAGGAAACTGGGGAAATATTCATACGGGAGATGGTGCGGCAGCTTCTCGTTATATCGAGGCGCGTTTAAGCAAATTTGCCTTAGAAGTATTGTATTCTCCTAAAATTACCGAATGGCAATCTTCTTATGATGGCCGTCGTAATGAACCGATTAATTTACCTGTAAAGTTTCCATTGCTTTTAGCACAAGGAGCCGAAGGAATTGCAGTAGGTTTATCAACCAAAGTTTTACCTCATAATTTTAATGAATTAATTGATGCATCCATCAAAATATTAAAAGGAAAACCATTTACTATTTTTCCAGATTTTGTAACTGAAGGAATTGCTGATATATCTAATTATAACGATGGTTTGCGTGGCGGGCGTGTGCGTGTGCGTGCTCGTATTTCTCAACTGGATAAAAATACTTTGATAATTACACAAATTCCTTTTTCTACCAATACTACTTCTTTGATTGATAGTATTTTAAAAGCCAATGAAAAAGGTAAATTAAAAATCAGAAAAATTGAAGACAACACAGCGGCTAATGTTGAAATTTTAATCCATTTGCCTGCCGGAACTTCTCCAGATAAAACCATTGATGCACTTTATGCTTTTACAGCATGCGAAACATCAATTGCTCCATTAGGTTGTATTATTCAAGATAATCGACCTTTGTTTATTGGTGTTTCCGAAATGTTAACTCGTTCTACTCATCAAACGGTTGATTTGCTAAGAAGTGAATTGGAAATTGAGTTGAATGAATTGGAGGAAAAATGGCATTTCTTGTCTTTAGAACGCATCTTTATTGAGAATAGAATTTATCGTGCTATTGAAGAGGAAGAAACTTGGGAAGGGGTAATTCAAGCAATTGATGAAGGCTTAAAACCTTTTATTACTCATTTGAAAAGAGGAGTTACTCAAGAAGACATTGTTCGATTAACTGATATTAAAATTAAACGTATTTCTCGATTTGATATTGATAAAGCCAATCAACAAATTGAAGCCTTAGAAGGAGATATCGAACAAGTTAAATATCATTTGGCTCATTTGATTGATTTCGCTATTAATTATTTTACTTCGTTAAAGGAAAAATATGGAAAAGGCCGCGAAAGAAAAACGGAATTAAGAAGTTTTGATACCATTGAGGCAACAAAAGTTGTTTTGAGAAATACAAAATTATATGTCAATCGTCAGGAAGGTTTTTTTGGAACTGGATTGAGAAAAGACGAATATGTTTGTGATTGTTCGGACATTGACGATATTATTGTGTTTTTGCGAGACGGATCGATGGTGATTTCTAAAGTAGAAGAAAAGCGTTTTGTAGGAAAAGATATTATTCATATTGAAGTTTTTGCAAAAAATGATAAACGCACTATTTATAATTTAATTTACAGAGACGGAAAATCTGGTCCGTCATATATTAAGCGCTTTAATGTAATGAGCATTACTCGCGATAAAGTATATGATTTAACCCAAGGTAAACCAGGTTCTCAAATTCTATATTTTTCTGCTAATCCAAACGGAGAAGCTGAAGTTGTAACTATTTTGTTACGTCAATTAAGCAATGTAAAAAAACTAAAATTTGATTTAGATTTTGCCGATTTATTGATTAAAGGACGTATTGCCAAAGGAAATTTGGTAACTAAATATGCAATTAAGAAAATTGAATTAAAGGAAAAAGGTATTTCTACACTTCGTCCAAGAAAAATTTGGTATGATGAAACCGTAAGAAGATTAAATGTTGAAGGAAGAGGAGATTTATTGGGAGAATTTAAGCCAGAAGATCGTTTGTTAATTATTACTCAATCTGGAAAAATAAAAACAGTTGTACCTGAACTGACTACCCATTTTGAAGATGATATGATTGTTTTAGAAAAATGGACAGCGAATAAACCTATTTCTGCTATTTATTTTGATGGTGAAAAGGCGCGTTATTATATCAAACGTTTCTTAGTAGATAATGAAAACAAGGAGGAAACTTTTATAACTGAGCACGAAAAGTCAAAATTAGAATTAATTTCAACGGATTATCGCCCAGTAATTGAAGTTGTTTTTTCTAAGGTAAAAGGTATTCAGAAAGAGAATCAAATAATTGATTTAGAGCAATTTATATCGATTAAAGGAATAAAAGCTTTAGGTAATCAATTAACTGCAGATAAGATTAAACAAATTGATCATTTAGAATCTTTGCCTTATGAAGAAGAGGAGGAAGAGGAAGAAGAAATCACAGCAATAGATTTAGAAGATTTACCCGATATTAAAATTGACGAAGACGGACAAAGTAGCTTATTCTAATATTGTGAAATGAAGAATAGAAAAGGCCTAATTATTGGTTTAATAGCACTGAGTAGTTTAGGTAACTTAAATAGTTTTGCTCAGCAACAAAAACATGAACATCTGTTAACTTCAAAAACAGATGTTCATGCTTTAGATGATATGTGGCAATTATCTCCAGCAACGAAAAAGAAAACATTTTCTCTTTCTCCTTATAAACCTATTTATATTATTCCAATTAAATATACTAACCGGCCCAATGATAAACCAATTAGTTTTAGTGGACATATGGGAATTCCAGATCCTTTAGAATATCAAAAAATTGAAGCTAGAATGCAGATTAGTTTTAAAACTAAAATTTTTGAAGATGTTTTTGCAGGTAAAGGAGATTTATGGTTTGGATTTACTCAAACATCTGACTGGCAGTTGTTTAATAATGATATTTCTCGCCCATTTAGAGATTTGAATTATGAGCCAGAATTGATTTTTAATTATCCTGTTAATTGGCAAGTTAATAATTTTCGTTTTAGAATGGTTGGATTAGCAGTAAATCACAATTCAAACGGACAAAGTAACCCTAATTCTAGAGGGTGGAATCGAATAATTTTTCATGTTGGAATGGAATCGAATAATTGGAGTTTTATGCTAAGACCTTGGATTCGTTTTCCCGAAAATGGAAAATATGATGATAATGCTCAAATAACAGATTATTATGGACATGGAGATTTTACCGCAACGTACACTAAAAATAAGCAAGTACTAAGTATAATGTTGCGTAGTAATATGCGTTTGAATCATAATTATAGAGGTTTTCAAGAAATACGTTATGCTTATCCAATAAAAAATAATTTAAAGGTTTTTGGCGTGATAAATAACGGTTATGGCGAAACTTTGTTAGATTATAATTGGAATCAGTCAACCATTGGAATTGGAGTAGCTTTTTTTGATTGGAATTAGTGATTATTTGTTGCTTATATAGCGTATTTTATCAAGTAAAAAGTTAGTTTTAAAATTATGAAAAATACATTTATTATTATCTTGTCTTTTTGTTTTTCAGCAAGTATAGCACAGGTAAATACAAAAACATTTTCTAAAACAAAATGGGAATGTAAAATAGGAGAGGGATGTATTAGTTATTATACATTTTTGAATGAGAATTCATTTGAATTTTATAATTGCGAAATGGAAGAAATAACTTATGGGAATTATTATTTAGATAACAATTTTTTAATGATTGAAGAAAGAGGAACTAAAGATGAAACCGAAAATCATTTTGAACCAAAGTTGTATAAGCTTTCTCTAGAGAATAACTATTTAAAACATTTAGAATTAAGTTTTTGGGTGGATGATAAGTGGGTGTTATCTGATTTTAAATTTGATGAGGCATATAAATACTATAAAATAGATACTAAATAAGTTTTAAAAATACAATAAAAAAGCGCTTGAATTTCAAGCGCTTTTTTATTTAAAGTTCTTCTATAAGAAAATAAGAACCTAAACTTGTATCCGAAGGAGGTCCGGCTAAATAATAACCAGATGTTCCTGAGTGTAAACCACCATATCTGGCTTTAAATGTCAATTTACCTCCATCTGGGCCTGTAGTAAAGATAATTATAGGATTTGATACCCCTCCATCATCAAAAGCTTCAGTTGACGATTCAACGTATCCTTTTGTTTTAACAAGAGCTTGTAGACCAGTACCAGCAACAAATTCAGATGTTATATAACCTGGATAATCCTTATTTCCAAGAAAAGATTGTCTAATACCAATCATTGCAGTTACTTTAAAAGCTTTGTCTGCAGGAAAATTTAAGGTTGTTTTATCAGTGCTTATAGTGATCACGTTAGTGTTAAGACCTTGAATTGCACCATCAAAAAGAATATCATAAAAAGTATCTTTAGTAGCTAATAATTGCCTTTCTAGTTTTGGTATAATAGCAAATGTTTTTGCTAGCGTTACGTCTTTTCCTGTTATGATATTACTTTTATGTGTTTTTTGTACAATCTGATTTTCATCTACTGTAAGTACGTAGTCAAAAGTAGCTCCTGTATCATTAGTTGTTGCAACTCTTAAATCTCCTTCAACATCTAAAGTTGTTTTAGGAAGTGGAGTATTTATCCCAATTTGAGCATTAGTATTAGTAATTGCTAACAATACAAATGCGATAAAATTTATTTTTTTCATACTTTTTATGCTAATATAATTAAAAAATAATAATAAAACATTATTTTATGTTAATTTGTTTTTTAATAAGTCTTTTTTAACCAAAAATATGAGTGTAATTTTATTAAATACAAATAAATTACTTTTTACGGAATAAGGAATATCAAACAATGTTTGTAGCGTATATTGACTTTTGTGAAAAGAATATGAAGTAATTTCAAATTGCGTTATATAAATTATATCAACGTATTCTTTTATACACAAAAGCCTTTTCATCTTCACTTATGGTCAATATATTATCTTTTATTGTAAAAATAGCAGAAACATCTTTTTTCTTTTCTGTTTTCAATATCAGTTGATTACCTTCAAGCTTATAAGTTCCATTTTCATAATTAGTTGTTTTGCAATTTTCTAAACGCTGATAACTTTTTGCCGCTTCAAAATATAAGCGCTCTTTATTTTCTATGTTTTCCCAAGTGCCAGTAAGCTCGTCTTTTCCTAAGTAGTTTTGTTTTAGTGTATTTAGTAATACAAAAATGCCAATAAAAATTACGGGAATATAAATGTATTTTAGTTTACTTAACCTAATGTATTTTTTAGACATTGTTTCATCTGCAAATAAGGATGGAGATTGTATCAGGAGCTTTATAAATATTTTGTAATCAGATAAGAAAATAAAAAGTCCCATAATGGTTAAAATTACGGCCATTCCTTTAGCTCCGTCAATATCATAAGCAAAATCAATCATTAAGATATTGAGCATAAACGTTAAAAATAGTAAGATACCAATACGCGTTGTTTTTCTAAAAAATAATAAAAGAGAAGTGGTAATTTGAATAAAAGCGATAATTGCTCCATACCAGAATGAATAGCCATAATAATACCAAGTTAATTGAAATCCAGAAAGAGAGGATATGGGCTTGTCATATACGCTAGGTTGGGTAATAAATTGTGTTTCTAATAGTTTGGCAAAGGCATAAGAAATAATGATTGTTGCAATAAAATATCTACAAAAAGTATAAAGATATAAGTGCAGTTTTTTATAATCCATTTTAATGTATTTTAAGTTTGTTATTCGCAAATCTATAGCAAGTACAAAAAATAGAATTGTAAAAATGTAAACTGGTTATATAAAAAACCAAATATTTTCTTGATTGGTATTTACTTGACTAAAAAACGATTGTGGATTTCGATCGGTAAACATTTTAAAATCTTTATTAAAATGTGATTGATCATAAAATCCGTTTTGTGATAAGTCGGTATAGTTTTTACTTTCTTTGAATTTTAAAATTGCATTTCTAAAACGATGAATTTTTCGATACTCAGAAGGAGATTTCCCTAAGTGTTTTAAAAAAAGCTTATTAATATATTGTCTAGATAGATTATGTGTCTTAGCTATTTCTTCAATTTTAGAATCTGCTTCAATATCATTGATTAGTTTTAACATTAAATCAAATTCTTTTTCTTGTAGAATAGAAATCAGATAGGCTTCTAATTCAGCAATTTGTAGTTCGATATCTAGATCAAAAATGGCTTGCATTTTAGCATTAAATTCTTTCGAAAAGATAAAATCAATATGTACTTTTTTGTTGAAAATTTCATTTGAATTTTTAACAAACTGATTAATACCGAGAGGTTTAAAATAAATAGTTAGTTCGTCAATCAAATGTTTATAACAAATTTGCATTGGTTTGGTATATCGAGTTACCAAGCAAGTTAAAATATTTGATTTGTTTGATGCTTGTAAAACAACCAAATTATCTTGTTGGTTAACACTAAAGTTTCTATTAACGGTTAGAATGCTATAATTATTCGGATAAGTCCAATATTTAATAGGTATAATAGTTTTGTCTTCGCGAATAAAATAGTATCCTTCAATGTATTTTTGTAGTGTTTTGTTTGTTGGTTTATAGAATTTTAATTCCATATTTTGGTTAACGATATAAAGGATTTTTTTGCATCAATTTTCAGTGCTAAGATAATGAAAACCGATCATCTTTTATGTTTTGAAGTATATAACTTCATCCGAAAGCTGATGTTTCGGATGAAGTATCTACACTATTTTAACTTTATGGTAATACTGCCTTAAATGCAATGTATCTCTAATTCTGTTGGAAAACGGTTTCGAAGCTATTAGCATCAAAGGCTGATGCTAGGTTTATATTTGAATTACAAATTCCCCTTAAAAATGTATTAATTAATATTAACCGAGGCCAGTAGTTTTCTTCTTCATAGGAATCTTAAAACTTTCGGATAATATTCTAGCTTCTAAAATTAGAGTGTTACATTATATAGTGTAGTTTTTTTGATTTGTTTTTATATAAATAAGCTGCTATTAGCTTGTTAAATTTTATAATATTATTTTCATAATGCGAAATTAAATGTTAATTGTATCTGACACAAGGGAAAAATACTTGATTTAAAATACAGGTGTTTTTACTATTCTCTAACTTTTAATATTTAATACGTTTGTAGATAATTATTTTTTGTAAATTATCATATATAAGGTTTTTTTTGATATTAAATATATGGTTTGTTATAATTTGTGAGTTAAAAATTATGTTAATAAATTGTGTTTAAAGCGTAATTTTACTTTTATTTGCTTATTGAAAAAATACAACATTTTTGATTTGTTTTTATAAATGTATCAAAAAGTATGGATTAAAGTTTTTTATGAATAAAGATAAGATTTTCAATGATTTATTTCGCGCAAGTCCGTGCCGAATTCTTCAAAATATAGTACCCGAATTTTTGAACCAAACAATCAAAAAAACACATACTTCGCTAAAGTTATCGACCAAATGGATAGATAAGTATTGATTAATATGGATATTCACGACGTAATGGCTATTACAATTTATTTGTGTTCTTTAACGCTTGTAATTGCAATAGTTTATTCAATGCTAAAAGCAAAAAGCAGTGTGTATAAATATATTGTGTTAATCTACCTAATAATTAGTTTGTTTTTCTATCAATTAGGGCAAATATTATTTAATAATTTAATACTTATACCTCTTTTTGCTATTTTAGAATTAGCTTGTTTTTCAATTTTATATTATCGTTTAACCCAAAATAAATTTAGTTATATAATTACTATTCCTACAATTGTATGTTTTTTGATTGAGTTGACAATGTCTGATTTTCAGAATATAGAAACGTATCAAACCTATACCCGTTTTTTTTCATTGCTTACAATGGTTGTATTGGCTATTTTTTATAGTTATTTACTCATCAAACAAAGTTGGCAACAGTATAATGCATCATTGTTTTTGCTTAACGCAAATGTGCTTATTTATGCTAGTTTTTCATGTTTGATTTATTTAATGCTCAACTTGCTTATCAATTTAGATACGCTTGCTAAATTCTGGTTTTGGATTGTAAATATGATAGCTACATTAATTTTTAATATTGTAAATACCAAAGTAATATGTGGCATTGGCAAAATGAAAGAACAATAATTATTTTACTTATAATAGGAATATTGTTGGTTTTATCAATTAGTATATGTTTTGTTTTTGTTGTAAAAGTTAATTATACCAAGCACATAGAAAATAAGAATAGAATCAAGGTATTAAAGGCCAATTATAAAGAAATATTCGAATTATCATCTATTGTAATACAAGAAAAAGAACGTCAGCGTATAGGAAGTGATTTGCATGATTCAGTGATCAACTCATTAAATATTCTTTACTTAAAATCGCAAGCCGGATTAAGTGAAGAAATGCTGATTAATAATATTCAAGAAGCGATTAGTTTAACCAGAAGAATATCACATGATTTAAATCTTCCTTTTTTAGAATATCAATCTATCGAAGATGCATTAGAAACAGTAGTACAGCAATGGAGTAATTTTTATTCGATTGATATTAAGATAGATGCTAGAGAGGCGTTTGAATTATCTACTGAGCAAAAAACGCATTTAGTAAGAATAGTACAAGAATTAATGACCAATATTCATAAGCATGCTCAATGTGATTCTGTACGTTTTCATTTGCGATTGTCTGCTCAATTTTTAGTATTTAAACTTTGGGATAACGGTAAAGGATTTGAGGTAAATAAAGACACAAAAGGGCTTGGATTCAAGAGTATCCGGGTAAGAGCAAATATTTTAAAAGCTATTTTTAAATATAAAAAACAAGCAGTAAAAGGCACCTTGTTTTTAATGTTAATTAAGAAATAATCACCATGAAATTAAAAGTTATTATAGTTGATGACGAGGTATTAATTACCGATTTGCTTTCTATGTTTTTAAACAACGATCCAAATTTAGAGGTAATAGCGTCCTATACCTCAGGATTTGCGTTTTTGAAGGATATAGAACAAAAAAAGATAGCGCCAGATGTATTGATTTTGGATTATAGATTAGGTGATATTGATGGAATGGAATTATCAAAAAAGTTAAAAGCAATTGGTGTAGAATTGCCTATTATTCTGATGTCGTCTTATTATAATAACAATCTAATTAGTTTTATTGTAAAATCGGGGTTTGCGGCTTTTTTACCAAAAAATATTAAACCTTCTTATTTGATAGAAATTATTCAGGAAGTAAGTGATAAAGGATTTTATTTGATGCCCGAACAATTTGATTTATTGAGAGATCAAATGCTGTATAAAAATGTATTGATAACAGATAATTTGCAATTGGGACTAACAGCAAGAGAAAAAGAAATATTATATTTAATTGCTCAACAAAAAACGGGTAAAGAAATTGCTACCGAATTGTTTATTTCTTTAAAAACAGTAGAAGGACATAAAAATAATTTGTTTATAAAAACAGGTGCAAAAAACGTGGTAGGACTTATTGTTTATGCTGTGCAAAATAAAATATTAAATATAGACGAATTGTCGATTAATTAATGTAAAACGAGTCTGTAATATAAATTACAGACTCGTTTTACCTATATTTTAATTATAAAAAGAGTTTAAAAATTCAACAACAGAAGTAGGTTTGCGTTGTAAAATGGTTTCTAAATCAGAAGTTATTTTATCAAATTCGTTAACTTTAATACTTGCGGTTATCCCTGTTAGTAATCCAATTACTTCTTCTGGTAATTGTGTTGCAACTAATACTTGTTTGTATTCATCAGCATTTGGATCTATATAGTTTATTTCGCTATTAAAAATAGAGCTAAGTATATTGGTAATTTCAGCAAAACCAACTGCTTCAATATTAGTTAAATCAAGTATTGCATTTGTATATTTATCTGATTTTAATACAATAGCAGCAGCTTCTGCCAAATCATTTCTTAAAGTAAATACAGCTTTTCCATTGCCTGCTGGCACGTAAACAGACTTGTTTTCTTTAATGTTTTCACCTAAATATCCAGGTAATAAATCAGTGTAAATGCCATTTCTTAAAATAGTGTAGTTTACACCGCTATTTATTAAATAATTTTCTGTTTTTACATATACTGGCATAAGTACATTTGGCGAATCTTCGTTTGTAGATTTGTATTGAAAACTTGTAAAAATAATGTGTTTTACTCCAGCTTCTTTAGCTGCATCAATAGCATTTTTGTGATGCATTTCTCTATTTAGTAAATCGTTTGATGATACTAATAAAAGAGTTTCTATTCCTGAAAATGCGTTTACTAAAGAGTTGTAATTATCATAATCTCCAAGGCGTAGTTCTGCACCTAAATTGGTTAATTCTTCTACTTTTTGTGCAGATCTACTCAAAATAGCTAATTTTTCATTCGGATTTTTTTCTAAATAGTATTTTGCTATGGCATGTCCTAATTGTCCTGATGTACCTGTTATTAAATTCATTTTTTTATATTTTAAAAATTATACTTACTTTTGGTTAGTCAAAGGTAAATAGTTAGTGTTTGAAAAACAATAACTTACATTTACGAAATATACTTACCTACAGGTTTGTTTTATTGATTTTCAGTAACTTAATAAATAAAAAAAATGAAAGATTTTTCAAATGTTGATAATTGTCCTGTTCGAAATGTACTCGATAGATTATCGGATAAATGGACAACCTTAATTATATTGGTATTAGGTGAATATGGAACATTGCGTTTTAGTGAACTTAGAGGACATATAAGCGATGTATCAGAAAAAATGCTTACTGTTTCATTGCGAAAATTAGAGGCTGATGGATTGATTTTGAGAAAAGTATATCCTGTAATACCGCCAAAAGTTGAATATAAGCTTACAACTTTAGGACAAGATTTTTTACCATTAATAAATTCTATATCAGATTGGGCTTATCAAAATATGGGGCAAATATTGGAAAATAGAGAACATTATCAGAAATAACCATCAAAGCCGTTTTTGCTAAGCAAAAACGGCTTTGATGGTTTAAAATTCAGGATAACTTTGAATATTAACTAACTTGTATTTCTTTTTGTTTAGATACAATTTTCTTCATTATTAAAATAATTCCTAGTAAAAAGAGAGAGAAAATAAAATAACGCCAAGATAAACCTTCTTGTGTAGTTATTTTTCCTGTTGTTGACGTAACAAAAGTGGTAAATGAAGTAATTACGTAAACCAATCCGCCCATTAATCCGCCAGCAATTCCTGCGTTTTTAGGAAAAGTAAGCATATTACTTGTAAAAAATGAGGTAAACAAAATACCCGAACAAATATGAATTAAAAACGCAAATAAAACTAACACAACTAAATTTTGTATAAAGTAACTTACCATTAATAAGGATATAATTAAACCTGCCTGAATTAATACTGGTTTTAAAATACTTTGATTAAAAGGTAAATGCATTCTTCGTTTGCCTATAAATCCACCAATCATCCAAGAAAAACCAAGAATAAGCGTGCAGTAACCTATTACAACAGAATTAAAATGAAAAGTGTTTTCAATTAAAAAAGGTCCTGTAATGTTAAACAACATTACAATAGAATAAGACAATCCTTGAATCAAAATGCCATAAATAAAAGTTTCATGCTGAAGCATTTCTTTGTAAATCTGAATATTTTCAGTTAAATTCAATTTCTTTTTCTCAGAAATACTTTCTCCACTCAATATTAATTCAGCAACAAGTAAAGCACCTGCATAAAAAGCTAAGAAATAAAAATTAGCATGCCAATTGAATAATTTTTCTAAATAGCCACCTAAGAAAGGCGCTAAAATTGGCCCACAAGACCAAACAATAGTAAAATAACTTAAATAATGTTTTACTTTGTCTGCGGTATGTATGTCAACAAATAACGCTCGCGTGGCAATTACTAAAACAGAAACGGCAATACCTTGTAAAACTCTAAGAATACAAATAAGTAAAATACTATTGGTCATTGTAATCAAAATACTTGATACCAATACAAATAACAAGGCAAATAATTTGGGTTTATACCTTCCAATGCTGTCTAAAATACTGCCAATAAATAATTGAGAAATACCATAACTTAGTAAATAACAAGTAAGTGTTAATTGGATTGATTGTTCAGAAACAGTCATTTCTTTAGCCATTGCAGGAAAAGAAGGTAAATATATATCAGTTACAAATCCTGATAAAGGAATGGATATGAAGGCTAAAATACTAACTATTTTTTTTCGGCGCTCTGAAGCTTCTCTCAACATAAAAGATTAATTTTTTTGTGAGCGTAAAATTAAATCAAGTAGTTTTTATTAGATATAAAAAAGCAAAGAAAAAATTACAAAAATCAAATAAATTGTTGTTTGTATTTTAAAGGAGACATACACGCGTGTTTTTTAAAGAAATTGTTGAAATGAGCAGGTTCGTTAAAACCTAAAGTGTAGCCAACTTGTGCTATGTCCCAATCGGTATAACGCAGAAGTTTTTTAGCTTCTTCAAATATTCGATCTTTAATTAGCGAAGTTGTTGTATGTTGTGTAACCGATTTTATAGAAGAATTTAAATGATTGACATGTACATTTAAAGAATTAGCAAAATCTGCAGCCGTTTTTAAAAGCAAGGGATAAGCAGGGGAGTCTAAAGGAAATTGTCGGTTTAATAATTCATCAAATTGTTTATACAAGCGAAGATTGGCAGGTAAATTGTTTTGAATCGATTCTTCTGCACGAGTTTCTAACACAAAGTGCAATATAGCAGCTAAATGATTTTTTATGCTGCTACAACGAAATGAGTAATCTGAATTATTTAATTTTTCAATTTGTTCAAAATAGAAAAGAATTTCTTTTTCTTGTTTTTCATTTAAAAATATAAAAGGTGAACTCCAATCTTTAAAAAGCGAAGTTTTATGAAAAAGGCTAAATTCAGGTGTGCCAAAAAAAGGAACATTAAAAAGGCAAAAATAGCCTTCTTGCAAATCTGATTCACAAGTCCAAGAATAAGGTATGTTTGGCGATGGTAAAAACAAAGTGGGTTGATTAATCTGAATTTTAGTATTGTTATAATCAAATGTTCCTTTACCTAAAATAAAACTAACTTTGTAATAATCACGTCGATTATACGGACTTCTAAAACTGCAATATTTTCTTGGAGCAATATTAAAATGAGATTTTTTAGCTTCAAAATCAATAACGTTCATTAAACGTGCTTGTTCTGGACTAATTTTCTGATAATAATCTTGTAAGGTTTCTAAATGTATGCTCATTCATCAAAATTACAAAAATCAATTAATTCGAAAATATTTTTTATAGTTTTAATTAAAGTAAATAACCACTACATTATTTATTAGTGGTTATTTGTGTTTAAATTTTATTTAGCAAATTGACGGATAATTAACTGAGTGACCTATTTATTTGTGAAAGTAGCTAAATACATACAATTATGAAAACAAAAAAGGAACCAATTTTTGTAGCCTTTTCATCTCAAAAGGGAGGAGTAGGAAAAAGCAAATTTACTACGTTAGTATCGAAATTTGAGGTAGTTACTGGGTCGCTTTGGAGAATTTTAACATCTAATAGCTCCGTATCAGAGTTTTTAAAAATATTACTTACAGCTGTTTCTATCGTTTTATATTCTTCTTGAGTATACTTTTCGCTTTTCGCTTCATTTTTACATGCAATAATAGTTAATGCAGTACATATTATTAATAATATTTTTTTCATAATTAACCAGGTTGGTTGATTTAATTATTTATCCTCTTCTGTTTCTCATAACTTTTACAACGTTAAAAAGTTTGTTAACATTGGCTAAATTTAACACTTTATTTTGATACATAGGATTTAGAGATTGAATCTATATTCGCTAATATCTTGATTCTAAATAAATTCATGTTAGCCAAAAAACTAAGAAATTGTATCAGCTATTGCAATAATAGCAATTTCCATTTCATTTTCGTTTAGTGAACCATAACCTAAACGAATTCCATTTATTGTTTGATCAAAACTATAAGTATCAGGAGTATTAATTTTAATCGCTTTATTTTCCATCAATTCAGCAAATTCCATCCAATTAATCTTCTTATTAGGAACAATCCAAAAGGCCAAACCTCCTTCTGGAATTGAGTAATAAGCAATATCCTTCATATATTTATCAAGTAATATCAACATACTATCTCTTTTTGATTTATAATGATGAGTTGCTTTTTTGATATGTCGTTTTATTGTACCTTCTTTTATCAATTGTAAAATAGCCCGTTCCATTATACCATCGCTTTGAACATCAATAATTTTCCTCAAATTAGAAACTTTTTCAATCAAATCACTATTATTACTAGTTAAATAACCAATGCGCAGAGCTGGAGCAACCACTTTGCTCATTGTTCCAATATAAACAAAGTTTTTTAGTTCAGTAAAACTTGATAGCGGAAGCATAGGTCTGTAACCAAAATGAAATTCATTGTCGTAGTCATCTTCTATAATTGTAAATCCATATTGATTAGATAGTTGAATTAATTCTAATCTTCTTTTTAAACTAAGTGTAACTGTAGTAGGATATTGGCGATGCGGAGTAAGATAAATAGCTTTTATTTTACTATTATTTTTCAAACAGACTAAAACTTGCTCTACAATTATTCCATCACCATCTACTGCTATGGGTAATAATGTTGCACCAGCACTCTCAAAAGCTTTCCAAGCAGGTTTATAGCCCGGGTTTTCAACTAGCACATAATCACCTTTTTCAATCAGACAATGCGCTGTAAGGTACATTGCCATTTGACTGCCACGAGTAATACATATATTTTTTTCGTTTACCTGCATACCTCTTTGATGATTGAGCATCTGAGCAATAGAAGCTCTAAAATCTATATTTCCCAATTCACTTCCATAGCCCATCATTTGCCATTTTCCTTTCAAACTAAATATTTGACGATAAGCTCTTGCCAGTTCATTAATCGGTGCAATTTTGCTATCGGGCACCCCGTCATCTATGTGTAAATTATACTGTCTAACTACTATTTCTTTCTGTAGTAAATCTTTTTGATTAAGCCTTGATGTATTTTTCATATCAGGCAAAATATCAGCAACAAAAGTTCCTTTTCTTTCTTTTGATATTAACCATTGTTCAATAATAAGCACATTAAGAGCTTCTACAACAGTATTTCTATTAACCTTTAAAAGTTGCGCAAGATTTCTACTGCCAGGTAGTGGATCACCAGGTTGTAATCTACCAGATTGAATATCTTTTATAATTGCATCTGCAATTTGTAAATAAACCGCTTGATTTGACTTTGTGTCAATCTGAATTTCAAACTTCCAATTTCTTAACATCTGGACCAGGTTGTTTTATTAAAACTGTATCAATACAATAGTCCAAAGGTACAGTAGTTTTGTGATGCAATAATGCAAAAAAACAAATAAATTTTAATTATGTCTGAACGTAAAACAACACAAGTAGAAAAAATGATTCACGCAGATCAACAACCATTTACTTCAAAGGATTTTCATCAAACTTTTGCAAGACCAACGTATGTAAAACCTTCTCATATTATTCATAGAAATGTAGAGAATTCTGGCGAACACAATCAGTTTTCCGAAGAAAGAAAACACCCAGTTTTCTTTGTCGATTTACCAAGTAAAAATGTAAGTATGACCATTGGGGGATTATTACCAGGACAGAAAACTCACTTACACCGCCATACTTATGAAACCGTATTATATGTAATTGAAGGAAAAGGTTGGACCAGAGTGGAAGATGAAATTGTAGAATGGAAAGCAGGTGATGCAGTTTATATTCCATCTTGGGCATGGCATCAACATCAAAATCGCAGTGAAAATGAACCAGCAAAATACATTGCTTGCGAAAATGCTCCACAATTGCAAAATCTAGGCGTAGCACTTCGTGAAGAAGAAGGAAGAGATTTTTAAATTAAAAAAAAAAACATGAATAATGTACCTTTTAAAGGAGTAATTGCTTACCCAATTACTCCTTTTGACAACAACGAAAAAATAGATATTCCGCTATTTAAAAAACAAGTAGAGCGATTGGTAACAATGGGTTCTCATGGAATTGCTCCTTTGGGTAGCACGGGTGTAATGCCTTATCTTAATGATACCGAAAAAGAAGCTATAACTGAGGCAACTATACAACAAGTATCAGGTAGAGTTCCTGTTTTAGTAGGTGTTTCTAATCTAACTACAGATAAAACCATTTACCACGCCAAATTTGCTGAAAAAGCAGGAGCTACAGCAGTTATGATTATTCCGATGAGTTATTGGAAATTAACGGATGATGAAATTGTGAAACATTACGATGCCGTTGCTTCTAAAATATCCATACCAATCATGGCTTACAATAATCCAGCAACAGCAGGAGTAGATATGTCACCTGCTTTACTAAAGCGCTTATTAGAAATACCAAACGTTACAATGATTAAAGAAAGTACAGGAGATATTCAACGTATGCAGTATTTAAGATCTAGTTTAGGTGATGAAGTAGCTTTATTTAATGGATCGAATCCTTTAGCATTAGCTGCTTTTTCAGCAGGAGCACAAGGTTGGTGTACCGCCGCACCTAACTTAATACCAGAATTAAATATTGCCCTTTACAATGCAATAAAAGAAAATGATTTAAACCAAGCTCAAGAACTATTTTACAAACAAGTAGATCTTCTCAATTTTATTGTAGCTAAAGGTTTACCACGAGCTGTAAAGGCAGGATTAGACTTATTAGAAATTGGAGGAGGAAACCTGAAAAGTCCCTTACAACCACTTCATTCATCAGAAATAAAGGAGCTAAAAAATATCTTGTCAACCATAAAAATACAGAATTAGTTTTGGACTAGGTATTTTTATCAAAACTGTCCTATATCGCCAAGGATTGAATGCAATAGTTTTGCCGTTTTAATCAAAATAATAAAAACAATGAATTACAAAATTAAACAAGTTAATCTTACTGATTTAGATGCAATTGCTGAATTATTCAATCTTTACCGCGTTTTTTATCGTCAGCCAGATGAATATCAAAAATGCAAGCAATTCATTAAAGAACGTTTGGATAACGATCAATCGTATATTTTTATGGTATATGTGGATGAAAAAGCTGTCGGATTTGTTCAATTGTATAAACTTTATCATTATATAAAATTACAAAAACAATGGTTATTGAGTGATTTATTTGTTCATCCAGATTATAGAGGACAAGGATTATCAGTTGCATTAATTGACTGTGCAAAACAGTGGTGCAATCAAACAAATGCTTGCGGTTTGATGCTTGAAACTGAACTAACAAATGACATTGGTAATAGTTTGTATCCGCGATGTGGATTTGTGTTAGATCAAGGACACAATTATTATTACTGGTGGAAAGAGTAATAGACAAAGCGGACTGTAATGGTCCGCTTTTCTTGGCTATAATTAGCTTAAATAATAAACAAAAAATCCTTTTATCTATGAATAAAGATATTATCAATCATCTTGAATTACTTAAAAACAGAATTGACAACGCTTGTAAAGCATGTAATAGAGATCCTAAAGAAGTAAAAGTATTATTGGCAACAAAAACTGTAACAGCACAAAAGATAAAAATTGCACTTCAAGCAGGATTTACTCTAATAGCAGAAAATAAAGTACAAGAGCTTAAAAGTAAACATGCTGATTTAAACGATATTGTACACACTAATCATTTCATTGGTTATTTACAGACCAATAAAATTAAAGATATTTTAAAATATAACGTTTCGTGCATTCATTCGTTAGATCGTTTTGAGTTAGCTGAAAAATTACATAAGCGATTACTTTTTGAAAACAAAACAATGGATGTTTTAATACAAGTAAATACTTCAGCCGAGCCAAGTAAGTATGGCATACATCCTGAATCTGTTATTGAATTTGTACAACAAGTTGCAGAATTTGATACCTTGAAAATAAAAGGATTAATGACTATTGGATTATTTAGCACAGAAACCCATTTAGTACAAAAATGTTTTCAATTACTTCAACAGCTTCAAAAAGATATACAATCTTTAAATATTCCAAATGTTGAAATGAAGGAACTCTCAATGGGAATGAGTAATGATTTAGAAATTGCAATTGCACACGGAGCTACTATTATAAGAGTTGGAACAGCTATTTTTGGACCAAGAGCTTATCCAGATAGTTATTATTGGGGATAGTTTTTAATTTGTCACTGAACCAAAAACTGTGTAAGTATAAAATTCTACTTGGGTTAAAACAATTATATTAGTGAAAATAATAATACAAAATCATTAAGTAGAGTTCTACAAAAAGGTGGTGATACTGTTGCAGCTTTAGGATTAACTTTTACAATTACAGGGGTGGTGCTGAAACAGTTATTCAAGGAATAAATATGACAATTGAGAAAACAATAAGAGTTGACACAGAAAGAATTTTAAATAAATAACAAAATGATGTATATAATTATTAGTTTGGTAATGATAGTTATTGGTCTTTTTGGCGTGATAAAGTCAAAGTTTCCAAAATATGAAGTTAGTGCAAAATATATAGCAATTTTTAAATTATATTTAGTCTATATACTTTTTTTAATCTTAGGTGTGGTCTTTTTTATTATAAACATTAGTCAACTATTTTGAGTAATAAATAGTTTAGATTTGTAATCCGAGTGCTAAAACCAAAACTCCTTTACTGTAAACTATAGGTTTTTTCTTATGTTTAAAAGTTGGTTGAAATATCAGGGTAAATTATAGCAAAAGAATACGGTGCGGAAATCGCTCTGTATTTGAGAATATTGTATTAGGATATGGATTGATAAATAAAAATAATTTGAAATTTAACTATTTTTTTAAGGAGGGAATATCCTAATTAATTACCATATATTCAATTGTTTATAATCCAACCATCCAAAACGGATCATTGTAATTTATTGAAGCAATAACAACCACCCTACTGTTACACTAAATAGTTTCGACATTAAAAAGGACGTAGGGTGATTGAGTTAAAACCACAGTAAACTACATCAAAGTAATTGAAGTAGACAACGCATCTACATAACAAAAAGCAGAATTAATAAATATATTTAATTATGTATGAAATATAATTTTTTATTGAGTCTAACAGCTTTATTTTTAATAGGATGTAAAGAATTAAGTACTAATTCAAATATAGAAAACCACATTAAAAATGAAATAATTGATACTTTAAATATTGTTCAACAAATAGAAAAGTATAAAGCAACGATAGAAGTTTCAAAAATGCAATTGAAAAATAGTCAACGTGATATATATGAATCTACCGAAGGTGGCCTTATAAAAACGTATTATAAAGGATCAGATACACTAAAAAAAGAAATCGTTTATTATGGAGAAATAGGCAATAAAATAATTGATATTTATCAAAAAAATGGAAAATCTATTGTAATAAAAGATAAAGATATAGTTTACAAAGAACCAATAGGTATAAACAGCAATGCTGAAATTATAGATAGTATAATCAATATTTTTTATTTAGATAATAAACAAAAATTGATCTTTTGGCTTCAAAACGGAAAAAAAGTTCCAATATCTGAATACAAAAAGAAAGAAGAAGAAATAATTTCTAATTATAATTAAAAACAGTAAATGCTGTAAAATCCAGAAACATCAATCATCTAATCCTTTAAAAGGCACTATAAACGGTTTCAAATTAATAGCATAAAGAATAAAAACATCCGTTGCCTGAGCGCTCAAAGGCAATGGATCTCTCCATTGCCTTCGGTTACTAAGACGCTCCAAATAAAAGTCTAAATTTTAAAATTACTTTTTCTTAAAGCTAATAATATACTTCGCGCCAGCACCAAAACCCAGTGATTGAGTTCTAAAACTACCGCCATTTTTATTTATTTTAGAAATTCCAGCATCTCCATTAAAATTTATAAAAGCAACAAATCGCTCAGCAAAAACCTTTTCAAAACCCAAACCAAAAATAAAAGTAGCTTCATTATTTTTAATTACAAGCGGCTCTCTCAACTTCGGAAAAGCCGAAAGCTCATCAGCATTTCCTCTATAATAATCAGTATTGTCCAATATATTATAGCCAAAACCTAAATCTGCATACCACCTAAAGTTTTGCTCTAAATTACCAGCAATTCTATAACTCAAATTAAAACTCTCTGTGTTTATTTCATATTTATTTCCGGATATTTCTTCGCTAACCGAGCCTCTTTTTCCTTTATAGTAATCAAAGTTAATACCCGAAGACATCTCCTGAGTCGGATTCTTAAAATAATAAGTAACAGAAAAACCTACACTCGTTTTCCATAGCGCTTTTCCTATAACAGCTCGTCCGCGCGATACACGAGAGTCTACTATATTACTAGAATCAAACTTTAAAGAAGGACCAACTTCCAATTGTTGAGAAAAAGAACAAAAGCTACCCAATAAAAACAATACACTAAAAATTCTTTTCATTAATTTTCACTTATTGAATATAAAAATCCTGAATTATTTACAAGCTGATCAACAAGATTATCTATAGCAGGCGGGATAAATTTTTCAAATTTAGCTCCTTTAATATTTGCTTTTCCTGTCAAAATATCAGTCCAAATTACCTTTCCTTCTGTGTTAATTAACTGAAATTTAACTGTTATAAGAGGAATTACTCGCACGGTAGAAAAGCCAGAAATTACTTCATAATCCAATTTTATCAATTCCGACTTTAATATATAGTCCTTTGTAACACTATTTAACGTAATATTTTTCTGCTTAAAACCATCTTTTACAGCCTCTGTCAATATATCAACAACAGGTTTTTCTGCTATATAACTACCAGACATGGTCTGATTATACATGTTTTTTTTGTAAAAAATAATCTTGTTATTATTATAATTCCTTGCATCTTGCATAGGTTCAACATCAACAATTTTACTAGTAGATAACTTTTCTGCAATAAAAAAATTGGGCTGATAATTAATCTGTTTCGTAGAGTGAGACAGGGCACAACTTGCTAAAGATATTGATGCAATACCCAAAACAAAAATTTTAACGGTTGATTTCACTTGATTGAAATAATAATTTGTTTTACTAATTTTTGATAATCTATAGGTGTTATATAATATGCTAAATCGAAAATAATTTTATACATAATACAACATCATTACAAAAATTGACCAATTGTTTCTATTTAAATAAATATAAAAAACAAATCAACCAATTTTTATAAGCTGCCAAAAGTAATCAGAATATTGCAAAAAAGCCATAGAAGCATATGCACTTACCTTCTCAATAAACTTTTACACACAAAAGCGTTAATAGTTCTTTTATATCAAATGCAACCAAAAAAATATTTTAAAACCAAGCAGAAATAGTGTTAAATTTTATAATTAAAATAAAAAAATATACAGAAAATAGATATTTTGTACCTTTACTACAACAAAAAAACAAGTAGTCCAATGCTAAAAAGCTATTGCATATTATTTATAGCTATTATTTTCGAAACAATAGCAACCTCTTTTTTAAAACAGAGCGAACAGTTTACAAAACTTTGGCCAACCGTATTTACCATTGTTGGTTATTTAGGCGCATTTTATTGCCTAAGCCTTGTGCTAAAATCAATTCCAGTAGGTATAGCCTATGCAATATGGTCTGGCATTGGTATTGTACTTATTTCTATTATTGGCAAAGTGGTATACAAGCAACATTTAGATTTGCCTGCAATTTTAGGACTCGGACTTATTGTTGCTGGTGTTATTGTAATCAACGTTTTCTCAAAATCCGTTTCGCACTAAAAAATATCACTCAAAAGGAGCAGAGCACAACAAAGCGTTTAAAGAATATATTACTGATATAAGCATCAAAAAATAGATTAATAATTAATATCTTTTACCTACAATAAAATCGTTATGAAAAAAAAGATGTACGTATTGGTGTTATTAGGTTTTGTATTATTTTTTTTAGGATGTAGTTCATTTAAACAAATTCATAATAAAGATAAACTAATATATTTCAACGAATTTCTAGTTGTTGTAAATGTGTTTTCAAAAAGTGGAGAACAAATGATTATGATGAATGGAGTTGGAAAAAACAATGATTTATCTAAATTGAGTAAAGTAAATAGAGATGAATTTTTTATAAGTTTTTATAATAATTACGCATACTCTCCTTTAATTCTAAACTTAGAAAGCAATTATAAAGATTTTGTTAATTGTTTCGGGTATGATATTAGTTGGTATAATAAATATTTACTTAATGATATAACGGATAAGCCTGAATCAATTGATGAGATTGAATTAGAAGATGGTTTCTATGTCAAATTAGAATACTATAAGTTGTTGAACGACATCAAGGTTGAATATGTAAATTATAATATAGAAAACTGCTTATATGATGTATCTATAGAAATTTCATATAAGCAGAAAAAGGTTATTGTTAATCGAATAGCATTATTTTTAGATAAATGATTAATATTATTTTATAGCTTAATTACTAATAGATAAAGTTTCTGATGATAGTTTGCTTAATAAATTTCTTAAAATTGATAGAAAGTTATTTATTTTTATCATTATCGAAGTAAATAACTATTTTTAAATTAAAAACAAACAATGAAATTAATTTATTCTATTCTATGTATTTTAGGAAGTAGCATATACTTAAGTTATTTATTTACAAGAAAAGAAGAAAATTTAAATTTTTGGGATAAATCAATGAAAATAAGAGGAGTTTTAGGTGGAATAGTTCTTTTTTGGGTAGGAATAATAATGTTATACAAATACTTTCATAGTTAAACTGCCATGCGTAGTTGATAAAAAATCAAAAAACAGATACAAAGTAATTATAAAGTATATGAATTATAAATTTTTAGCATATAGTTTCCATAAGTGCATCTAAAACCAAAAACTCAAACTTTAGGCGTCCTAAATAAAAAACACTCATTTATACAAATTAATTTTATTCATCAATGTAGAATATAAATGTATGTCTATATAAATTATTAAATTTTATATCTTGTTATTGCACTAAATCGAAAAACCAAAGTAGTTGATTCTTTCATTTAGTAGATTCAAAAATAAAGTGTTACAAATTCTAAATTAGATTTTCTAAATTTATTGTTTGTGTAAAAAACGTAATGTTATAAGTTTTTAATTATGAAATTATTTTTTGCAACTTTTGTATTCTATTTGTTATTAGGTTGTAAATCAGCTAAATGTTTAGATCCAGTAGCATGTGCTTATTTTGAAAAGACTTATAAGCGAATTGAAAAAAATTATGATAAAAGATATAGCAAGACTATTATCTACTCCGAAGATTATGATTTTATTTATGCAATAACAGGAATTCAAAGTGAATATGAAGAAGGTGTAGATTTATTGTATACTCCATCAAAAGAAAATTTAAAGGATTGGAGCAAATGGTTTAAATACAATAAGGATAAGTTATATTGGGATGAAACTGAAAAAAAAGTAAAAATATATTGAATAACGCTCTGCAAAATTAGCCATTGAATATTTACTCAGAGCTTACGAAAAAGAGCATCATCAGGCAATTGATATCGTTAAGGAATTTTCTGTTACAAATAATAAAAACAGCAAACAACAAGTTGAACGTATATTCAAAGAATAAAACAAAAAAAACTTTAAATAAAGAAGTCTTTGTAATAGAAGAAAATGATGAAAAAATAAGTTTAATAATTTTAGGAGTTACCTTACTTTATAGTTGTAATGGCAGAATTAAAAGTAATGATTTAAATCAGGATCAGATTTATTATGACGAAAAGAGAATTACTTATGATATAGATTTCCCTGATACAGTATATATTAATGAAGAAAATTATGGTTTAGTTAATTATAAAAGCCATTATGATTCTATCATAACTAAATTTGGTGACAAGGACACTAATAGATTTGCACGTTTAATAGTTACTACAACAAATAATATAGATTACAATTATGAATATTTGAAAAGTATAGTTGCAGATACATTTGGCGCCTATGATAATAGATCAATTTATTTCATGCTTAAATTTACAAAAACTGGGATATTTTATATGGATGGTTTTATTAATGATTTAGTGCTAATAAATTTACACACAAAGGATAAAGAAGGTTTTGAATTAACCAGATGGCTGGAAGACGAAGTTAGAATTACAAAAAAAGTAATTGTAATTGAAAAATAATATTTCCCTCAAATCATTTAAACAAGCTATTTAATTATTTAAGAAAATCTATAATAACGGTTAAATTATGAGGTATATTATTTTATTTTTGGCAATTATATTGTCCATAAAAACATTTGGACAAAGCGACTGTTATAAAATAACTGGATTAAAAGATCCAGCAAATATTGTTTTTAATAAAGAAAAGATAATCATGTTCCAGGATAAATATTCAAATGATCGTGGAAAAGTATTAGTAAAAGTTTATTTTATAGGAGAGCCTTTGATTAAAATACAAAGAATAAAATCTCAGATACGAAATGAGCTTATTACCCATCTGATAACTCATTCATTTTTGCTTTCCTCTCATGCATTATTTCTACAAAAATGAGTTCTGTTAGACCTGTATGAGTCAATTCTCTATCAATAAAGAAATTAGGAATTACACCTATTGGCATACCATCATTACTCAAAATACTATTTGCAATTTCCCCCATTAACCCTGTTTTGGATCCTCCATAAACTAAAGTAATATTTTCGATAGCCAGCTCTTTCCCCAATTGGTATGCTTGTTCTTTATAAACATTACTTACTGCTGTATTTGCACAACAAAAGCTGGGTATCCCAGTTCTCAAATTAATTATAGTTCAGAAGTCAAAAAGAAAATTATGCATAGTAAATCCAATAGTATTATACCAGAAATAAACCTTTTTAATAATATTGAATTGTTCTGAAAATTTTGTATAAGGCTATTATAGAACTTTCTTCAAAATGTCAAATGCTTGTTGCATCTCTTGTTCGTTTAAAGAAGCGAACCCCAATCGTAAGCCATTAGGATTGAACATTTCATTTTCATAAAATGTTCCATCACCTATGATAAGCCCTTGCTTTTCAGCAGATTGCGATAAGTCCTTAAGATTGATACCTTTGTCAAAAACTGACCATACTGCAAGACCTCCTTCAGGAACATCAAACTCAATAATATTATTGAATTCAGAACGCATTATTTGACAGAATATATCTCTTCTATTTTTATAAATTTTTAATGACTTACGAAAATGCCTTTCCAAATCTCCATTTTCAATTAAAGAAGCAAAGGCTTCTTCCAGCAGGGAATCACCTTGTTTATCAATAATCTGGCGCAATGCTGATGCTCCTTCTACAAATTTAGATGGTCCAATAAGAAATCCTATTCTCAAAGCTGGAGCAAACGTTTTGGTTATTGAGCCGATATAAATGACATTATGATTATGGTAAATACTGGCCAAAGGAATATAAGGTTTGTTATTGTAATGGAAATCGTAATCATAATCGTCCTCTATTATTGCAAATCTGTGTTTTTTTGCGAGATTTAAGAGCTTAAGCCGTCTTTCCATATTCATGGTGACAGTGGTAGGGAAATGATGATGAGGAATAATATACACCGCTTTAATTACTTTCATTTCAAGAATTTCTTCCAGATAATCTATATCCATTCCAAACTCATCAATGGGAATTCGTATAAGCTGTGCTCCTAAATGCTTAAATGTATAGTCTGCCGGACCGTAGTTTGAGGAACCAACAGCAATACAATCTGAAGCGCTTAGAAGTAGTTGAGAGGCAAGGTTATTGGCTGATGGTAAACTTTCAGGAGGTTTTACTGACGCGAATGGTGTCAAACAATCATTTGAAGGCTTAACAGGAATGGCTTTGGATAACAAAATGGTAGAATTTGAGCAGTCTAAAATTCAAGAGTATATGAATAGCTATAAAGGAAATGACCTTAACTCTATAATTGATAACATAAATGACCTTTTTACGGGAAATTTTGCAAAAGCTATTGGACCAGGTGCGGTTAACGATGTGATGAAAGAGAGCTTTAATGGTGGTAAGTCGTTTAATTTCAAGAGTTACGAAGACAGAGTAAAATTAGGACAAGAATTAATACAGAACTCTTATGATAAGTAAATTTGGAATATTATATGTCAGTCTTATCGCATTAGAAACATTAGTCGCTTTTGTTATGTTGTTTGTTTGGGGATTACTTACCAATCCTTCTAACAATTTTGATAAACAAATTTATGACGCTTCATCAGTTGTATTAATAAATTTATGGCGTCTAATGTTTTATTCTATCCCCTTAATTCTTATTTTTTGGTTTTCGTTTAAATACTTTAATCGCATAGAAATATACAAACCTATTGTATTTTCGATTTTCAATGTATTGGTATTTGCAGGGTTGAATTTGCTGTATGAACTTCATAAAGGTTTACCTACATTAGAGTTTACCGAAAGTCTATTTTGGGTTACAATATTATCAATATTTTTAAGCCCGATAATTTTAGGACAGATACCATATTTTAAGCGGTTAATGGAAAGTGTATAACCAAAAACGCCAAGCTGGAAGCCTGGCGTTTTTGGTAACTTAAACCCCAACCGTAAAAAAGGAAGCTATCACCCCCACAAACGCACAATTACGTTCTACAATCAATGTTGGGTATTTTGTGCGTTTATTTGTTAAAGCAGCTATACAATGCCATATTTGTACAACGGCAAAGAGCTCGACCGTGAAACCAATTTGTATTATTATGGCGCACGGTATTACGATCCAAAAATCAGTATATTTGTTAATGTAGATCCGCTCGCGGAGAAGATGCCTAACTATTCACCATATAATTATACTTTAAATAATCCTAACCCGTTGGGTGTAATTAAATGATTTGATTTTTAATATTATTTATAGGTCTATCAAAAATGAATTTATTGATATATTGAATCAATGTCAAAGCTGTTATTTTCGCTAAAATTCTTGTTTTAAAGCCTTCAAAAGTTTTAG